>DGYN01000106.1:25514-33966 GCA_002398405.1 Caulobacteraceae bacterium UBA5005
GATCGCGGCCCAGGCCGTGGCGAGCAAGGCGACTCTGATCACGATGAACCCTTCGGACTTCCAAGACGTGCCGGCCCTTTCAATCTTGGCTTGGTAGGTCTGGGCGCCGCCGCCGCTTCGGTGGCCGGCGACGATGCGGAGAAAGCTCACGCTTCTTCCGCCGGCGCCTCGACCAGGCGCGGGCTCACCGACACGGCGGTGATCTGGTTGCGGTTGCGGCGCAGGACCTGGAAGCGGTGTTTGTGGAAGATGAACATCTGGCCGGGCTCGGGGATGGTCTGGGCCTCGTGGATGACGAGGCCCGCGACGGTGACGGCTTCGCTGTCGGGCAGGTCCCAGTCCATGGCGCGGTTGAGGTCGCGGATGGTGACGTGGCCGTCGACGTGGACCGAGCCGTCGGCCTGGGCGCGGACGCCCTCGACGGCCTGATCGTGCTCATCGTCGATCTCGCCGACGATCTCCTCCAGGATGTCCTCCAGGGTCACCAGGCCCTGCAGGGCGCCGTATTCGTCGACCACCAGGGCGAAGTGCTGCTTCTTCTTGAGGAAGGCGTTGAGCTGGTCCTTGAGATTGGTGGTCTCGGGGATGAACCAGGGTTCGCGGGCTATGGCGGCGATGTCGAGCTTGGCGAGCTTGCCGGCGGCGGCGGTAAGCGCGCCGAGCAGGTCCTTGACGTGCAGGACGCCAACGATGTTTTCCGGCTCGTCGCGATAGAGCGGGATGCGGGAATGGCCGCTGGCGAGCGCCCCGTCGATCAGGGCCTTGGCCGAGAGGCCGGCGTCCAGCATCTCCATCTGCTTGCGATGGACCATGACCTCGGAAACATCCATTTCCGAAAGGTCCAGGACGCCGCCCAGCATGCGGCGGTCGCCGCCTTCCACCAGGCCTTCGGAGTGGTGGTATTCCACCGCGCCGCGGATCTCCTCGTGGGCCGCCAGGACGTCGATCTCCATGCCGAGCTTGACCCCGAAGATGCCAAGCGTCTTGCGCACGATCCACTGGGCGCCCCTGGCCAGGGGACCGAAGATCTTGACCACCCAATAGGTCGGGATGGCGAGGAACCGGGCCACGGCCTCGGGCCTCGTGATGGCCAGGGTCTTGGGCAGGATCTCGCCGAAGATGACGATCAGGACGGTCATCACCACCGTGGCGATGGCGATCCCGAGCGGCCCCGGGAAGGCGGCGGACATGACGCTGGTGGTCACGGCCGAGGCGGCGATGTTGACGACGTTGTTGGAGAGCAGAATGGCGCCGATCATGTTCTCCTGATCGGCCATCATCTCGTTGACGAGCTTGGCCGCGAGGTCGCCGTCGCGCTCGAGCTGGTGCATGCGGCCACGGCTGGAGGCGGTCATGGCGGTCTCGGCGGCGGATATCAGGGCGCCGATGCCAAGCAGGATGATCAGGGTGGGAGCCAGCGCCCCCATCATCGCCCAGAAGATCAAGGCGTGGCTCCTTCGGAAACCAGGAAGGCCTTGAGGGCCTCCGGATCGACGGCCTTTTCGACAAAGGCCTCGCCGGCCTTGCGGGCCAGGATGAAGGTCAGCCTGCCGCCTTCGGCCTTCTTGTCGTTGGCCATGTGGCCGATCAGGCGGTCGGCGGCGAAGGGTGCGCCGTTGGCGACCTCGCTCAGGCGAGTGGGGAGGCCGGCCGCGGCGATGCCCGCCTCGGCGCGTTTCGCATCGTCCGGCGGGCAGAGGCCCAGGGCCGCGGAAAAGCGGAAGGCCTGGGCCATGCCAAGGCCGACGGCCTCGCCGTGCAGGAGGGCGTCGCCAAAGCCGATCTCGGCCTCCAGGGCGTGGCCGAAGGTGTGGCCAAGGTTCAGCAAGGCGCGGCGGCCCTGTTCCTTTTCGTCCTCGGCGACGATCTCGGCCTTCATTTCCACGCAGCGCGCGACGGCGCGGGTCAGGGCCTCGGGATCGCGGGAGAGCACCTTGCCGCCGTCGGCTTCGAGCCAGGTCAGGAAATCGGCGTCGCCCAACAGGCCGTATTTGATCACCTCGGCATAGCCGGCGCGCATCTCGCGGTCGGGGAGGGTCGAAAGGACATCGAGGTCGGCGAGGACCAGGCGCGGCTGGTGGAAGGCGCCGACCAGGTTTTTGCCCCGGGGGGTGTCGATGGCGGTCTTGCCGCCGACCGAGCTGTCGACCTGGGCCAGGAGGGTGGTGGGGATCTGGATGAAGTCGATGCCGCGCTTGTAGATCGCCGCCGCGAACCCCGCGAGATCGCCGGCGACGCCGCCGCCAAAGGCCGCCACCAGGTCGCCCCGGTCGAGTTCCAGTTCCAGCAGGCGGTCGGAAACCCGGGCGAGTTCGTTGAAGCTCTTGGAGGCCTCTCCCGAGGGGACGGAGATCACCGGGGCGTCGATGCCCTGTTTGGCGAAGGCGGCGACCAGGGCCGCGCCGTGCAGGCGCATGACGGTCTCGTCGGCGACGACGGCGATGCGGCCGCGCTTAAGCAACGGTTTGGCGAACTCGCCCGCGCGGGCAATCAGGCCCTGGCCGATCAGGACGTCATAGGGGCGGCCGGCGAGCGCGACCTTGACCGTGCGGGTCATGCCGGCTCCTTGGACAGGCGGGCCTTGAGGGCCTCGATGATGGCCTCGACGGTGGCGGCGTGGGCGCGCTCGCCGCTTTCGATGACGATGTCGGCAAGGCCGTAGATGGGTTCGCGCACCTTGGCGAGATCGGTGAGCACCTCGGCCGGGTCCTTGCCGCTGAGCAGGGGGCGGGTGTCCTTGCGGGCGACACGCTTGGCGAGGGTCTCGATGTCGGCCTTGAGCCAGACCGAGACCGCCTTCTGCTGCACGGTCATGCGGGTGAGCGGGTCCATGAAGGCGCCGCCGCCGGTGGCCAGGACGTGGGGCGGGTCGTTGAGCAGCCGGGCCATGACCCGCCGCTCGCCCTCGCGGAAGCGTTCCTCGCCATAGAGTTCGAAGATCTCGGGGATGGTCAGGCCGGCGGCCCGTTCGACCTCTTCGTCACCGTCGCGGAAGGGCAGATCGAGCGCCACCGCCAGGCGTTTTCCAACGCTGGTCTTACCTGCGCCCATCAGCCCGACCAGAACGATGGTGCGCTGGCGCAAGGCGTCGTCGGTGTCGGGCGGTTCCATGTATGCTTGGCCGTTTACACGAGGTCGCGCTTCAGCGGAAGAAAGACCAAATGAGCCAGGCGTGGGTCGAGGCCTTTCTTGAGATGATGGCGGTGGAGCGGGCGGCGGCGCGCAACACCCTGATGGCCTATGAAAAGGACCTGGCGGATGCGAGCGGGTTCCTGGCGGGGAAGGGAACAGGCCTCGACAAGGCGAGTGCTGAGGATATCGAGGCCTGGTTCGCGGACTTGGGAAAGCGGGGCCTTTCGCCGGCGACGGCGGCGCGGCGGCGGGCGTCGATCCGGGGGTTCTACCGGTTCGTGCTGGGGGAGGGGTGGCGGACGGATGATCCTTCGCGGCGGGTCGATGCGCCCAAGCAGGGGCGGCCCTTGCCAAAGGTTTTGTCCCGCGAGGAGGTGGAGCGGCTGATCGCGGCGGCGGGGGAGAAGGATGGGGCGGCGGGGGTGCGCGTCGGCTGCATCATCGAGCTGATTTATGCCTCGGGGATGCGGATTTCGGAGGCGCTGGGGCTGCCGGCGGCCGCCCTGGCGCGGGATCCGGCCTATCTGATCGTCAAGGGCAAGGGCGGCAAGGAGCGGCTCGCGCCGTTGAACGGGCCGGCGCGGACGGCGGTGCAGGCCTATCTGGCGGTGCGGGCGAAGTTCCTGCCCAAGGGGGTGAAGGAAAGCCCGTGGCTGTTTCCCTCGCGCGGTGCGGCGGGGCGGCTAACGCCGCGGCGGTTCTCCCAGCTCCTGGAAGAGGCGGCGATTTTGGCCGGGATCGACCGGGAGAAGGTCAGCCCGCACGTGCTGCGGCACGCCTTCGCGACGCACCTCTTGGAAGGCGGGGCGGATTTGCGGACGGTGCAGAAGCTCTTGGGGCACGCCGATATCGCGACGACGCAGATCTACACGCACGTGGCGGGGGACCGGCTGGCCAAGGTGGTGGCGGAGAAGCATCCGCTGGGGAAGAAGGGGTAGGGCGCGCCCCAGCAGCGCTCCGGCCTCGGCCGCCGGCCTCGGCGTTCGTCGCGGGAATGGCCAAATCGTTGGCCATTCCATGCCGCCGCTTCGCAGCGGCCGCTCCTCACCCCACCGACCGATAGATCAACCGCACGAAGTTGACGCTCGCCTGGTCGTTGGCGCCGGCCCGCCCTTGGATGTCGCCGGCCAGCGGTTTGGCGGCCACCACCTGGTCTTCGGTCATGCCGGAGGCCTTGGCCTTGGCGACGGCGGCGCGGGCGTCCACCAGGAGCTTCAGATAGGTCTGCAGGTCCTTCTTGCTCATCAGGGGGCCGTGGCCGGGGACGACCTTGGTCTTGTCGGTGGCGCGGGCGATGTAGGCTTCGACGGCGCGGACCATGCCGTCGATGTCGCCGCCGTCGCCGACGTCGATGTTGGGATAGCGATTGCCGATCGAGACGATGTCGCCTGTGGCCAGGACGTCGGCGTCGGGGACCCAGACGGCGGTGTCGCCGCGGGTATGGGCGGTCGGCATGGCGACCAGGCGCACGGTGCGGCCCTTGACCGACAGGGTGGTCTGGCCGCGATAGGTGCGGGTCGGCAGGGCGCTTTGCAGGGCGGGGGGCGTCTTGGCGTTGGTGAGGGCGTTGGCCGTCCCTTCGGCCATGCTTTTGCGAAGGTTCTCGGTCCCGACGATGGTCGCTCCGTCCAGCCAGAAGGCGGAGTTGCCGCCGGTGTGGTCGCCGTGCAGATGGGTGTTGACGACATAGCGGACCGGCTTGTCCGAGACCTTGCCGATGGCGGTTTTGATCGCGCCGTGCATGGGGCCGAACTGGCTGTCGACCATGATGATCCCGTCGTCGCCGGCGATGACCGTGATGTTGCCGCCCTGGCCGACGAGCATCCAGGTGCGATTGCCAAGATTCTGGGGCGTGATCACCACATTCACGGCGGCCGGCGGCTGGGCTAGGGCGATGGGGGCCGCCAGGAGCGCGGCGAGGGTAGCGATCTGGAACGCGCGCTTGGACATCCGTCTTCCTCCCGTGGGTGTAATTCGGTGACAGTGCACTAATTAGCGTCCGCCATCTCGCCCGATCGCAAGCGCCTGCTCAAGCTAATTAGTGCACTGTCACCGAACTACAGTGCGCCGGCTGGCGGGATGATTCAGCCCTCAACCACGAAATGGTTCAGCTTTGAATCAAATCGGGCGCGCTTGACGCTCAAGCGGCGCCGCCGCAAAAGCGTTCGCAGTTGCGAAAGGCCCCGCTCATGCAAAAGACCCCCCGCGGATTTTTCAAACCCCTGGCCATCGGCGCGCCCGCGCCCCTGCGCGATTTGCCGGTCAAGGTCGAGCGGATGATCCACTTCGTGCCGTCGCACCTGGAAAAGATCCGCGCCAAGGTTCCGGAGATCGCCAAGGGGGTCGATGTGATCCTGGCGAACCTGGAAGACGCCATCCCCGCCGACGCCAAGGAGGCGGCGCGGGCCGGGGCGGTGGAGATGGGCCGGGACATCGACTTCGCCGGCATGGGCGTTGGGTTCTGGAGCCGGGTCAATTGCCTGAACTCGCCCTGGCATCTGGACGACGTGAACGACCTGGTGGCCGGCGTCGGCGACAAGCTGGACGTGATTATGGTCCCCAAGGTCGAGGGGCCGTGGGACATCCACTACATGGACCAGCAGCTGGCCTTGCTGGAGGCCAAGCATGGGGTGAAAAAGCCCATCCTCTTGCACGCCATCCTGGAGACGCCGGAGGGGGTCAACAATATCGAAGCGATCTGTGGGGCCTCGCCCAGGATGCAGGGGATCAGCCTGGGTCCCGCGGACCTGGCGGCCAGCCGGGGCATGAAGACGACCAGGGTTGGGGGCGGGCACCCCTTCTACAAGGTCATCGAGGACCCGCGCGAGGACGGGCAGCCGCGCGCCGCCGCCCAGCAGGACATCTGGCACTACACCTTCGCCAAGATGGTCGACGCCTGCGCGGCCTATGGCATCAAGGCCTTCTATGGCCCGTTCGGGGATATCGCGGACGCGGAAGCCTGCGAGCAGCAGTTCCGCAACGCCTTCCTGTTGGGGTGCGCGGGCGCCTGGTCGCTGCATCCGAGCCAGGTGGACATCGCCAAACGCGTGTTCTCGCCCGATCCGGATGAGGTGATCTTCGCCAAGCGCATCCTGGAAGCCATGCCCGACGGCACCGGCGTCGTCATGCTGGACGGCAAGATGCAGGACGACGCCACCTGGAAACAGGCCAAGGTCATGGTGGATTGCGCCAAGCAGATCGCGGCCAAGGACGCGGAATACAAGGCGCTGTACGGGTTCTAGGGCGTTAGCCTGGGATGAGGTGGAGGGCGGCCTTGCCGCCTTTCACGGCCGCCGTCGAAAGGCGCCGGTCGAAGGTCGCCAGGCGGCCGTGGTGGGCGGCAGCTAAGGCGAGAAGGTAGCTGTCCGTGACCTGGGTGGGAGTGAGAAGCTTTTCTGGGTCAAGGATCGGAGCATCCACCAGGCTGATGTCGTCGCGCCAGAAGACATGGCCGGGCAACGCCCTCAAACGCGATACAATATTGGCGACCAGCGAGGGTGGGCCCGGGTAGTTGGGATACTTGGGATTGCCCACGATTCGGATGACGCCGTTTTCGGTGATCGGACAGGTCGCCCAGGACCGGCTGCCTTCGGCGTCGAACCATTGGTGGGCCGCATCGTGGCCAACGTGGGTAGGATCAATCAGGGCGATCAGGACATTGACGTCCAGCAGGAAGGTCACGAGCCCTCGTCGCGGAGCTTGTTGACGTCCTCCAGCGTGACCAAAGCTTTCGCATCGCGGCGAGGCAAGAGCGGAACCCCATTGCGGTGGGCTTCCGGTTGAGGCTTGCGAAGCGCCTTTCGCGCCAAGGCGGACAGAACCTCGCCTATACTTTCCCCACGTTGATGGGCGATCGCTTTCGCCTCAGCCAGTACGTCGTCATCGATGGATAGCGTGGTCCGCATGCCCTTTCTTACAACATCAAGCATCAAGCATCAATACGAAGGAGGATGCGGGCGCAGCAAATCCATGAATCCCAGGGACCAGCCCTGGGATGGCGATGGATGTTGGGACTAGCGCGGCGGCGGTGGCGGAACCGGCGGCGGAGGCGGGGGAGGCGGTGCTGGGGGCCGGGCCGGGGGCGGCGGCGGCGCGGGTGGCGGCGGAGGCGGTGGGGCGAACCAAACGCTGGACCCGTCGAAGAAGTCCCGCATCTCAGGCATGGGCGGCATGGGCGGCATCGGCATGGGAATGAAGACATCGCCGTTGCGCTTGCGGAATTCGGCCATGCGCTCGCGCAGCTGTTCGCGGCGCTGAAGCTCTTCCGCCGGGGTGGCGCGGCGAAGCTCCCGCAGTTTGCGCTGACGTTCCAGTTCCTCGGGCGTGGGCTTGGAGAGGGCGGCGATCTGCTTCTGGCGCTCGACCTCGGCCGGGGTCGGTTGCATGAGGGCGCGCAGGGCCTCCAGCTCCTTGTCGGTCAGCTTTTCGATGCCGATGAAGCCGTTCTTGGCGTTGGTCACGCGGATCAGTTCGTCGAGCTTCGCCTGGATGGCGGCGTTGTCGCGGTTCTGGGTGTTCTGGATCAGGAACACCATCAGGAAGGTTATGATCGTCGTCGAGGTGTTGATCACCAGCTGCCATGTGTCCGAAAACTTGAACAGCGGGCCGCTGACAGCCCACAGGACGACCACGGTAATGCAAAGGATGAAGGTCAGCGGCCGGCCAGTGTGGCGCGCCACCATGTTGGCGAAACTGGTGAAGGCTTGGGTCAGGTCCATGGCGGTCGAAACGGCCCTTCGAGGTTAAGGTTGCGCGGACTCGCAGGTGATCTCATAAACCGCGTCATGGCGACCATAATCGACGGCAAGGCATTTGCGGCGACTCTGCGCGAGCAGGTCACGGCGGAGGTTGCACGGCTCAAGGCCGAGCACGGACTAACCCCGGGCCTGGCCGTGGTGCTGGTGGGTGAAGACCCGGCCAGTCAGGTCTATGTGCGCAACAAGGGTGAGCAGACGGAAGCCACGGGCATGAAGTCGGTCACCCATCGCCTGCCAGAACAGACAAGCCAGGCTGACCTTCTCAAGCTGGTGACCGAGCTCAATCGCGATCCCACAATCCACGGCATCCTTGTCCAGTTCCCGGTGCCTGATCACATCAGCCAGGCCGACGTTGTGGCGGCCATTCACCCTGACAAGGACGTGGATGGACTGACGGTGCTGAACGCCGGCCGACTGGCCAGCGGTCTGCCCGCCCTGACCGCCTGCACGCCTTCGGGCTGCGTGATCCTGGCTCGCGATGTTCTGGGCGGCAAACTGGCGGGCAAGCACGCCGTGGTGGTTGGACGCTCCAACCTGGTTGGCAAGCCCGTGGCGCAGTTGCT
>DGYN01000106.1:34277-34397 GCA_002398405.1 Caulobacteraceae bacterium UBA5005
ACGTCGGCATCAACCGCGTGCCGTCGATCAAGAACCCGGGCAAGACCCGACTGGTGGGGGATGTGGACTACGAGGCGGCGGAACAGGTCGCGGGCGCCATCACCCCTGTTCCGGGCGGCA
>DGYN01000058.1 GCA_002398405.1 Caulobacteraceae bacterium UBA5005
CCCCCTTCCCCAACGGGGAAGGATTTAGTTTCAGCCCCTGGTCGTGTGATCTATTCCTTCCCCGTTGGGGAAGGGGGACCGCCGAACGGCGGTGGATGGGGTTGGACGCGCCGCGATCTACGAAGACAAGGGCGCGGCGGTTTCGCAAGGCGATGAACCTGCCGGAGGTCTTGTTGTGGCGGTGTCTGAAGACCTGGCGAGCAGAGGGTTTTCATATCCGCCGGCAGCATCCGATCGGGCCTTATGTGCTGGATTTCTATTGCGACGAGCGGAAGCTGGCGATTGAGGTGGACGGCGCCGCGCACTGGATTGGGGAGCGCCCACAGAGTGATGCCCGGCGCGATGCGTGGTTGGAACTGCGTGGCGTGCGTACTTTGAGAATCCCGGCGCAACTGGTGTTGTCCGACATCGACAGCGCCCTAGATGCTATCCGCCAGGCGCTCCTGGACTGACCCCATCCACCGCTTCGCGGTCCCCCTTCCCCTACGGTGAAGGATTTAGTTTCAGCCCCTGATCGCGCGACCTGATCCTTCCCCGTAGGGGAAGGATTTTGGCTAGCGTCTAACCCTTGCTGGGCGGCGCGGCCGTCGCCTTGGCTTCCTGGAGGATGAAGGCGCGGATGTCTTCGGCCTGGGTCGCGTTGAGGAAGCGGCTGAAGCTGGCCATGCCCTTGGGGGCGTTGAGGCCGTCGATGACCACGCCCTTGAAGCTTTCGGCGGAGAGGATCATCGGCGACTTCTTCAGGTCCGGCATGAAATTCCCCGCCGCCCGGCCGTCGTGGCAGACCTGGCAGAAGGCCTGGAAGGTGCGGAAGCCCCGCTCGGCGTCGCCGGTGGTCTTGACTGCTGAGAGGTCGAGGGTGGGGACTTCGGGGATTTCATACTTGGGCGCGGTCGCGGTCCCGCCGAGTTTGAACACCAGCAGGCGGCCCGGAAGGCGGGGCCTGTTGCCCATCAGGGAATTGGCCGAGGTGGCGCCCGCGCCGCCCTGGCCGACCATCACCGCCACATATTGCTCGCCGTCGATCTCGTAGGTGGACGCAGGGGCGATGATCCCCTGCCCCGCATCGTGGCTCCACAGCGGCTTGCCGTCGGCGGCGCCATAGGCCGCGAACTTGCCCTCGGCGTCGCCCTGGAAGACGAGGCCGCCCGCCGTCGAGAGGACGCCGGCGTTCCAGTAGTAGGCGTGCTTGACGGTCCAGCGGGCCTTCTGCGCAACCGGATCCCAGGCGACGAGCTTGCCGCCCATCATGGCCTGCACGGCCTTGGCGGTGGCGGCGTCGGTGGGAAGGGCGTTGACCACGCTGTCGATGGCGGTGTTCCAGGCGCCCTGGGTGTGCCTGTAGCCGGGATCGTCGCCATAGGCGTAGGGCATGTCGATCACCGGGATGTAGACGAGGCCCTCCTTCGGATTGAAGGCCATCGGGTGCCAGTTATGGGCGCCGTAGGGGCCGGGGAGCGCCAGGAACGGGGACGCGGGATAACGGGCGCCGGGGACCTCCGCCGGGCGGCCGGTCTGATCGACGCCGGTCGCCCAGTTGATGGTGGTGTAGGGCTTGGCGCTGATGAAGGCGCCGGTCCTGGCGTCGAGAACGTAGAAGAAGCCGTTCTTGGGGGCCTGCATCACGACGCGGCGGGTGGCGCCGTCGATGGGTAGGTCCGCCAGCATGATGTGCTGGGTGGCGGTGTAGTCCCAGCTTTCGCCGGGCGTGGTCTGATAGTGCCAGACGTATTCGCCGGTGTCGGGTCTCAAGGCCACGATGGAGGAGACGAAGAGGTTGTCGCCCTTGCCGTCGGAGCGGACCTTGTGGTTCCAGGGGCTGCCGTTGCCGACGCCGATGTAGAGGAGGTCCAGCGCCGGGTCGTAGGCCATGGCGTCCCAGACGGTGCCGCCGCCCCCGGTGGCCTTCCAGCCTTCGCCAAACCAGGTGGCCTTGGTCTTTTCGGCGATGACCTTGTCGGAGGCCGCGCCGTCCGCCTCGCCCTTTGGATTGGGGGTGGTGTAGAAGCGCCAGGCCTGTTTGCCGCTCGCCGCGTCATAGGCGGTGATGTAGCCGCGGACCCCGTACTCGGCCCCGCCATTGCCGATCAGGACCTTGCCTTTGATGACCCGGGGCGCGCCGGTGATGGTGTAGGGCTGGGCGTTGTCGGTGGTCTGGACCGTCCAATCGGGCTTGCCGGTGGAGGCGTTGAGGGCCACCAGGCGCCCGTCCAGAGTCCCCACATAGACCCGGCCTTGCCACACCGCGACGCCGCGGTTCACCACATCGCAGCAGGCGTCGAACCCCTTGGCGCGGTTGACCTGCGGGTCATAGGACCAGAGCTTCTCGCCGGTCTTGGCGTTGAAGGCGTGGACCTTGGACCAGGAGGTGGTGGTGTAGAGGACCCCGTCGACGACGATGGGAGTCGCTTCCTGGCCGCGATCGGTGTCGAACTCGGCGAACCAGGCGAGGCCCAGTTGGCTGACGTTCTCCGCATTGACCTTGGTGAGCGGCGAATGGCGCTGCTCCGAGTAGGTGCGGCCGTAGGAGAGCCATTCGCCGTTGCCCTCGGCGGCCTCGATGCGCGCGCCGTCGACCTTGGCGGCGTCGTCGACCTTCTGGCAGGCGGCAAGGGTGAGCGCGACGGCGGCGGCCGCGATGAGGCTGAAGCGGAGCATGGCGCGTTTCCCGGCGAGGTTTCTGGTGAACCTTAGCCGCACTGAAGCGCGCCGCGCCTAGCGGCGCAAGGGCCCCAGTTCCTATGGAATACGGATATCCCCGCCCGAGTGGCGCTGGGTGTGCAAGTTCGCAGGCCGGCTGACCAGGCGGATGTCGCCGCCGGAGTGGGCCGCGGCGTCGGCCGAAAGCCGCGGATTGACGATGGCGTCCGCGCCGCTGTGGACCCTGACCTGAACGTGGTCGGCGATGAAATCTCCCAGATGGGCGTCGCCGCCGCTGTGCACCGACAGGTCCAGCCGGTCGGCCCGGCCCGAGGCGCTCAGATCGGCGCCGGAATGGACCTGGGCGCTGAGGATGCGGAGGTTGGCGCGGGCGTTGACGTCGGCGCCGGAGTGGACGCTGAGCGAAAGGATGTCCTCATGCAGGTCGCGGATATCCAGGTCCGTCCCGGCATGGGCGGCTAGGCGGCGAAGGTGCGGGCCGGAGACGTCGATGCGCAGGCCCTCGGTATGGCGCCAGCTCCGCCACCAGTTCAGGCCTTTGTGGTTGTAGCCGATGCGGTTGCCCTCGACATAGACGCGTGAGACCGCGTCAGCCGGTCCGCTCACCACGATGCGCGCCGTGGGGCTTTGGGTGAAGGTCACCTGGCCAGGCGTCGCGATGCTCAGGCTGTCTCCGGCCCAGGAGAAGGTGCGGGGGCCGGACTGGCCAGCGGCGGCGCTGAGGCCGGTGAAGGCGACAGCGGCGGCGCCGATGGCGATGCAGGCGGTGACGGCGATGCGGTTCATGGGCTTTTCAGCTCCCCTGGCAGGATGTCCCCAAGGCGTACGAGGCGGCCCCGGGATCGAACGGATGCAGAAAAGCACAGACTATGAGTTCATGCAAGGTATCAGGCAATACCCACCCGAATGCCGCAGGCAAGGGCGGCGTAGGCGTCGTGAGGTCTAGCCTTTCGCGGGCGGGGGTGCGGCCTTGGGAGGCGGCGCGGCGGCCTGTTTGGCGGCCGGGGCCTTGGGCGCCGGGGCGGCGGGCGCCTTTTGCGCCGGCGCCCAAG
>DGYN01000044.1 GCA_002398405.1 Caulobacteraceae bacterium UBA5005
TCGGCCACCCCGATGATGATGCTCTCGCCCCAGCCGCGATGGCAGGCCTCCAGGGCCTGGCGCATCACCGTGGTGTTGCCGGTGCAGTCGAAGGTGTAGTCGGCGCCGCCGTCGGTGAGGGCCACCAGGTGGGCGACGAGATCGCCCTCGATCGTGGCCGGATTGACGAAGTGGGTCATGCCGAAGCGCTTGCCCCAGGCCTCGCGGGCCGGGTTGATGTCGACGCCGATGATCCTGTCGGCGCCCACCATCTTCAGGCCCTGGAGAACATTGAGGCCGATGCCGCCGAGGCCAAAGACCACGCAGTTGGCGCCCGCCTCGACATTGGCCGTATTGACCACCGCGCCGACCCCGGTGGTGACGCCGCAGCCGATGTAGCAGGCCTTGTCGAAGGGGGCGTCAGAGCGGATTTTCGCCACCGCGATCTCCGGCAGGACGGTGTGGTTCGAAAAGGTCGAGCAGCCCATGTAGTGGTGGATCGTGCTTCCCTTGTAGGAAAAGCGGCTGGTGCCGTCGGGCATCTGGCCCTTGCCTTGGGTGGCGCGGATGGCGGTGCAGAGGTTGGTCTTGCGCGAGAGGCAGCTTTTGCAACTGCGGCATTCGGGCGTGTAGAGCGGGATCACATGGTCGCCGGGTTTGACGCTGGTGACGCCTGCGCCGACCTCGAGGACGACGCCAGCGCCCTCGTGGCCGAGGATCGAGGGGAAGAGCCCTTCGCTGTCCAGACCGTCCAGGGTGTAGGCGTCGGTGTGGCAGATCCCCGTTGCCTTGATCTCGACCAGGACCTCGAAGGCCTTGGGCCCTTCCAGGTCGACCTCGACGATCTCCAGCGGCTTTTTGGCCTCGAAGGCGACGGCGGCTCTGGTCTTCATGGCGTTCTCCCTTTTGCGGTCACGCCAACCCCTTTTGCGCCCGCTGGTCAAGGCGGGTAGCATTGATACGAAGGGCAGCGGAATCGATGGCGGCTGAAGCGACGGGGATCGGCCTTGGACACGTGGTGGCCCTGCTGGCCGCCGGCGTCGTCGCCGTGCCCGTGTTCCGCAAGCTCGGGCTGGGTTCGGTGCTGGGATACCTGGCGGCGGGCCTGGCGATCGGGCCGTTCGGCCTGGGCCTGTTCACCGATCCAGAAGCCATCCTGCACGTCGCCGAGCTGGGCGTCGTCATGTTCCTGTTCATCATCGGGCTGGAGATGCGGCCCAGGAAGCTGTGGGCGCTGAAGCGGGACATCTTTGGCCTGGGCGCCGCGCAGGTCGTGACCTGCGGCCTGCTGCTCACGGGCGTCGCGATCCTGGGAGGCTTTTCACCGCCGGTGGCCTTCATCGGGGCCATGGGCTTTGTCATGTCCTCCACCGCCGTGATCATGCAGATGCTGGACGAGCGGGGGGAGACCGCGACGCCGCACGGCCAGAGGGCGGTGTCGGTGCTGTTGCTGGAGGACCTGGCGGTGGTGCCGCTGCTGGCTATCGTCGCGGTGCTGGGTTCCATGCAGGGGACGCCCGATCCGGAGGCGCGGCCGATCTGGCTGGCGGTGCTGATCAGCCTGGCCTCGGTGGCGGCCCTGGTGGGGGCGGGGCGCTGGCTGCTCAATCCCCTGTTCGGAATCATGGCCAGGGTCGGGGCGCGGGAGGTGATGACCGCCGCGGCCCTGCTGGTGGTTCTGGGCGCGGCCCTGTTCATGGAATGGGGCGGGCTCTCGATGGCCATGGGAGCCTTCGTCGCCGGGGTGCTGTTGTCGGAATCGACCTTCCGGCATCAGCTGGAGGCGGACGTCGAGCCGTTCCGGGGCATCCTGCTGGGGCTGTTTTTCCTCAGCGTCGGCATGTCCCTGAACCTTGGGGTGGTGGCGCAGGAGTGGCGGATGATCGCCATGGGCCTGATAGCCTTCATGGTGGTCAAGGCGCTGGGCATCTATGTCATCGCGCGGCTGTTCAAGGCCGACCACCGCGAGGCCCTGGAGCGGGCCGCCCTGTTCGCCCAGGGCGGGGAGTTCGCCTTTGTGCTCTATGCCTCGGCCCTGGCGGTGGGGGTGTTCGATCAGCGGATCAGCGCCATGATGACAGCGGTGGTGATCCTCTCCATGGCCTTCACGCCGCTGGTCTCGATCGCCGTCAGGAAGCTGATGCCGCCGGCCAAGGTCTCGCTCGAGGGGATCGACACCCCCGACGGCCTGCAGGCGCGGGTCTTGATGATCGGCTTTGGCCGCTTCGCCCAGGTGGTCAGCCAGCCCTTGCTGGCCAGGGGGGTTGATGTCTCGCTGATCGAGATCGACGTCGACATGATCAAGGCGGCGGGGAACTTCGGGTTCAAGGTCTATTACGGCGACGGCGCCCGGCTGGACGTTCTGCGGGCTTCGGGGGCGGCGGAGGCGGAGGCGATCCTGTTCTGCGTGGAAAAGCCGGAAGTCGCCGACAGGATCGTCGAGTTGGTGCGGTCGGAGTTTCCCCTGACCAAGCTGTTCGTCCGCGCCTATGACCGGGGCCACGTGCTGCGGCTGATCGAGAAGGGTGTCGACTACCAGATCCGCGAGACCCTGGAATCGGCCCTGGTATTCGGCGGCGAGGTCTTGAAGGGCCTGGGCTTCGAGGCCGAGATCGCGGCTGAGGCGGTGGAAGATGTCCGCCGTCGCGATATCGAAAGGCTGGAGTTGCAGATCGCCGGGGGCCTGCGCGCAGGGCTTTCGCTGATGCGCGGCAACATCAAGACAACCCAGCCCGCGCCGCTCACCCAACCCCGCCGCGAGGGGCGGGCGCTTAACGAGGACGCCGCCGAGGTGCTGGACGACCAGGACGGCCGGCCGGGCGTTTCCCAATCATGAGCGAACGCGTTCCCCGCGCCCCGGCGATATTCTTCGGCCACGGCAACCCGATGAACGCGCTTGGCGGGCCGTTCGCGGACGCCTGGCGCGAGCTCGGCGCGGGGCTGCAAAGGCCCAAGGCGATCCTGATGGTCTCGGCCCACTGGTTTGTGCAGCAGACGGCGGTCACAGCCATGGAGACGCCGCGGACCATCCATGACTTCTACGGTTTTCCAAAGCCGCTCTATGACATCGCCTATCCGGCTCGCGGTGATCCCTGGCTGGCGGAACGGGTCATCGACCTTCTGAAACCTATCCCGGTCGCCAGGGACCAGGACTGGGGCCTGGACCACGGGACCTGGTCGGTGCTGATGCATGTCTTTCCGGGCGCAGATATTCCGGTGGTGCAGCTGGCCATCGACGCCACCCAGCCGCCGGTCTTCCACTACGCCGTTGGGCAAAGGCTCGCTGAATTGCGCGACGAAGGGGTGATGATCGCGGGGTCGGGGGATGTGGTGCACAACCTTCGGGCCGCTGACCTATCGGGCCCCGTCCCAGCCCTGGATTGGGCCGTGCGGTTCAACGACACGGTGAAGCGCGCGATCGTGGCGCGCGACCATGACAGCCTGCTCCTGGGTCCGGCCTTGAGCGAGGACGCGAACCTGTCCATCCCCACCGACGAACACTGGCTGCCGCTGCTTTATGTGCTGGGGGCCGGTGGGCACGAGGAGGTACCAGCCTTCTTCACCGACGTCATCGACGCGGGCAGCGTCTCGATGCTCGGCGTCGGCTTCGGCCTGGAGGCGATCTAGGTGATCGGCGGCCATTTCCTGAAAGCAGCCCGTTTCGCCCGCCGGGAGGCCATGGCCGTGGGCGCGCTGTTGACCCTGGCCCTTCTGACCGGCTCGTTCCTGGAGATCGCCGACGATGTCGCCGAGGGGGACACCCAGGCCATCGACCATGCGGTGCTGAACGCCTTGCGGGTTCCGGCCGGGCCCAATGATCCGATCGGGCCGGACTGGCTGACCACGGCGGCGGCGGATATCACCGCGCTGGGCTCAATCGCCGTCCTGACCTTTGTCGTCCTGGTGGTCGGCGGCCTGTTCGCCAGCCTGAAGCACTTTCGCCAGGCCAGCATCCTGGTGCTGGCGTCCCTGGGCGGCGTCGCCTGGAGCCAGTCACTGAAGGCGATCTTCGACCGCACGCGCCCGGAGGAGATCTACCGCATCGTCGAGGTGGAAAACGCCAGCTTCCCCTCCGGCCACTCGATGCTGTCGGCGGCGATCTATCTGACCCTGGGCGCGCTGATCGCAAGTTTCGCCCAAAAGCGCCGCGTCCGGGCCTTCGCCCTGATCACCGCCATCATCGCCACGATCATGGTGGGCTGCTCACGGGTGTTCCTGGGCGTACACTGGGCGAGCGACGTGCTGGCCGGCTGGTGCCTGGGCGGCGCCTGGGCCATGGCCTGCTGGTTGGCGCTTTGGGTGTGGGACAGGGGGTGGCGCCCTATCGCCGCAACTTAAACATCGGACTCAGTGTTTCACTGACGCGCAAGACCGGGGAGGCTATCATCGCGCCATGATGCGGCTTTGGGGGCAATCGGCTCAGGGCGCTCGCTCGCCGGGGGAGGCGGGCGATGTTTATCGCCTGTTGCTGCAAAGCATGGCCGAGGCCGTGTTCCTGGTCGATCAGCACGATGTCATCCTCTACACCAACCCCGCCGCGGACCGAATGTTCGGTTACGGCGAAGGCGAGCTTGCCGGGCGTCATGTCGCAATCCTCAATGCCTATCCGGAGGAGGAGAGCGGACGCCTGATCGCCGAGGTCGACGGCATCGTGCGGGAAAAGGGCGCCTGGCGGGGCGAGTTCCGCAACCGCACCAAGGACGGGCGGGAGTTCCTGACCGCCTCGGTGATCTCGCTGGTCGAGCTGGAAGGGCGGCCCTGTTACCTGTGCGTCAGCCAGGACATCACCGAGCGGCGGCAGGCCGAACTGGCCCTCAAGGATAGTGAAGGGCGGCTGGATATCGCCACCCGCGCCTCGGAGCTGGGGGTGTGGGACTGGGACCGGGTGAATGACACCATCGTTTACAGCCCGCGCGCCAAGGAGATTTTCGGCTTTCCGCAGAAGGACCTGACCATCGAGGCCGTCCGCGCGACCATCCATCCCGAGGACGCGGCCGGGACACGGGCCCAATCGGCCCGCGCCCTCGACCCGGAGATTCGCGATCGCCCGCCCTATGAATACCGGATCATCCGCCCGGACGGCGAGGTGCGCTGGGTGAGGGCGCACGGGGAGGCCATTTTCGAAGAGCACCAGGGGGAGGTCATGGCGGTGCGCTATGTGGGCACCGTCGAGGACATCACCGGCAAACGCGCGGCCGCCGAGCGGCTGGGCCTGCTGGCCGCCGAGGTCGATCACCGCGCGGCCAACCTGATGAGCGTGGTTCAGGCCGCCGTGCGCCTGACCAAGGCCGACAGCCTGGAGGCCTATCGCAAGATCCTCAACGGCCGCATCGGCGCGCTCGCCAACGCCCACCGGCTGCTGTCCAAGAGCCGCTGGCACGGCGCCGACCTGATGAGCATCGTCCAGGAAGAAATGCGGCCCTACGGCGGGGAGGAGTCGTCCCGGGTTTCCATTCAGGGGCCCGCCATCGCGCTTTCGGCCAAGGCGGCGCAGTCTATTTCCATGGCCATCCACGAGCTTTCCACCAACGCCGCCAAGTACGGGGCCTTGGCCAGCGGCGGAACGGTCGATATCCGCTGGCGCCTGTCGGCGTCACGGGACCTGGAATTCGACTGGCGGGAAAAGGGCGCGCCGGCGCCGGCCGGTCCGATCAAGCGCGGCTTTGGCCTTAAGATGATCGAGCGGTCGGTCGAGGATCAGCTCGGCGGCCGGCTGGAGCTCGGCGGCGGGACGGAAGGCTTTAGCTGCGCCTTCTCGATCCCCGCCTCCAACCTGGCAGGTTAGCGCCGGGCCGCCTGCTTGGCTTCGCGCTTGGCGCGGGCCGCTTCCTTCATGGCCGCCTTACGCTCCTTGCGCTCGGCGCGCTTGACGGCGTCTTCGCTGGCTTCGGCTTCGATCTTGGCCTGCACCTGAGTGGCGATGGCCTGCATCCTGGCCTGTTCCTTGGCGGCCTTTTCGGCAGCCCTTTGAGCCCGAATGGCTTCAGCCTTGGCGGCGCGTTCGGCTTCGCGGTCGATCGGCTCGACGGCGCGGATCATCGGCTTGGGTTTGAACTTCTCGAGGATAGCCTGCTTGGCGGCGCGGGCGGCCTGCTGGCGGTCGGCGAAATCGGGGATGTTTTTAAGTTGCTGCATGAGTCTTTCGGCAAGCGCCGCGAGGCTCGCGGCGGGTTGGGGGTGGCGCATCCATGAGGGAGCGGGGGCTATGTAGCGGAAGTCGGTGACAGATTGAATAGGCGATGTGTCGCGGCCGACGGCTCCAAATCACGACGCCGGAACGGGGACGGCCGCCTCCAGGGAAAGGAAATCCAGGGCGTCGCGGATCGGGATGAAGAAATTGATCCCTGTCGTCGCGCCGCTGTTAGGGTCAAGCTTCCCCGATACGCAGATCGCCACCACGCGCCCGTTGCGATCGATCAGCGGACCGCCGCTGTTGCCGCCGATGACCTGCACATCGCTCTGCAAGAACGTAAAGCCGTCTATGACCCGGTTCGCCGACACTATTCCCCGTGTGACCGTATTCTGCAGCGCCGGGTCGAGCGGGGCGCCGATCGCATAGACCTCGTCTCCGGTCGGCACGGGACCCGAACGCAGGCCCAGCGGCTGGCGGCCCCGCGGGTCGGCCTTGATCAGGGCGACGTCCCGCCGCTTGTCCGACCGCACCACCTCGCCCACGGTCTCAAAGTCGTCCGACCAGCGAATTTTCACGAATTTTGCGTTTTCGACCACGTGATGGTTGGTGATCAGATAGCCTTCGGCCGAGACCAGAAATCCGCTGCCATGGCCGCCGTCGCCGAAGACGGCGACGACCGACCCCACCGCATCGCTGATCGGCGTTTGCTGGCGGGCCGTCATGGGATTGACCAGCTTGATCACCGGCTGGGTGTAGACCTTCACGGCCTCAGCCGTCTGGGCCTTTTCAGACTTTAGCTTGCGGACCTCTTCGGAGCTCGAGAAACGGGCTGCGTTCAAGACAAACGCG
This sequence comes from Caulobacteraceae bacterium UBA5005, assembly GCA_002398405.1. Classification (GTDB taxonomy): domain Bacteria; phylum Pseudomonadota; class Alphaproteobacteria; order Caulobacterales; family Caulobacteraceae; genus UBA5005. The sequence continues at coordinate 6,962 of DGYN01000044.1, forward strand.
CGGGTCAGAACCGAGGAGCCAACCTGATCCAGAGGAACCGAATTCTCACGGAACTTTTCGGCGGTCTCGAAGCGCAAAATGACCTTTCGATCGCGGCGGGAATACACCTCCCATTTCACCCTCATGGCGACCGTAACGGTGAAGTTCCTAACCAACACAATCCGCTGGCAGATATCGTAGTCCAGGTCATAAATCTCCGCGCCGATCTCGAAGTCGGCGGTGCTCTTTTCCGTTACAAACAAGCGCGACGGCGCCTCGACCATGCCGTGCCCTTGGGACACCATTGCCTTATGGAGTTCCTGGGGAAGGTCAGCCGGAATCTGCACATCGGTTCCGTATCGCCAAGGCTCAGGCAACCCGCAGAGCAATCCGGTTCCCAGCACGCCGATTGGGGTCCGAGGCGGGATCGAGACCTCCATGGCGCCTATGCTGAAGGTGGGTTTCTCCAGCGCGTCCTGCGCAAGCGCGGCCGATGCGCTCGCGAACCATAGAGCGATACATATCAACCACCGCACTGACACTCGCCCCCTTGCCGAATGTGTACAAAGACGGAACATAATAAACTGCGGTTTCACTCCCTGGCAAAGGGATATTGCCTTCACGCGCGAGGGTTGATTAGTATGTTCTGTGTTTGTACGCGAGCGGGGGCTTGGATGATCGCGCGATTGCTGACGGGTCTCGTCGCCGCCGCACTGGCGGTCGCGCCGGTCGGGACCCTGGCCCAGGCTCCCAAGACTCAGCGGCAGATCGCGTTCACCAAGATCGAGGATCAACAGGCGCGCGGCGAGGTCGTCGGGCGAGAGGGCTTGTTCGATTGCCGGACGGAAAGCGGACCGCCCATCAACTACGGATCCGATGTCCCCCTGTTGAGGCCCGCGGAACTCGCGCAAACGTTCGCGCGGCAGATGACGCGGGCCGGTCATGAAGTGGCTGGATCCAACTCTTCCCTGTTCAAGACCGACACCAGCGAGGCCGAGTTGGAACTTGGCGCGAGCATTTTCGTCGCCTTTGCGGCCTGCGAAATGCGCGATGTGGCGAGAAGCGCCTATGGGATGACGGTGAGCTGGGAGGTTTATGACCGCAAGCTGCGTCAAGTGGTGCTGAGGACCCAAACCGAGGGGCTCGTCCTTCAGGAGGGGAAAGAACAGACAGATCCGCAGTTGATCGCCTTCGACAGGGCCGCGTCACGGCTGATTAGCTCGCAAGCGTTCACGGCGCTGCTCACCGCCCCGGCTGAGGCCGCGCCAGGGGAGTCGCGGGAGGTCTACACACAGCCGATTATCAAGCTGGTCAATAACCTGTCCTCCCGGGAGGTCGTGCCAATCAGTGATGCAGTGGGGTCGGTGGTGGCCATCATCAACGACGACAGTCACGGCAGCGGTTTCCTGGTGTCCGCCGAAGGTTATGTGATCACCAACTACCACGTCGTAGATGACAGCAAGGTGGTGACGGTCCGGTGGTCGGATGGAATCGAGACCAAGGGCGAGGTGGTGCGGTCGGACAAGCGGCGGGATGTCGCCCTTATTAAAACCGGCTCGCGTGATCGTCAGCCGCTCGGTCTGCGGACGGGCGCCATTCCGACGGGGGAAGAGGTCTACGCCATCGGCACGCCGATCGATCGCGGATTTCAGAACACCGTCACGCGGGGGATCGTTTCAGCCAACCGCGTCATGGATGGATTCCGCTATCTGCAGAGCGATGTCACCGTCAATGGCGGCAACAGCGGCGGACCGCTGATCGACAAGAACGGGCGGGTGGTGGCGATCTGCGTTCTTGGGATCAGAGATGAGGGCCTTCCGACCGGGATCAACCTTTTCATCCCCATCCGCGATGCGCTCGATTTCCTGTCGCTGGAGGCGGCGATCCCCGTTCCCGCCTCGTGATTAGCGGCCTCGTCGGGGGCGCGGGCGTGATGTCAGGCGCCCTTGCGCCCGACGCCTAATCCTCATCCATCTTCAGGGCCGCGATAAAGGCTTCCTGCGGGATGTCGACCTTGCCGAACTGGCGCATCTTCTTCTTGCCGGCCTTTTGCTTGTCGAGGAGCTTGCGCTTGCGGGTGGCGTCGCCCCCGTAGCATTTGGCGGTCACGTCCTTGCGCAGGGCGCGGACCGTCTCGCGGGCGATGATCTTGCCGCCGATCGCCGCCTGGATGGGGATGGTGAACATGTGCGGCGGGATAAGGTCCTTCATCTTCTCGACCATGCTCCGGCCGCGCTGCTCGGCCCGGGTGCGGTGGACCAGCATGGAAAGGGCGTCGACAGGCTCGGCGTTGACCAGGACGTTCATCTTCACCAGATCGCCCTGGCGGTAGTCCTCGATCTGATAGTCGAAGGAGGCGTAGCCCTTGGAGATGGATTTGAGGCGGTCGTAGAAATCGAACACGACCTCGTTCAGCGGCAGGTCGTAGACCACCAGGGCGCGCGCGCCGACGTAGCTGAGTTCCTTCTGAACGCCGCGACGGTCCTGACAGAGCTTGATGACCGCGCCGAGGTATTCGTCGGGGGTGAGGATGGTCGCCTTGATCCAGGGCTCGGCGATGGAGTCGATCTTCACCGGATCGGGCATGTCGGCCGGATTGTGCAGGTCGATCTCATCGCCGTTGGTCAGGCCGATCTTGTAGATGACGGAGGGCGCCGTCGCGATCAGGTCGAGGTTGAACTCGCGGCTGAGGCGCTCCTGGATGATCTCCAAGTGCAGCAACCCTAAGAACCCGCAGCGGAAGCCAAAGCCAAGGGCCGCGGAGGTTTCCATCTCATAGGTGAAGGAGGCGTCGTTCAGGCGAAGGCGGCCGACGGCGGCGCGCAGGTCTTCGAAGTCGGCGGCGTCCACCGGGAAGAGGCCGCAGAACACCACCGGCTGCACCTCCTTGAACCCTTTGAGGGGGTTTTCGGTCTGGCGCTTATCCTCGGTGAGGGTGGCCCCGACGGCGGCGTCGGCGACCTCCTTGATCTGGGCGGTGAGGAAGCCGATTTCGCCGGGGCCAAGGCTTGCGACATCGGTGGCCTTGGGGGTGAAGACGCCGATCTTGTCGACGCGGTAGGTCGCGCCGGTCTGCATCATCTTGATGGTCATGCCGGCCTTCAGCAGGCCATCGAAAATCCGCACCAGGACGACGACGCCGAGATAGGGATCGTACCAGGCGTCGACCAGCAAGGCCTTCAAGGGCGCGTTGATGTCGCCCTTGGGGGCGGGAAGGCGGGTGACGATGGCCTCCAGGACATCGGTGATGCCGATGCCGGTCTTGGCCGAACAGAGCACGGCCTGAGAGGCGTCGATGCCAATGACATCCTCGATCTGGGCGCGGACCTGTTCCGGCTCGGCGGCGGGGAGGTCGATCTTGTTGAGCACCGGGACGAGTTCGTGGTCGTTATCGATGGCCTGATAGACATTGGCCAGAGTCTGGGCCTCGACTCCTTGAGAGGCGTCCACCACCAGGATCGAGCCCTCGCAGGCGGCGAGCGAGCGGCTGACCTCATAGGCGAAGTCGACGTGGCCGGGGGTGTCCATCAGATTGAGGATGTAGGTCTCGCCGTCCTGGGCCTTGTAGGTGAGGCGAACGGTCTGGGCCTTGATGGTGATCCCGCGCTCGCGCTCGATCTCCATGTTGTCCAGCACCTGCTCCTTCATCTCGCGCGAGGTGAGGCCGCCGGTCTCCTGGATGAGGCGATCAGACAGGGTAGATTTGCCGTGGTCGATGTGCGCCACGATGGAGAAGTTGCGGATGCGGGCAAGCGGGGTCGTCATGGCGCCCGCTCTAGCAACATCCGCGGGCCGGGGCGAGGCCCGTTGGGGCGTGGTTAAGCCGCTATTAAGCCAACTTCCCTGATCATCCCGGCAATCGACTGGGCGAGATGCGTCGGAGGATTCTAAAGATGAACCGCAGAGCATTGATCACCACGGGCCTGACCACGGGCATGGCCATGGCCGTCACCGGCTGCGCCTCGACGCGGGCGGGCCTCAAGCAGGATGCGCGGGTCGCCCAGACCTATACCCGTGAGGAACTGGCCCCGGCCGTCTCCGACTTCTTCGGCGTCACGGCCGAGAACGCCGGCGCGGCCATCGAGCGGATGTTCGCCGACAACGGCCGGCCCACCGGCTATATCGCCGGAGAGGAAGCCTCGGGCGCGATGACTTTGGGCGTGCGCTACGGGCGCGGCCTCTTGCACATGAAGGGCCAGGAACCCATGCCGGTGTTCTGGCAGGGGCCGACGGTGGGCTTCGATGTCGGCGGCAACGCCAGCCGCGTTTTCACCCTCTGCTACGACCTGCAGTATCCGGACGCGGTGTTCCGGCGTTTCCCGGGCGCCGAGGGTTCGGCCTATCTGGTCGGCGGCCTGGGCGTGAACTATCAGCGCGCCGACGGCATAACCATGGCCCCGATCCGCGCGGGCCTGGGCGCCAGGCTTGGGGCCAACGTCGGCTACCTGTCCTACAGCCGCCAGCGGAACATCATTCCGCTCTAGGGGTTGCCTTCGGCTGCGAGCGCCTTACCTTTGGCGCTCCAACCAGAGGAGAGGGTCCCGTGATCTAGTCAGCGAACGCCAAACCGTTCCATCGACGAGCGCCCGCGCGCGCCACCACACACGGGTACCTGAAATGACCGACAACAAAGACAAATCCAACGCCACGCACGATGTGATGGCGCGCCTGCTTGCCCAGAAAAAGGCGGCGGGCTCCAAGACGCCACAGCACAACGAGTTCAAGTCTGGCACCGCCATCAAGCCCGGCGGTCAGTTCTCCGCAAAGCCGCAACGGCCGGGCGGCAGCCGCGGGCGGGGGTAAAACCTTCAAAAAGGACGTCACCCCCGGACTTGTTCCGGGGGCCTGACGGTCCGCCATTCAGATCGCGCATTCGCCGCCCTGCGGGCGGCGGCAAGCGCACAGCCTGGGCCGTCGTCCGGCCCCCGTGACTAGCACGGGGGTGACGAATTAGTGCTTGCTCGACCGGCTGGTGAGATAATCCATCAGGCCTAGCAGCACGCCTGACGCCACGAAGGTCAGGTGGATGATGACCAGCCACATCATGCGCGGTTGGTCGAGCACCGCGCCCACGTGGCTGAGTTCCAGGAAGGCCTTCAGAAGGGCGATGGCGCTGATCGCCACGATCGAGGCGATGAGCTTCTGCTTCAGGGTCGAGAAATCCACCGTGCCCATCCACTCGGGACGGTCTTCGTGGTCGCCGACATCAAGCTTTGAGACGAAATTTTCATAGCCCGAGAAAATGACGATCAGGACGAGATTGGCCGCCAGCGACAGGTCGATCAGGCTGAGCGTCAGCAGGATGGCGTCGTCGGGTGTTACCTGGCTCCACGTCCATTTCTGAAGCTTGTGCACGATCTCCAGCACAAAGGCGTAGAGCAGAACCAGAAGCGTGCCGGCCAGGCCCACATAGAAGGGCGCCATCAGCCAGCGGGAGCTGAACAGGCCCTGTTCGAGCCAGCGTTCCAGGAAGGGTTTGCGGTCCATCCTACCCCCGAAGTCTCGCACCGAGCTTTGCCGCCGCGGCGATGATTTTCGCGGACAGCGCCTCGATCTCCGCGTCGGTGAGCGTAGCCTCGACCGGCTGGATCGTCACCTCGACGGCGAGGGATTTTTCGCCCTCGGCGACGCCCTTGCCCTGATAGACGTCGAAGAGCGCGACCCCGGCGATCAGGGCCTTGTCGGCACCGGCGACGGCGCGGACGAGATCGCCGGCCGCCGTGGCCTCGGGCACCAGGAAGGCGAAATCGCGGGAGAGGGGCATGAGGGCGGGCAGGTCGAGTTTGCCCCGTGTCTTGCCGCCCTTCCTCTTGGGCTCGGGGATGGCCTCCAGGAAAACCTCGAAGGCATAGACGGGTCCGTCGACATCAAGGGCCTTGAGGACGCCAGGATGGATCTCGCCGAACTCGGCCAGCACCGCCTTGGGGCCGAGCTGAAGGCGAGCGGAGCGGCCCGGGTGCCACCAGCTCGACGCCGAGCCTTGGGCGACCTGCAGGGATCCGGTCGGGGCGCCGAGTTCGTCCAGGAGGGCGAGGAGGTCGGACTTCACGGCGAAGAGGTCTTCAGCCCCCGCCTGGGCCCAGGTGCGGGGGGCGTGCGGGCAAAGGATCGCGCCGATGGTGGTGCGCTGGCCCTGCGGTTCCAGGGACTGGAAGACCGGGCCGATCTCGAAGAGGGCCGCGTCGGGAAAGCCGCGATTGGCGCCCCGGCCCGCCGCCTCGATGAGGTTGGGAAGCGTCGAGGGCCGCATGCAGTCGAGGTCGGCGGCGATGGGGTTGGAAAGCACCAGCTCCTGCGCCCCGCCGCCGAACAGGGCGGCGGTCTTGGTGGCCGTGAACGACCAGGTGACGGCCTCGTTGTAGCCGAGCGCCGCCAGGGCCCGCCGCGCCGCGCGGGCGCGGGCCTGGCGGGGGGTGAGGATGCCGCCGGGCTTGTGGGCGACCTCCGGCAGGGGGGTGGAGGGGAGGGCGCCGTAGCCTTCGATACGCGCCACCTCTTCGACGAGATCGGCCTTGCCCTCGACGTCGCGCCGCCAGGTGGGCGGGGTGACGCGCTTGCCGTCGACTTTGAAGCCGAGGGCGGTGAGGATTTCGATGGTGCGGGCAGGCGAAACGTCGAGGCCGGCCAGTTGCTTGACATAGGCCGGGTCGAAGTCGAACGGCGCGGGCGGGGCGGGGATTTGGCCTGCGACCACGACCTCTGAGGCCTCGCCGCCGCAGAGTTCCAGGATCAGGGCGGTGGCTTGCTCCAGCCCAGGAATGACGAAGCCTGGATCGACGCCGCGGGCGAAGCGGTAGGCGGCGTCGGAGCTGATGCCGGTGTCCTTGGCTGTCTGGGCGGTGACGATGGGGTCGAACCAGGCGCTTTCGACGAAGACGTTGACGGTGGTCTCCGAGCAGCCGGTGCTCTCCCCGCCCATGACGCCGCCAAGCCCGATGGGCCGCTCGCCGCCGGCGTCCGCGATGACGCACATGGCCGGGCCAATGTCGTAGGTCTTGCCGTCCAGGGCGATGAGGTGTTCATGAGAATGAGGTTGGGGACCAGCATCTCCATCGAAGAACATCTCTTGGAGCTTTTCCTGCTCCCGATATTCCTTCACCGCATCCGTGGTTTTCTTGCTCTGGTGACCTAGCCGGGCCTCTATGATCTCGCCGACCAGCAGGTCCGCGTCATAGACGTGCAGCGGCCGGGCGCGGTCGTAGGAAATCAGGTTGGTGACGTCCACCAGGGCGTTGATCGGACGAAGACCCACCGACTTGAGCCGGTCCTGCAGCCAGGCCGGAGAGGGGCCGTTCCTGACGCCCCTGATCAGGCGGCCGGCGAACACCGGGCAGGCGGCGCCGTCGACCTTGAGCTTGATGGGGCAGGGGAACTTGCCGGGGACCGGCGCGATGGAGAGATCGCGGAGATTACCCAGGCCCGTGGCCGCCAGGTCCCGCGCGATGCCCGCGACGCCCAGCCAGTCGGGGCGGTTGGGGGTGACTTCGAAATCGATGACGGCTTCCGCGCCGAAGACGTCGGCGGCGGGGGTTCCGACCTTCAGATCGTCCGAGAGTTCGAGGATGCCATCGGCGTCCGTGTCCTGTTCCAGCTCGGCGCCTGAGCAGAGCATGCCGTTGGAGACGACGCCCCGGACCGGCTTTTCCACCAGCGTGACGCCCAGCCCCGGCACATAGGCGCCGATCGGGGCGTAGATGGTGGTGAGGCCGGCCCGTGCATTGGGGGCGCCGCAGACGATCTCCTTGCGGCCATCGACGGTGTCCACCTGGCAGACGCGCAGGCGGTCGGCGTTGGGGTGCTGCACCGCCTCGATGATTTTGGCGACGCTGAAGGGCGCGAGCTTGGAGGCGGGATCGATAACCTCTTCGACTTCCAGACCGGCCATGGTCATGGCCTCGACGACCTGATCGACGGTGGCGGCGGTGTCGAGATGGGCTTTGAGCCAGGCGAGGGTGAACTTCATTTCGACAACCCGCTCGCCTGGTTCGGCGCGGCAAACGCGCTGAAGCCGTAGTGGTTGAGCCAGCGGGTATCACTGGCGAACATGTCGCGCAGGTCGGGGATGCCGTACTTCAGCATCGCCAGGCGATCGACGCCCAGGCCAAAGGCGAAGCCCTGGTACTCGTCCGGATCAATGCCGCAGTGGCGCAGGACATTGGGGTGGACCATGCCGCAGCCGAGGATCTCCAGCCAGTCGGAGCCCTGGCCGATCTTGAGCTCGCCGCCGGAGCGGTCGCAGCCGATGTCCATCTCCGCCGACGGTTCGGTGAAGGGGAAGTGGTGGGGGCGGAAGCGGGCGGTGACGCCGTCGACTTCGAAGAACCGCGCGACGAAGGTCTCCAGGGTCCATTTGAGGTGGCCCATGTGGATGGCCTTGTCGATCACCAGGCCCTCCATCTGGTGGAACATGGGGGTGTGGGTGGCGTCGCTGTCGATGCGGTAGGTGCGGCCGGGCACGATGACTCGGATCGGAGGTTTCTGGGCGGCGCTGATCCAGGCGGCGGGGGGGGGCTCGTTTTTCTGCTGCATGACCCGGATCTGTACGGGGCTCGTATGGGTGCGCAGGAGCTTTCGATCGCCGTTGGCGTCGGGGGCGAAGAAGAAGGTGTCGTGCATGTCCCGCGCCGGGTGCTTGGGCGGGAAATTGAGCGCGGTGAAGTTGTGGAAGTCGTCCTCGATGTCGGGACCTTCGGCGACCGAGAAGCCCATGTCGGCGAAGATGGCGATCATCTCGTCCATGACCTGCATGGTGGGATGAACGCTGCCCTTGCGGCGAGGGGCCGGCGGAAGGGTGAGGTCGAGGCGTTCGGCTTCCAGGCGCGCGTCCAGGGCGCGGGCTTCCAGGGCTGCCTTGCGGGAATTGAGCGTGGTCTGCACCAGGTCGCGCAGGCCGTTGATCTTCGGGCCCTCGGTCTTGCGCTCGTCGGGCGTCATGGCGCCCAGGGTCTTGAGCAGATTCGAGATCGAACCGGTCTTGCCCAGGGCCTCGATGCGGATGGCTTCGAGGACGGCGGGATCGGTCGCTTCATTGATGCGCCGGATGAGGCCGGCTTCGAGGGCGATAAGGTCGGTCATGGCGGGGTTCGGTCTAGTGGGTTTTGCGGCAAAAGAAAAAGCCTCCCGGCTCGCGCTGGGAGGCTTCTTGGAGATCGTATTGATCGACCTTAGGCCAGAGCTGCGCGAACCTTGTCGGCGATGGCCTTGAAAGCGGTCGGATCGGCTCCGGCGATGTCGGAGAGAACCTTGCGGTCCATTTCGATCCCGGCCTTCTCAAGGCCGCTGATAAATCGGCTGTAGGTCAGGCCCTCAAGCCGCGCGGCGGCGTTGATGCGCTGGATCCACAGGGCGCGGAAGGCGCGCTTCTTGTTGCGCCGGTCACGGTAGGCGTACTGGCCAGCCTTGTCGACGGCGGCCTTGGCGGTGCGGATGGTGTTCTTGCGGCGGCCGGAGAAGCCCTTGGCCTGCTCCAGAACCTTCTTGTGCCGAGCGTGGGACGTTACGCCCCTTTTCACGCGAGCCATGTGATTATTCCTTCAAAATCAGAGCGTTAGGGTCGCGTAATCTTACGCGTACGGCATGTAGGTTTTGATCTTCGTCGCGTCCGGGCCAGACATGGTCTTGGTGCCGCGGTTTTGACGAATGTACTTGCCGTTGTGGCTGATGAGACGGTGGCGCTTACCGGCGACCCCCGCTTTAACCAGGCCCGTAGCCGTGATCTTGAAGCGCTTTTTGGCGCCCGACTTGGTCTTCAGTTTCGGCATTTTGCATCGGAGCGTGAGCCCCGTCCTCTAAGACTAGCAACAAGAACCGCCAAGGCATGCCATTGGCCCGGCGGCTCGAAAGAGGGGCGTCCTTAGGCGAAGACTGTTCGAAATGCAAGACGCCAGAAGGCGTTGCGCGTTGACCCTGCGCCATGGTCAAGCCAGGATCGGTCATGGACCAAACAGCTTCATTCGCCCAGGAAAAGGGCGCCGGCCCCATCCTGTTCATCGGCCTCGACGCCTTTGACCCCAAGACGGCGCGCGAGCTTGCGGCGGCGGGAGAACTGCCGGCGATCGCCCGGTTGATGCGCGAGGGCGCCACGGTCGAGACGCGCAATCCGCTCGGCACCTTCGTGGGCAGCATCTGGCCAAGCTTCGCCGCCAACGTGCGGGCCGATCTGCACGACTTCTACTGCTATGCCGGAATTGAGGTCGAAACCTATTGCTGGCGGCTCTACACCGCGAATTACGAAGGCTATCCGACCTTCTGGAAAAGGATCGGCGACGCTGGCCGGAGGGTGCTCGCGATCGACATTCCCCATGCCAAGGCGGCCCCTCTGAACGGCGTCGAACTGGTCGAATGGGCGGCCCACGACCACCACCACGGCTTCCACACCTGGCCGCCGGAGCGCGCCGCAAGGCTCAAACGGGAACATCCGATCCACCCGGTGTTCGGCGTGCGCCACGAGGAACACAGCGACTTCGCCGGCGACGACCACGCCTTCCGCAAGGGGCACAAGCGCACCGAGGCCGAGGACGAGGCGTTGCTGACCGGACTGCTGGCCGGCGTCGATTTGAAACGGCAGGTGGTGGGTGAGCTCCTGGCCGAGGAGCCCTGGGACCTCGCGCTCGCCGTCTATAGCGAAGGGCACGCGACAGGACACGGCCAATGGGCGCTGCACGACAAGACCCATCCGGAGCACAACGCCGCACTTGTCGCGCGGATGGGCGACCCGATCCTCCAGGTCTATCGCGCCCTCGACGCCGCCGTCGGACAGCACATGGATCAAGCGCGGCCGGGGACGACGTTCATGGTCCTGTTGAGCCACGGCATGGGGCCGCACAACGATTCCACCCATCTCATTGAGCCTGCCCTGATCGCTCTGGACCGCGCCTACCGCGGCCGATCGCATGTCCAGACCGAGCCGCCCGCCAAGGTCCCCGAGAAATCGCACTGGATTGTCGACGTCCGGCGCGCCTTTCTCGACAGCCTTCCTGAACCTTTCGCCGGCATTGTCCGTGAGACGAAGGAGCGGCTGGTGGCGGCCCCGAGCCGGGCAAGGCGGATGTTCTTCGACGAACCCAACAACACCGCGATTGGCGGCGTCCGCATCAATCTCAAGGGCCGTGAGCCGAAGGGCGTCGTCGATCCGGCGGACATGGACGAGGTCTGCCGCCGGTTACAGGAAGACCTTGTCCAGCTGGTCTGCGCCAAGACCGGCCGCCAGCTGATCACCCGGGTCATCCGTTCCGACTACCGGCAAACGCCCGGTAGCCGGATCGCCGACCTGTTTCTTGAGTGGGACAAAAGCGCGATCACCGAGACCGCCTGGTCACCCAAGACCGGCGTTATCAGCGCCCCCTATCGCGGCTGGCGGACGGGCGACCACACGCCTGACGGCCTTTTGATCGTTAGCGGGCCGGGCATTGCCCCTGGGCCCAGAACGCCGCCGGTTCAGGTGGAGGATCTCGGCCCCTCCATCGCTGCCAGGTTTGGGGTGGAGCTCCCGGGTATCGATGGCAAGGTCGTTCCGTGGCTTGCGGCGGAGGCGGGCGTCGGCGCGAGGCCGCACGAACTTGCGGACCTTTGACCAGGCCAGGACGGTCAGGCCCGTGGTGAGAGCCCGGGCCAACATTGGCCAGCCGCCGGACCTGAACGCGTGGGCGATATCCAGGCCGATGCCGGTGGCCAGGCCCAGCGAGGTGTTCGGCTCGGCCGTCGACTGGTCGGCATGCAGCCGATAGCAGATGCCGACTGTATCGAGCCGTTCGAACTTGAAGCCCCTGGCCAGCGCCGCGAGCCAGAGGTGGCGATCCTCGGCGAACTCGACATTGCCGTAGCCGCCGAGCGCCACCAGAGCTTCGCGGCGGATCATGACGGTAGGGTGTATCGGCTGAAAATCGAGGGTTGGAAAGTTGCTCGCCTTGCGGTTCTTGACCTGAACCGGGCCCCCGTCGGCGTCAATGAAAAGGGCGCGGGTGAACAGGAAGTCGGGATCGCCTTCCGCCATACGCTTGACCTGGGCCTTGAACCGGCCGGGCAGGCAGATGTCGTCGGAATCCATGCGCGCCACATAGGCGCCCCTGGAAAGTTCCAGCCCCCTGTTCAGGGCGTGGCTGAGGGAGGGAAGCTCGGTCTCTACCACCCGGCGCCGATTCAGGAGGCCATGACGGCCGAAACGGGCGCTGATCGCGGCGCGATGGGGACCGTTGGCGATGATGATCAGTTCGGCGTCGTCGCCGGCCATGGCGGCCTCGACGCTATCGACGGCCTCGGCGAGAAAGCCGTCGAGGCGGTGCGCGGGAAGCAATACGGAATACAGCATACGCCAAACGCCCTTTTTAACGGCGCGCACCGAACACTGCTAAGCTTGACCATGTCAATCTTTCATACGGTAAACGGGGAAACGTCGCGGAGCCCGCGCAAGGATGGCGCAACGGTCGCGGACCGCCGTTGACCAGGATCAGGTTCGGGCGCCAGGCTCTCCGCCGATGTTCGGCTGGTTCAAGAAATCGCCTGCCCGGCAAGAACCCGTACGCTGCGAGATTTGCGGCGCGGGTCATGTGGTGCGGCTCGATTGGGGAGGCGGCGCATTCGACGCCGAGGAGGATCGGGCGCGGACCGCGGCGCTCGATCATCGCGAGGATTTGGGGCGGGGCTCGTTGTTCGCCTGCCGGATCTGCCAGGAGCCCTGGTGGGTTGATGCCCAACGGACCGCGGCCCACCATGTGACGGCCGGCAAATTGGCGTTGCTGCGGGCCTGGAGCGAGGCGGACCTTTCCCTGTCTCCGGCGGCGCTTACCCTGCTGAAGAAGATCGGGCCGACCCCGCCGCACCAGTACGCCGTCGACAACGGCGATCAGCAATTTCCCTGCGCCATCATTACCCGTTCGGGCGAGCGGTTCGACCACGCGGTGCTGTCTCTGCAAGCCGATCCGCCGCTCGACTCTCACCGGCCGGTCCGCCTGGCCGGCGAGATCGCCGAGGTGCTTGAGAGCCCGGACGCCCTGCCGCTGGCCGTGCGCAAGGCCAGCGCCAGGTCACACGAGCTGGCCATGGGCTATGCTCCGACCCTGATCGACATGCCGGACGGGGAGAGCTTCCTGCTCAACGGGACGCAGAACTTCCTGGTCAAACGCGGCCGCCGCGCCGGCGAGGCGAAGGTGTCGAAGAGCCTTGTCTCGCGGGAGTCGCGCGGCGAGGTGGTCAACGCGCCGGACGACGAGGTGCTGTTTGTGGCCGCTCCGCCTATTTCGGCGCGAGGATCATGATCATCTGGCGCCCCTCCATGCGGGGCTCGTACTCGACCTTTGCGATGGTCTCGAAGTCTTCCTTGACCTTCATCAGGAGCTTCATGCCCAGTTCCGGGTGAGCCATCTCGCGGCCGCGGAAACGCATGGTCACCTTGACCTTGTCGCCCTCGTCGAAGAAGCGGTTCATGGCCTTGGCCTTCACATCGTAGTCGTGGACGTCGATGTTGGGACGCAGCTTGATTTCCTTAAGCTCGACCACCTTCTGCTTCTTGCGGGCGGCGGCCTTCTTCTTCTGCTCCTCGAAGCGGAATTTGCCGTAGTCGAGGATCTTGCAGACCGGCGGATCGGCCGTGGGCACGATCTCGACAAGGTCGAGGCCGGCCTCTTCGGCGGCCTCGAGCGCCGCGGAGGTGGGCATCACCCCCTGCTTTTCGCCATTCTGATCGATGAGAAGCACCCGAGGAACCCGGATGTCTTCGTTCATACGTGGGCCATCCTTGACGGGCGGCGTGTTGTTCGGACGGCGAATAGGCGTCTCTCTCCGGCTCTGTTGGTCCATGCGCGCAAAAATGGCGCGTCGCGTATATGACCAAGCCTAAGGCGGCGATCAAGCGCGGCGCGGCCACAATACACGAAAGAAAGGCCCATGACCGAAGAGAGCGGCGTTTTAGTGGCCGATGGCGCCAATTTGGCCTGGCGGCGGACCCCCGGCGCCGGGCCGACGGTGGTGTGGCTGGGCGGCTTTCGCTCCGACATGATGGGCGGCAAGGCCCAGGCTTTGGCGGATTGGGCGGCCCGGACCGGGCGAAGCTTCCTTCGCTTCGACTATTTCGGCCATGGAGAGAGCGGCGGCGATTTCCGCGCCGGGACCATCACCCGCTGGCGCGAGGACGCGCTTTCCATGATCGATACGATGACGCAGGGCCCGTTGATCCTGGTGGGATCGTCGATGGGCGGCTGGATCGCGTGTCTCGCGGCGTTGTCGCGGGCCGAGCGGGTGGCCGGGATGGTGCTGATCGCCCCAGCGCCGGATTTCACCGAGAAGCTGTTGAAGCCGACGTTGCCGGCAGAGGCGCTGACGGCGCTCGCCGCGACGGGGGAATGGCTCGCTCCCAGCACCTACGACGATCCCCTGCCGATCACGAGGGTTCTTCTGGAAGACGGCGCCCGCTGGTCGATCCTGGACGCTCCGGTGGGGATCAAGGCGCCGGTGCGCATCCTGCAGGGCGGCGATGACCCCGACGTCCCCTGGGCGCACGCCTTGCACCTGGCCATGGCCATCGAGACCAAGGATGTGGTGTTCAGCCTGATCCGCGATGGCGATCATAGGCTGTCGAGGCCGCAGGACTTGGAGCGGCTGCTGGATGCGGTGGAGGAGGTGGGGACTGTTTGAAATCCGCGAGGATTTCTAACTGTTCCCGACGCGTTTGCAGGGGTGTCGGGGACAGTTTGACGCTGTCAAACAGTCCCCAGGATCGCCTCCAGGCCCACCCGATAGTTCGGATACACCGGCCTCCAACCCAACTCCGCCTTGGCGAGCGCGTTCGAGACGCGCTTGTTCTCCGCGTAGAAGCGGCGGGCGGCCTGGCTGAGGTCGGTGGTGAGGGGCGGGGGCTCCATACCGAGAAGATGGGCGGCGAAGGCGACGACCGCTTCGCCCGGCGCGGGCTCATCGTCGACGATGTTGTAGATCGCCGCCGCCCGGGGCTTCTCCATAGACAGCAGAAGCGCGCTGACGATGTCGTCGCGGTGGATGCGCGAGAAGACGTGGCCGTCCTTGGCGATGCGCTTGGCCGTCCCGTCACGCATCCGGTCCAGGGCCGATCGGCCGGGGCCATAGATCCCCGGGAGGCGGAAGGTGGTGACGGTGAGGCCCATGCCGCGGCCGGTCTGGCGCCAGTCGCGCTCGGCGGCGGCGCGGCGGCCGCCCTCGACGGATTGGGCGGCGAGGTGGCTTTTCTCATCGACCCAGCCGCCCTCGCGGTCGCCGTAGACCCCGGTGGTGGAGAGATAGCCGATCCAGTCGGGGAAGGCGTTGGCGCGGGCGATGGCGGGGGCCAGGGCCGCAAGGCCCGGGCAGCCGGCCGATCCGGGCGGGGCGGTGATGAGGATGGCGTCCACCCCGAGCACAGCGGCGGCCAGGGCTTTCGGGTCCCCCGGATCGACGGCGGAGAGACCGATCGCTTGCGCGGATTTGGTCTGTTCGGGCGAGCGGGCGGTCGCCGTGACCGACCAGCCCCGTTCGGTGAGGGCGCGGGCGAAAGCCTCGCCAACATAACCTAGGCCAAAGACGAGGGCCCTCATGCGAAGGCCACCGGTTCTACTCCGCCGGCATGCGGCGGGCCGGCGTGATGGGCGCGAGCGTCGCGGCCAGACGCTCCGAGTTCCAGGCCGAGACGCAGGGCACCTTCTCGAGATCGGCGCGGCTCGCATAGGCGCGGGCGACCTCGGTGATGTCCGCGCAGAGGCCATCCTGCAGGGTGATCGGGTCAAGACCCAGGCCCAGGAGGCGGCGGTTTTCCACGAAAAGCTCGTTCTCGTCGGCCTCGGCGCGGGGGTTGGCGACGAAGGCGATCTCCGCGCCCGTCAGGCCTGAGACCATTTCGGCCAGGTCGCGCACCCGGTGGGTCTCGGTCATCTGGTTCATGATCTTGACCCGCTCGCCGCGCTTGGGCGGGTTTTCCAGCGCCAGGCGGACGCAGCGAACCGTGTCCTGGATATTGATGAAGGCCCGCGTCTGGCCGCCGGTGCCGTGGACGGTCAAGGGGTGGCCCAGCTGCGACTGGATGAGGAAGCGGTTCAGGACCGTGCCGTAGTCGCCGTCATAGTCGAAACGGTTGATCAGGGCCGGATCGAGGCGGGTCTCCTCGGTCTGGCAGCCCCAGACGATGCCCTGGTGCAGGTCGGTGATCCTAAGCGCGTCGTTCTTGGCGTAGAACTGGAACAGCAGGGCGTCCTGGGTCTTGGTCATGTGATAGATCGACCCCGGATTAGCCGGATAGAGGATCTCCTGGTCGATAAGGCCCCGCGGTGTTTCGACCTTTACCGTCAGGTAGCCTTCGGGGATCGCCATGCCGGCGGTGCCGTAGCCGTAGACCCCCATGGTCCCCAGGTGGACGATATGGATGTCCATGCCGCTGTCCACCACCGCCGCCAGCAGGTCGTTGGTGGCGTTGATGTTGTTGTTCACCGTGTAGCGCTTGTGCTGCGCCGACTTCATCGAATAGGGCGCGGCCCGCTGTTCGGCGAAGTGGACGACGGCGGTGGGCTTCCACTCCTTCAGGAGGGCCGTGAAGGCCGCGTAATCCTGGCCCATGGTCAGCTTGTGAAAGGCGATGTCACGGCCGGTGACGGCCTTCCAGGTGGCGATCCGGGTCTCGATCGGGGTGATGGGGGTCAAGGACTGGACGCCCAGTTCCTCATCAATTTCGCGCCGGGACAGGTTGTCGACGATGGCCACCTCGTGGCCTTCGGCCGACAGATGCAGGGCCGTGGGCCACCCGCAGAAGCCGTCCCCACCGAGAACGAGAACCCTCATGCTGCTCCTCTTTCTCTGCAGCGGGACAAGCCCGCCTTCAAAAACCTTACCGCCCTGCTTGCCGCAGGACAACGCATGGCGGGCTCAGCCCGCCAGAAGCTTCTCGATTGCCGCCCGCGCGTCCGCCGCCAGGTCAGGCCTGGCCAGGGCGAAGGCGACATTGGCCTTCAGAAGGCCGATCTTGTCGCCGCAGTCATAGGTGACCCCTTCATATTCCAGGGCGTGGAAGTCCTGAACGGCCAGAAGACGCGCCATGGCGTCGGTCAGCTGGATCTCGCCGCCCGCGCCCCGTTCCTGTGTTTCCAGTAGGTGGAAGATTTCCGGCTGCAGGATGTAGCGGCCGGAGACGATCAGGTTGGAGGGGGCTGTGCCGGGCTTGGGCTTTTCGACCATGCCGGTCATTTTGTTGAGGCGGCCCTCGCGCGCCTCCAGGCTGACGACGCCGTACCGGTGAGTCTCATCGTCGGGCACCGCTTCGACGGCGATGATGTTGCCGCCGACCTTGTCATAGGCGGCGATAGCCTGAGAAAGGGCGCCGGGCGCGGCGGCCATCAGCATGTCTGGCAGGACGACGGCGAAGGGCTCGTCGCCGATGACCTCCCGCGCGCACCAGACCGCGTGGCCAAGGCCGAGCGGCCCCTGCTGACGGATAAAGCTCATCTCGCCGGGCTGGCCGACTTCGCCCAGCAGCTCCTCGAGAAGGTCCGTTTTGCCCTTGGCGCGCAGGGCGTCCTCGATCTCCGGCTGGCGGTCGAAGTAGTGCTCGATCATCTCCTGGCCGCGGCCGGTGATGAAGCAGATGTGCTCGATGCCCGCCTCGCGCGCCTCGGCGACGACATAGGAGAGAATCGGCCGGTCGACGACATTGAGCAGGTTCTTGGGGACGGACTTGCCCACGGGCAGAACACGCGTGCCGAGGCCCGCGACGGGCATGACGGCTTTGCGAACCTTCTGCATCGAACCCCCGACAACCTGATGCTTAGACCTGAGTCTTGTGACAGCCCGGTTATAGTCACGCTCGACCTCAACGCACGAGACCCTTCACGGTTTCGGGAACAAACCGTGATGCCGCCGGTTTGCGGAGCTTCAAGTCACCGGAGAGCCATAGATGTCCCTTGTGAAGCCCTTGGCCGTGGCCGCCGTGCTGGGCCTTATCCTAATGGCCTGCGCCAAGAAGGAAGAAACGGCCGCCGTTGTTGAAGAGACCGCCGCCCCGCCCGCCTCCGACCCCGCCGCCATGAGCGGCAGCGCGCCGACCACGGTCAATCCGCTTCCGGATGGCACGGGCGCGACGGTGACCGGGGATGGGAGTTCCACGCCGCCCGCAGCTGGAACGCCTCCCAACGTCCCGACGCCCACCCAGGCGCCGAAGTAGGCTCGGTCCGGGACATGTAACGCGCAGCGGTACGTGTACCGAAGCCATGCGCGCGCTCTGGGGGACACGTACCGCTGCGCGTTACATGTCCCCGATTGGCGCTACTCGACCGTCACCGATTTTGCGAGGTTGCGGGGCTGATCGACGTCGGCGCCTTTCAGCACGGCCACATGATAGGCCAGGAGCTGGATGGGGGCGGAGAAGACCAGGGGGGCGATCAGGGGATCGCAGGCGGGCGCGGTGACCACCACCTTTGCGCCGGCTGGCGCGTGGGCCGCGCCCTGTGGGTCAGTGATGAAGATCACCGGTCCGCCGCGGGCGATGACCTCGCTCATATTGGAGGCGGACTTTTCGAAATAGCTGTCCGAAGGGGCGAGGATCACCACCGGGGTGTGGGGATCGACGAGCGCGATGGGGCCGTGCTTGAGTTCGCCGGCGGCATAGCCTTCGGCGTGGATATAGCTGATTTCCTTGAGCTTCAGGGCGCCTTCCAGGGCCAGGGCCGACATTGGCCCCCGCCCCAGATAGAGTACGTCACGGGCCTGGGCGACATCGACGGCGATCTCGCGGATGGCCTCTTCCAGATTGATGGATTCGGCGATCAGGCGGGGGGCCTCGATCAGCAGCTTGACCAGGCGGGCCTCCTCCGCGGCGTCGATCCGGCCGCGCGAGCGGGCCGCGGCGACGGCCAAGGCAATCAGCACGCTGACCTGGGCGGTGAAGGCCTTGGTCGAGGCGACGCCGATCTCCGGCCCACAGTGGATCGGCCAGACCACGTCGACCTCGCGGGCCATGGTCGATTCCTGCGCATTGACGATGACCGCGCTCGCCAGCCCCTTGGCCTTGCAGTAGCGAAGGGCGGCCAGCGTATCGGCGGTCTCGCCCGATTGCGACATGGCCAGCGTCAGGGTCTTGGGGCGCAGCGCCGGCTCGCGGTAGCGGAACTCCGAGGCGACCTCGACGTCGACCGGCAGGTCGGCCAGCTTCTCGATCATGTATTTGCCGATCAGGCCGGCGATGTAGGAGGTGCCGCAGGCGACGATCTGGACGCGCTCCAGGGCGGCGAAATCAACGGCGCCGGGGATGCGGGTGGTCAGGCTGACCGCGTCCACGTAGCCGGCGATGGTGTGCTGGCAGCCCTCCGGCTGGTCATGGATTTCCTTCTCCATGAAGTGGCGGAAGTTGCCCTTTTCGACGAGGGCGGCCGAGGCCGAGACCTCGGTGATCTTGCGCTCCACCGGTTTGCCGGAGCGGTCGAAGATCCTGGCGCCGTCGTGGTCGATGGCGACGTAGTCGCCTTCCTCGAGATAGGTGACCTTGTTGGTGAAGGGGCCGACGGCGAGCGCGTCGGAGCCCAGATACATCTCGCCCTTGCCGTGGCCGACGACCAGGGGGCTGCCGTGGCGGGCGCCGAGGATCAGGTTTTCCTCGCCCTCGACGAGGATGCCGAGCGCATAGGCCCCGGTGATCTGGTCCAGGCAGGCTTTCAGCGCCTCAAGCGGCGGCTTGCCGGCGTTCAAAGCTTCGTCGATCAGGTGGGCAAGAACCTCGGTGTCGGTCTGGCTTTCGAAGACCCGGCCCTTGGCGGTGAGGGCCTCTTTCAGTTCGGCGTAGTTTTCGATGATGCCGTTGTGGACGACGGTGACGCGGCCGGACTGGTGCGGGTGGGCATTGGCTTCGGAGGGCGCGCCGTGGGTGGCCCAGCGGGTATGGCCGATGCCGGTCAGGGCGTTGAGGGGCTCGCCCTCGAGGCGGGCCTCCAGGGCCTTGATCTTGCCCAGCGCCCGGCGGCGGATAACCTTGCCGTCGACAAAGCCGGCCACCCCGGCCGAATCATAGCCGCGGTATTCCAGTCGCTTGAGGCTTTCGATCAGCCGCCCGGAAACCGAGCTCTTGCCGACGATGCCGATGATTCCACACATAGGCTTTGGGATTCCCGTTGGGCGCCGATAGGCTCTAACGCCGCCCGCCTTTAGCAATTGCTGACGAGTCGCGGGGTAAATCTGCGTTTCCACAAGTTTCTCGAGGCAGGACCCTATGTCCAAACGCCAATACTTCGGCACCGACGGCATCCGCGGGGAGGCCAACCGCCATCCGATGAGCGCCGAAGTCGCCCTGCGGGTGGGCCTGGCCGCGGGCAAGATGTTCCGCCGCGACGAGAGCCGCCGCCACCTGGTGGTGATCGGCAAGGATACGCGGCTTTCCGGCTATATGATCGAGCCCGCCCTGGTGGCTGGGTTCACCAGCGTCGGCATGGACGTGCGCCTGTTCGGACCGCTGCCGACGCCTGCGGTGGCGATGATGACGCGCAGTCTGCGCGCCGACCTGGGCGTGATGATCAGCGCCTCGCACAACGCCTTTTCCGACAATGGCATCAAGCTCTTCGGCCCCGACGGCTACAAGCTCTCCGACGAGACCGAGCTGAAGATCGAGGCCTTTATGGACGAGGGCCTGGAGACCGGCCTTGCCGGGCCACGGGATCTTGGCCGCGTCGTCCGCGTCGACGACAGCCAGGCCCGCTATATCGAGATCGTCAAGGCGACCTTCCCCAAGGCCCTGTCGCTCAATGGCCTGCGCGTCGTCGTCGATTGCGCCAACGGGGCCGCCTACAAGGTCGCGCCGGCGGCCTTGCACGAGCTGGGCGCCGAGGTGATGTCGGTGGGCGTCACCCCCGACGGCTTCAATATCAACGACGAATGCGGCTCGACCCATCCGGCGGCCATGGTCAAGGCGGTGAAGGAATACCGCGCCGACATCGGCATCGCGCTGGACGGCGACGCCGACCGGCTGATCATCTGCGACGAACGGGGGCAGATCGTCGACGGCGATCAGATCATGGCCATGATCGCCGGGGAGTGGGCGCAGGAGGGCAGGCTGGTCGGCGGCGGCGTCGTCGCCACGGTGATGTCGAACCTGGGCCTGGAGCGGTTCCTGAACGCCAAGGGGCTCGATCTGCACCGCACCCAGGTGGGCGACCGCTATGTGATGGCGAAGATGCGCGACGGGGGCTTCAACCTCGGCGGTGAACAATCAGGGCATCTGATCCTGTCGGATTTCTCGACCACGGGAGACGGATTGCTGGCCGCCCTGCAGGTGCTGGCCGCGCGGGTCCGGTCTGGGAAGCCCCTGTCGACCCTGGCCCGCCAGTTCGAGCCGGTGCCGCAACGCCTGGAAAATATCCGCTTCACCGGCGGCAAGCCCCTGGAGGCCGAGAGCGTCCTTGCGGCGATCGCCGAGGCCGAAAAGAAGCTCTTGGGCCAGGGCCGCCTGCTGGTCCGGGCCTCGGGCACCGAGCCCCTGATCCGCATCATGGCCGAGGCGGACGACGAGCGCATGGTCGGCCAGGTGATCCGGGACATCGCCGGCGCCGTGAAAAAGGCGGCCATGTAGCGCTTACGCAAAGTACCGGTAGCCAAATCGCAAACTTCGTGTCACTTTCGTAACAAATCACGGCGCAAGATCGTGAGACGGGAGTACGAAAGGGAGAGCGATGCGTAATCTTTCCACCTTTATTGCCTCGACCGCCAAGCACGGCGAGGACAAGCCCCTGGGACCCTGGTCGGTCGCCGCCTTTGTGGCGGTGGTGATCATCGGTTCGGCGGGGGCCGCGTTCTGGATCGGCAATTCAATGTCGAACCCGGCCTCGGCGCAGAATATCGCGCCGGTGGAATACGCCGACGAGGCGTTTTAGGGCCTCCAAGGGGGGGCTAGACCTCTTGATTATAGGCGCCGACCTGCGGCCGCCTGCCCAGGCGCGGCTTCACCTCATCATGGAACAGGGCGCGCATGTCGGCGTCAGAGCTGGTGCTCTCGACCACGACCACGATCTCCGGCTTGTTCGATGAGGCGCGGACCAGGACCCAGGAGCCGTCCTCAAGCGCCACACGCACGCCGTTGACGGTGATGACTTCGGTGATGGAGCGGCCCAGCAGCTTGCCGCCTGAGGCTGCCAGGGCCTGGTATTCGGAAAGCACGCTATCGACCACCCCGTACTTTTCCTCGTCCGGGCAATGCGGGCTCATGGTCAGGGAGGTGTAGGCGACGGGGAGGGCCTTTTTCAGGTCCGAAAGCTTCTTGCCCGGATTGCGCTCCAGCATGGCCAGGACCGCGGCGGCGGCGGTGAGGCCGCAGTCGTAGCCTCGGCCGAGCGGCTCATTCAGGAAAAAGTGGCCGGACTTTTCGAAGCCCGCGAGGGCGCCCAGTTCAGCGCTCTTGCGCTTGATGTAGCTATGGCCGGTCTTCCAATAGACGGTGGTGCAGCCGTTCTGATCGAGCACCGGGTCTGTGGCGTAGAGGCCGGTGGATTTGACATCGACCACGAAGGTCGCGCCCTGGTGCAGGGGCGCGAGGTCGCGGGCCAGCATCAGGCCGATCTT
>DGYN01000025.1 GCA_002398405.1 Caulobacteraceae bacterium UBA5005
CACGACATCTATTCGATCGAGGATCTGGCCCAGCTGATCCATGACCTGAAGAACGTCAACCCGAAGGCGCGCATCAGTGTGAAGCTCGTCTCGGAAGTCGGCGTTGGCACGGTCGCGGCGGGCGTCTCCAAGGCGCGGGCCGACCACGTCACCATCTCCGGCTATGACGGCGGCACGGGGGCCTCGCCCCTGACTTCGCTCACCCACGCGGGCAGTCCCTGGGAGATCGGCTTGGCCGAGACCCAGCAGACCCTTCTGATCAACGGCCTGCGCGGCCGGATCGCGGTGCAGACCGACGGCGGGCTTCGCACCGGCCGGGACGTCGCCATCGCGGCCCTGCTGGGCGCCGACGAGTTCGGCTTCGCCACCGCGCCGCTGATCGCGGTCGGCTGTATCATGATGAGGAAGTGCCACCTCAACACCTGCCCGGTGGGGGTCGCGACCCAGAACCCGGTCCTGCGCGCCCGCTTCACGGGCCAGCCGGAACATGTGGTCAACTACTTCTTCTTTGTGGCCGAAGAGCTGCGGGCGATCATGGCCGAGCTCGGCTTCCGCACGATCAACGAGATGATCGGCCGGGTCGACCGCCTGGACGTCGCGCCGGCCGTCGATCACTGGAAGGCCAAGGGGATTGATCTCTCCAGGCTGCTCTACCAGCCCAAGGTGGATGAGCACCTGGCCACCTGGAACTCCGAGCGTCAGGACCACGGTCTGGACGCCGTCCTTGACCGCGACCTGATCAAGGCTTCCGCCGCCGCCATCGCCAACGGAACGCCGGTGGTCATCGAGCGGCCGATCAAGAACACCAACCGGACCACCGGCGCCATGCTGTCGGGTGAGATCGCGTTGAAGCACGGCCATGCGGGCCTGCCGGACGGCACGATCTCGATCAAGGTCGCGGGCGTGGCGGGCCAAAGCTTTGGCGCCTTCCTGGCCCACGGGGTGACCCTGGAGCTGACGGGCGACGCCAACGACTATGTCGGCAAGGGCCTTTCCGGCGGCCGGGTGATCGTGCGCGCGCCCAAGGGCGCGGTGCGGGAGCCCACCGAGAACATCATCGTCGGCAACACCGTGCTCTACGGCGCCATTGCCGGGGAGGCCTATTTCGAAGGCGTCGCCGGGGAACGGTTCGCGGTGAGGAACTCCGGCGCGGTCTGCGTCGTCGAAGGCACGGGCGATCACGGCTGCGAATATATGACCGGCGGCGTCGTCGTTGTGCTGGGCAAGACCGGCCGCAACTTCGCTGCCGGGATGAGCGGCGGCGTGGCCTACGTCTATGACCCCGATGGCGACTTCGCGAGCCTGTGCAACGCTTCAATGTGCGACCTGGAAAGCGTGACGGCGACCAACCTTTCCGACGATCCGCGCCGCCCCCGCCAGAAGTCCCTGGGCAGCCATGACGCCGGCATGGGCGACATGCTGCGGTTTGATGCGGAACGCCTGAAGATCCTGGTGGAGCGGCACCTGCTCTATACGGACAGCGCCCGGGCCCGTGAGATTCTCGACAACTGGGATCAAGCGGTTGGCAAATTCGTCAAGGTCATGCCGAAGGAATACCGGTCGGCCCTGACCAAACTGGAGACGGAGCGGCAAGCCGCCGCCACCGTCGCCGCAGAATAACCGTTTAGAGTTCGGAGCTTATCGATGGGCAAGCCCACCGGCTTCCTGGAAATCGCGCGTCAGGATCGTGTTTACGACAAGGTCGAGACGCGCTTGAAGCACTGGAAGGAGTTCACCGTCCCAAGGGACGAGGCGGCTTCGCGCGCCCAGGCGGCGCGGTGCATGAACTGCGGCATCCCGTTCTGCCACACCGGCTGCCCGGTCAATAACCAGATCCCGGACTGGAACGACCTCGTCTACCGCAACCAGTGGAAGACCGCGCTCGACAACCTGCACTCGACCAACAACTTCCCCGAGTTCACCGGCCGCATCTGCCCCGCGCCCTGCGAGGCCGCCTGCACGCTGAACATCATCGAGAGCCCGGTCACCATCAAGTCGATCGAATGCGAGATCATCGACCGCGGCTTCGCCGAAGGCTGGGTGGTTCCGCAACTGCCAAAGGAAAAGACTGGCAAGTCGGTCGCCGTCGTCGGTTCCGGCCCCGCGGGCCTGGCCTGCGCCCAGCAACTGGCGCGCGCCGGCCATGACGTGACCCTGTTCGAGAAGAACGACCGCATCGGCGGTCTGCTGCGCTACGGCATCCCCGACTTCAAGATGGAAAAGCATCCCATCGACCGCCGGATGCGCCAGATGGAAGCCGAGGGCGTCACCTTCAAAACGGGCGTCAATGTCGGTGTCGACATCACCCTGAACCAGTTGCGCGCCGATTTCGACGCGGTGGTCCTGTCAGGCGGCGCGGAACAGCCGCGCGATCTTGACCTGCCGGCCCACAATTTCGAGGGCGTCCATTTCGCCATGGATTTCCTCACCCAGCAGAACAAGCGCAATGCAGGCGACGCTGAAGACGTCGCGGCGCCGAACGGCTCAGGCATCTCCGCCAAGGGCAAGCACGTCGTGGTCATCGGCGGCGGCGACACGGGCTCGGACTGCATCGGCACCTCCAACCGCCAGGGCGCGGTCAATGTGGTGCAGCTGGAAATCATGCCGGCCCCGCCGGAGAAGGAAAACAAACCGCTGGTGTGGCCAAACTGGCCGCTGAAGATGCGCACCTCCTCCTCACAGGAAGAGGGCGTCGAGCGCGATTTCGCCGTGATGACCAAGCGGGCGATCGGCGAGGGCGACAAGATCACCGCCATCGAATGCGTCCGCGTCGAGTTCGTGGACGGCCGCCTGACCGAAATCCCCGGCACCGCGTTCGAGATCAAGGCCGACCTCGTCCTGCTGGCCATGGGCTTTGTCGGCCCGCGCAAGAGCAGCCTAATCGACGGGCTGGAACTCGACCCGCGCGGCAACGTCAAGGCCAACACTCTTGCCTATGCGACCTCTCAGGACGGCGTCTTCGCCTGTGGCGACATGCGCCGCGGCCAGTCCCTGGTGGTCTGGGCGATCCGTGAAGGCCGTCAGTGCGCCCATGCGGTGGACCGGGCGCTGATGGGCCAGACGGTCCTGCCGCGCTAGACTAAAACCGCGCCCTGACCCCCACGTGGAAGGTCCTCGGCTGGGCCGGGGTGACGCTGGTCTCTTCCGGATCGGCGGGCAGGGGGTTGGGGATGATCTTGGCCGCGCCATCGCCCTCGAAGAAGACGCCATAAGTCGCGTAGTCCTCATCGAAGAGGTTGGTGACCCGCCCAAACAGGCTGATCTTTTCAGTGACGGCGTAGTCGGCGCGCAGGTTCGCCGTCCAATAGCTTCTCAGCTTTTCGTTGTCGTTGCCCTCGTCGCCGACAAAGTACTGCGAGCCGGCATATTGCGCGTCCGCGGAAAGGGTTAGGGCTTCGATGGGCCGGAACGAGCCGCCCACCTTGAACCGGTGCGCCGGGATGCCGCCGATCTTGTCGCCGTTCTCGATCTCGATGTCGCCGTTGTCGTCGGCTTCAGGGTTGTTGGGCGAGGCGAAGAGGCCGGAGAACCCGTATTCGGCGTCGACATAGGCGTAGCCGGCAGCGATGGTCCAATTCCCCTGCGTGAATTCGATGTCCCCCTCAAAGCCGCTGCGGTTGGTGCGCGGCACGTTGGCGTAGTAGCCGCGGCCGACCAGGGTCGAGGCCAGGGAAACGATATCGTCGTCGTTGCGGGTCGAGAACACCGCCGCCGAGGCGCGGACGGTTCCCCCCATGCCTTCGCCTGAGAAGCGCAGGCCGCCTTCGAAGGTCTTCGAGACCACCTGCCTGAGTGGGGGGTCGGAGACCAGGGAGTTTTCCAGCAGACAGGGCCGCAGGGGGTCGCTGCATCCCAGCTCAAGCGGCGTCGGCGCGCGGTTTGTCTCGGAATATCCGCCGAACAGGGTCAGGCCGTCAGCGGCTCTCCAGGCGAAGGTCAAGGCCGGGTTGAAGCGGCTGAAGCTGCTGTTGGTGTTGAGGTTCGGGGCCCGGCCGGTGAGGTCGCGCAGTTCGACCTCAGCCTGGTTGTAGCGCCCCCCAAGGGTGACGGAGAGGGCGGGCGTCAGATCGAGGGTGTCGGAGAAGAAGACGCCGGCGTGGCGCACGTTTGAGGTGACCTCCGCCGGGCCGTAGCCGACCTCGCCGGTCCCGGCCTGGATGATCTCGCCCAGGCCCGCAATGGGGCCGACCAGGGAGAAGCTCGCGGGCGCATCCACGACTTTCAGGTCCGGCGTGATCAGGCCAAGGGTGCTGTTGGCGGAAAAGCGGATGTCGCTTTCGGCGATCGAGGCGCCCAGGGTCAGGGTGTTCTTGCGCCCGAAGAGTTCGCCGTCGTTGACCGCCTGGGCGGAGGCGTTGGTGGTCTTGGTGCGGGTTCGGGTGCGATCAACCGATCCATAGGGCACGACCGCGCAGCCGTTGCCGCTGGCCGGATTGGAGAGAAGCATTGGGCAGGGGATCGGGGCGCCGGCCAGGGTCAGGACCTGGAACTCGCCCTTGCCGGGGCGTTGGGGCGCGGGAATGAAATCATCCTCCAGGCACAGGGTGTTGCGGAACGGGGCGGTTGGCCCGGTCGTCGCCGAGGAGCATCGTTCGAATTCAGCGTCATTGCCGTCGACATGGTCCTGGTCGAACCGGCGGTAGCCGACGCTCCCCTGCAAGGTCCAGGCCTCCCCCAGAGGCGTCGCGCCGTTGATGGCGAACAGGCTGGCGGTATTGGCGGTGGTCTGGGGGTAGGTATAGACGGCCGTCCGGTCTTCCTCCAGCAGGTCGACGGGCGATGGGCCGACGACGCCAAGGTCGCTGTGGCTGGACGCCCCCACGAAATGCAGTTCGCCGTCGCCCAGGCGCAAGCCGAAGTCGAGATAACCGCGCAGCACTTCCGATGACGACTGCTGACGCCAGCCGTCCTCGGATCCGCCGTCGATCACCGCGTACAGGCTGGCCGCTTCGTTCGACCAGCCGCCCTGCAGCCAGGCGGACATCGAGCCGAACTCGCCGCCCTGGGCCTCGGCCTCAATTCCGGAATAGGAAAAGCCGTCCTTCATGCGCAGGTTGATCGACCCGCCCAGGGCGTTGAGGCCGAAGGCGGGATTGTTGGTCGTGAGATCGGCCGAGGCGATGCCCGCCGCCGGGATCATGTCCCAGTTCATGGTGTCGCCGAAGGCTTCGTTCAGACGCTGCCCGTTCAGATAGACGGCCAGGCCCTGAGGCAGGCCCTGCAGCGGCGAGGCGACAAAGCCGCGGTAGTTGACGTCGCCCGTGAACATGTTGCCCTGGGTGTCCGAAACGTTGATTCCGGGCACGTTTCTCTGCAGCGCTTCAGTGACGGAGGGCGAGCCGGTCCTGGCGAAATCATCGGCCCCGACCCGTTGCACGGTCGACCCAAAGCGCGAGGTCGCGATGCCGCCGGCGAGCGGGGTGGGGGCCACGACGACGACCTCGGAGACGGTCGGGTCCTGCTGCTGAGCAAGGGCGCAGGCAGGGAGGGCGCAGGCGAGCAGAGCCAGGCCGAGACGGCGACGCATCGAAAGTCCTCCTGCGATAGTCTTGTTATTTTTCACCCCCTCTACGGCCAAGTTTGCCTGGGCGAAATTGCATTCATTCACAGCTTGGCCGCACTTTTTGCGCGGCTGGACAGGCGGGGGCGAAGAGGGCCAAGTCACGCCCGTGGCCATCTCCCTTCGCCTTCGCTTGGTTCTTCTCCCCGCCCTGATCGTCCTGGCGGGTGTTGTCGGCCTGGCCCTGTTCGAAGCCAGGGACGCCAGCAGCCGGGTGCGGGCCGAGACCGCTTCCGGCGTTCAACTGGGCCGCATGCTCGGGGCGTCGGCCATCGGCCACGCCGCCCTGGCGACCACGCCGGAAGCCGCCCTGGCTTCCCTGCGGGCAGAACTTCCCCCGGCCGTGCGGCACGTGCAGTTCACCGTGCAACGCGTTGGCCTCCTGCCCGAGCCATCGAGGCTGCGCGCCCCGGAAGCGCCCGCCTGGTTCGTCGATTGGGTCGATGCGCCGCCGATTGTCGAGCGTTATCCGGTCACCCACGCGGGCGTGCAGATCGCCGCGGTGACTCTCACCTCCACCCCCGCGGACGAGATCGATGAGGTCTGGGCCGACTGGCGCAATGAGATGGCCCTGCTGGCGGTGGTGTCGATCGGCATCATCTTCGTGGTCGTGGTGGTGGTGAACCTGGCGCTTCGCCCGCTGTCGAGCCTGGCGCACGCCTTCGACCGGATGGAGGAGGGGGACTTCGCGGTCCGCGCTCCGGCCTCGTCGGACCCTCAGCTTCGTCAGGTGGTCGATCGCTTCAACAGCCTGGCCGCCTCCCTGGAACAGGCGACGGCCGACAACCGGCGGCTCCTCGACCGGCTCATGTCGGTGCAGGAGGAGGAGCGCAAGGATATCGCCCACGAACTGCATGACGAATTCGGGCCCTCCCTCTTCGCCATCCGAGCCGACCTGGGCGCCATCTCCCGCTGGGTGCGCAAGAAGGAGCCGCGCTTCGAGGAGATCCAGGAGCGGGCTCTGTCGATCAGCGGTCTCGTCGCCCAGATCCAGCGCATCAACAGCCGTCTATTGGAGCGCCTGCGGCCCCTGGTGCTTGAGCAGATGCCGCTCGGCCCCGCGCTGGAGAGCCTGATCTCAGATTGGCGCAACCGCTATCCGAACCTAACTTTCGAACTTGCCGCCGGCGACGTTGGCGACCCGGGGGAGGCGGGGGTGCACGCCCTCTATCGCGCCGCCCAGGAGTGCCTGACCAATGTCGTCCGTCATGCCGAGGCCAAAGCCGTCCGCCTGCGGCTTGAGCGATCGGGCGAGATGGTCGTGCTGACCTGCCAGGACGATGGACGGGGCATGGCGAAGGATAAGGCGCACGGCTTTGGCCTGTTGGGTATGGCCGAGAGGGCGAGGGCCGCCGGCGGCAGGCTGGAGGTCTCGGCGGCGGACGGCGGGGGTATGCTGGTCCAGGTGTCAGTTAGGGCCAAGGGGGGCGGGCAATGAAGGTGCTGTTGATCGAGGACCATCCGATCGTCAGGGCTGGCTGCCGGCGGGTGCTGGCCCAGCGGGCGGACCTCGACGTCACCGAGGCGGAGACGGGCGCCGATGGACTTCGGCTGGCCAAGGAAACCGGCCCTGACGTGGTCATCCTCGATCTCAACCTGCCGGACATGCGCGGCCTGGATGTGCTGAAGGCGCTCAGGATCGCGCGGGACGACATCTGCGTCGTCATCTTCTCGATGTATGAGGAGCTGGCCTTCGTGACCTCCGCCATCGAGGCTGGCGCGCGCGGCTATGTCACCAAGAACGATGACCCGGACGCCCTGCTGGACGCCATAGAGACGGTGTCGGCGGGGGAGGTCTATGTGGCGCCGTCGGTCGCCCAGCGTCTGGCCATGGCCCGACTCAAAGGGGATGCCGACCCCCTGGCCCCGCTCACGGCGCGGGAGCGGCAGCTGATTGGTTTGCTCGCCACGGGCAAGAGCCTGGCGGAAGTCGCCGACGCCCTGAAGGTCAGCTACCGCACCACGGCTGAAATGGCGGCGAAACTGCGCGCCCGCCTTGGGCTTCGCACCAATGCGGCCCTGATCAAGTTCGCGGTGGAACAGACGCCGCGCTGAATTCCCGGATCAGGCCGGCAAGCTCAGGCTCGGCCACGGCGTTTGCGGCCTCAGCGGGGGAGAACCAGCGGCGCTCCCGCTCCGCCACCTCAGGCCAATCCGATAGTTCAGCGGCCACTTCCAGCGGGAAGACCTCCACGGTCAGTTGCCGAAGGGAGCCATCCTTCAGACGCTTGCTGTAGGCGTAATTGCCAATTGCGTGGCTCACGCGTCCCTCAATACCGGCCTCCTCGAAGGCCTCCTGCGCGGCGCATTCACCCCCCTCGCACCCCCGCATGGGCCAACCCTTGGGGATCACCCAACGCCGCGTCTCGCGGCTGGTAAGCAAAAGGATTTCCACCCCCATGGGGGTTTGCCGCCAGGGCAGCGCGCCGTATTGCTGGGTGCCGTCGCGCAAGGACTTTAACCTCAAGAGCCGGCCAGAGGCGGGGCCGGCGTTTGGAACAAAACGCATTAGGCGCATCCCCGGTCGTCATGTCGTGCGCGTCTGACGATTTACGCGCGTACCAATCGGTATTTCCTGTGGATGATTGGCCGAGTCGCCACCCGTTCGTAGCCTTCATCCCGCCAACGGCGGAAATGACAAAACGCCGCGGCTGGAGTAGCCTTCGGCAAGAAAACCAATCACAGGGAGGATTTCACCATGTCCAAGCGTACCAAGGCCTTGTCCGCCGCCGGTGTTGTTGGGGCCGTGGCCCTCGCCGCGGGCGCCGTAGCGCTCGCCCAGGCGCCGCAGCCCGCGGCTCTGAAATCGGCCAGCGCGCTCGCCTTCGCGCCCAACGGCGTTCTGCTGGTCGGCGACTCGCTGGGAGGCCAGGTGGTCGCCATTGAGACGGGCGACACGGCGCGGGCTCCCGCCGCCAAGGCGGACATCGCTGACGTGAGCACCAAGATCGCCGCCATGCTCGGCGTGCCGGCGGCCCAGGTGTCGATCAGCGACATCGCGGTCAACCCGGCCAACGGCAACGTCTATATCGCGGTCAGCCGCGGGACCGGCGCCGAAGCGGTTCCGGTGATCGTGCGCACCGACAAGGCCGGCGCCCTGGCGGTGGTCGACGTCGCCAAGCTGAAAGCGAGCACCGTCGCCATCTCCGACAAGCCCACGGCCCCCAATCAGGCGGCCCAGGCGATCACCGACCTCGTCTTCGTCAACAACCAGGTGCTGGTGGCGGGTCTGTCGAACGAGGAGTTCAACTCCTCCATGCGGACCATCGCCTATCCCTTCCGCGGTCAGGCCTCGAGCGCCGGCATCGAGATGTATCACGGCGCCCATGGGCGGTTTGAGACCGCCTCGCCGGTGCGGACCTTCATGACCTACACCATGAACAACCAGCCGGTGATCCTGGCGGCCTACACCTGCACCCCGATCGTCAAAATCCCGTTGGCGGACGTGAAGCCCGGCGCGCGCATCAAGGCGACGACCATCGCCGAGCTGGGCAACCGCAACCGTCCGATCGACATGATCTCCTACGAGAAGGGCGGCCAGCGCCACATCCTGCTGGCCAACAGCTCGCGCGGCGTCATGAAGCTCGACGCCAACAACCTCGAGCGTCACACCCCGATCTCGACGCCGATCGCCGACAAGGCGGGCATCCCCTACGACACCATCGCCGACCTGAAAGACGTGACCCAGCTGGACAAGCTGGACGCCTCCAACGCGGTGATCGTCGTCGCGGCCGCCGGTCAGCCGGCCCAGCTGAAGACCATCGCGCTGCCGTAAGAGACCTTGCGTCGCTTCATCGTTGTTCTAGCCGCTCTCCTGCTGGCCGCCTGCCGGCCGGAGAGCGAGCCGCTTTCCTATGATGGAAAGACCGTCACCGCGCGGGGCGTGGACGCGCAGGACCCCTCCAAGGGCTGGGGCGATATTCTGACCGTCCGGGCCAGCGATGATCCCGCCGCGCCACCCCTGGCCGGCGAATATAAACGCCGCGGCGACACCCTGACCTTCACCCCGGCCTATCCGCCCTCGCCGCAGGTCACCCTGACCATCACCTATCAGGCGCCCGGGGGCGAGTTTCACCGTCTGATGGTTCCGGGAAAGGCAGCACCCGCCACGGCGGCGACTACGGTGACGCAGACTTATCCGACCACTGATCGGTGGCCGGCTAACCAGCTGAAGTTCTACATCCAGTTTTCCGGGCCCATGACCAAGGGCCAAGCCTATCGCCACATCCAGTTGCTGGACGAGACTGGCGCGGTCCTCGAACAGCCCTTCGTCGAGTTCGACCAGGAACTCTGGGACCCCGGCGTCACCCGCCTCACGGTCCTGTTCGACCCCGGACGCATCAAGCGCGGCCTGGGCGACACCGACCCGCCCCTTGTGCCCGGCAAGACAGTCACCCTGCGCATCGACCCGGCCTGGCAGGACGCCCACGGCAAGCCCCTGGCCGCCGCCTATGAGCGCAAAATCACAGTCGTGCCGGATGTCCGCCTGCCGGTCGATCCGGCGGCCTGGAAGATCACCGCCCCTCGCGACCGCAACGCACCCCTGTTCATCGATTTTCCGCGCCCCCTCGACTACGCGCTCGCCCGCCGGACCATCACCGTGCCGGGGGTTGAGGGGGAGGTCACCTTGCTGGCCAACGAAACCCGCTGGGCCCTGACGCCCCTGAAGCCGTGGAAGGCAGGGCGGCACGAGATTCATATCGACGGGATCATCGAGGATCTGGCGGGAAACCGTCTCTACCGCCCCTTCGACCTGGAAAATGCCAGCGCGACGGTCGCCAAAGCCCCGCCGAAATCCGCGACCCTGACTTTCGAGGTCAAGGGCTAGGCTACTCGAACTCCGGCTCTTCCCACTTGGGCCACAGGTCCGGCGTGTCGCTGGAGACCTTGTTGGGATAGGCGGGCGGGCGCTTTTCCATGAAGGAGTTGATCCCCTCCGCCGCGTCGGCCGAGGCTCCGCGCGAGACGATGCCGCGGCTTTCCTGCATGTGGCCGTCCATGGGGTGATCGAAGGTCAGGCCCCGCCACAGCATCCGGCGGGCCAGGGCCACCGACACCGGCGCCGTATTGTCGACAATCTCCCGGGCGAGCGCATAGGCGGCGGGCAGTAGGTCATCGGGGTCGTGGATCGAGCGGATCAGGCCCTTGGCCAGCGCTTCTTCGGCCCCGAAGACCCGGCCGGTGTAGCACCACTCCAGCGCCGTCTGCATGCCCACCACCCGCGGCAGGAACCAGCTCGACGCCGCCTCCGGTACGATCCCGCGCCGGGTGAAGACAAACCCGAACTTGGCGTTGGTCGAGGCGAGGCGAATGTCCATCGGCAGCTGCATGGTGATACCCACGCCCACCGCCGCCCCATTGACCGCCGCGATCACCGGCTTGAGGCTTTCGAAGATGCGCAGGGAGACCCGGCCGCCGCCGTCGCGGCGGATGCCGTTGACGTGGATCTGGTGCTGCTTGGGAGGGCCGGTGTGGTCAAAGGTGTCCGCCCGGTTCGCCAGGTCCGCCCCGGCGCAGAAGGCCCGGCCGGCGCCGGTGACCACGACCACCTTCACGGCATCGTCGCCGTCGGTCTCGTCGAAGACATGGATCAGATCCATCATCATCTGCGGCATGAAGGCGTTCATGCGGTCGGGACGATTGAGGGTGATGGTCGCGATGCCGTCGCTCACCTCATAGAGCAGGGTCTCGAATTCGGTGGCCACGGCGCTTTCCTCACTTTTCGTTGCCCTGCCTCCTATGACGGACCCCTAGCTCTCGTCCAGCGGCCTTGAGAAGCGTCGGCTGGTCTCGGTAAAGCCCAGATGGCGATAAAAAGCGTGGGCCGGTTCCAGGCGACGGTTACTGGTCACCTCGACCATGCCGCAGCCGAGCGCGCGGCAGCGCTCATCCACCGCATCGACCAGGGCCCGTCCTGCCCCCTTGCCCTGAGCGGTCTCGGCGACCGCCAGCAGGGTGATGCGTCCCACGGGCTTGGGGCGGTGCAGGTTGGGGGTTACATGCCAGGTGACGCAGCCGATTACGCCGGTCTCATCGCAGGCGACCAGCACCGGTTCGCCGTCCGCCGCCAGCCGGGCGATTCCGGCCGCGACATCGTCTGTCCGCCGCTCGTGATCGAGGATGCGCATCAGGGCGTCGATCGCCGCAGCATCCTCTGTTTCAGCCTCCCGAACCTTCATATCCACACCGCTTGCAATCGAGGGATATTTCCCTATGTTCCGCCGCCTTGCCACAGGGGGCCTTGGTCCCCTTGCGTGCGGGTGCATAGCTCAGTTGGTAGAGCAGCTGACTCTTAATCAGCGGGTCGTAGGTTCGAATCCTACTGCACCCACCATTCCCGGATCGATGGTGTAGGCTTTCGCGCTAACTGCGGTGAAAGGATTCGCATCCATGGCCCGACGCGACATCACCGGCGTGGTCGATTTCGGATATCTGGAAACCTATGCCGGCGGCGACCTTGCCCTGGTCGAGGAGGTGCTGGGCCTCTTTCAGGAGCAGGCCCGCATGTGGGGGCCGATGATCGATCCGGATACGGAGGGCTGGCTGGACGCCGTCCATACGGTGAAGGGCGCCGCGCGGGGTATCGGGGCCAATCCGCTCGCCCAGGCCTGCGAGGCGGCCGAGGCCAATTCCGGCGCGATTCCGACGGTGCATACGGCGCTGGACGCGACCCTCAACGATGTCGCGGCCTATCTGCACGAGTTGGCGCTTCAGTCCCTGCGCAACTCCAGCCAGCGGTGATGCTCGTAGGTGATCGACGCTTCGATCACCGCGTTCCACACCGTCTCGGCGATCTCTTCGGAAAGCCCGGCGCGTCGCGCCTCGGCCTTTACCTTGCTGATCACCGCCGCCACCCTGGCCTCATCGCGCACGGTGTTGATGTCTGTCTTGATCCGCGCGGCGGCGTCCAGATAGTCCTGGCGGTGGCGCAGCAGGGCGACGATGTCGCGGTCGAGCGCGTCGATCGCTTCCCGGACATCGGTCATGTCCTGGCATTCGTCGGGGGTCTTAAACGTCAAATCCCGGCTCCGTTATCCATGGTTACAAGGGCCGCCTCGTGGGCGGCGGCTTCGGCGGTCAGCCAGGCGACGAAGGCCTTGACCTGCGGTAGACGTCCCTTCGCCTTGGGATGAACGAGGTAATAGGCGAAATCCACCGCCGTCGCGATCTGCAGAGGGGCCACCAGACGCCCGGCGTCCAGGTCGGCCTGGGCGAGCGCCCGTTTGGCCAGGGCCACGCCGCGCCCCCCGACGGCGGCTTCGATGACCAGGCTGGACTGGTTGAAGCGCGGGCCGCGCTGCCCGTCGACGTCCTTGATGCTCCGCGCCTTGAGCCACATGTCCCAGTCGGGGCAGCTTTCGTCCGCGTCGGGCGAGCCGTCATGCAGCAGGATGTGGTGGGCGAGGTCCGAAGGATCGGCCAACGGGTTTTCGGCGACAAGCTCAGGGCTCGCGACCGGGATCACCGTCTCCTGCATCAGGCGCTGGACCTCCAGGCCCGGATAGCGGCCGGCGCCGTAGCGGATGGCGATATCGACCTCGCCATTGGCGAAATCCACCAGTTCCATGCCGGCCGAGACCCAGACATCCACCTGCGGATGGGCCGCTTCGAACTTGCCGAGCCTTGGCACCAGCCACTTGGCGGCGAAGGAGGGGGCGACGGAGACCGTCAGGCGCCGGCCATCCACGGCCGCGGTCAGCATGGAGGCGGCTTCCGCCAGGCGATCAAAGGCCTCGCGCAGGGCCGGAAGGGCGATCTGGGCGGCGTCGGTGAGCAACAGGCCCTTGGGCGTGCGGCGGAACAGGGCCGCGCCGATGTAGTCCTCCAGGTTCTGGATCTGCTGGGAAACGGCGCCGGGGGTGACCGACAGCTCGTCGGCGGCGCGGCTGAAGTTCAGGTGCCGGGCAGCCGCTTCGAAGGCGCGCAAGGCGTTCAGCGGCGGCAAACGGCGGCGTTCCACGAAAGTTTTCCTATCAGCCCGGGCAGGAGTTCTTGTTTGCGAAGTGGCAGCCCAACCACCATTTTGCAACCACTTCGGATTGTACATGGCGTTTAGAGGACCTGAAAGCGTGACATCTCAAACCTCCCGTCCAAGGGCGCGTCTCGCGGCCCTGACCGGCGGCGCTCCTGCGCGTGCAGGCGAGGTCTGGCTGGTGGGAGCGGGTCCGGGCGATCCCGAACTCCTGACGATCAAGGCCTTGCGAGCCTTGGAATCCGCCGATGTGGTGGTCCATGACCGCCTGACGCCCAAGGCCATCCTCGACCTGGCAAACCCCAAGGCCAGCCTGATCGACGTCGGCAAGAGAAAATCTCGCCACACCCTGCCGCAGGACGACATCAACGCCCTGTTGGTCGCCCTGGCCCTCGACGGCAAGCGGGTGGTGCGGCTCAAGGGTGGCGATCCCTTCGTCTTCGGGCGGGGCGGGGAAGAGCTGCAGACCCTGCGCGCCGCTGGTATCCGCGCTCATGTGATCCCCGGCGTCACCGCCGCCTTCGCGGCGGCGGCTTCAGCCGGCGCGCCGCTCACCCATCGAGGCCTTGCTCAGGCCGTCACCTTCGTCACCGGCCATGCGGCCAAGGACGCCGAGCCTGATCTCGATTGGGCGTCGCTTGGCCGGGGCAACCAGACCCTGGTGGTCTACATGGGCGTTTCCACCGCGCCGTCGATCGCCGCGCGGCTGATCGAGGCGGGGAGGGCGGCTTCCACCCCCGTGCTGATCACCGAGAACGCCAGCCTTGCGGACGAGCGCCGCATGGTGACGACGCTGGGCGAGCTTGGCCCTACGGTCGAAGGCCTCGAAGGCCCCGCCATCCTGATCATCGGCGAGGTCGCGGCCCTGGCTGACACCGCCCCGGTGATCATCACCGAAACTGAAGTCCTGCGGGGTGTCTCGTGAAAGCCCTGACCGCCAATACCCTGCGCGAGGGTGAGGTCGTGTTCTGGAACAAGGGCGCGTGGAAGCTGCGCTTCGGCGAAGCTGAACTGTTCGAAGACGACGCCGTCGCCGAGGCCGCCGCTCTCGCCGCCGTCAACCCGACCCAGATCGTCGAGCCCTATCTGATCGACGTCGAGGCGGCTGAGGATGGCTTTGCGCCCGTGGCCTTTCGCGAGCGCGTCCGGGCGCTCGGCCCCCAGAACCATCCGCAGCACGGCAAGCAGGCTGAGGGCGGCCATGACATCGAGGTCATCCAGCACGCCCATGGGGTGGCGCGCTCGGCCGGCCGTCACAACCTGATCAAGTTGAAGAAGTAGGCGCCATGTATCGTTACGACGCCATCGATAGGGCCTTTGTCCAAGACCGCACCGCCGAGTTCGCGGGCCAGGTCGTTCGCCGCCTGGCCGGGGAAATCACCGAGGACCAGTTCAAGCCGCTTAGGCTGATGAACGGCCTCTATCTGCAGCTGCACGCCTATATGCTGCGGGTCTCGGTGCCCTATGGGACCTTGTCGTCTGTCCAGCTGAAAAAGCTCGCCCACATCGCGCGGACCTATGACAAGGGCTACGGCCACTTCACCACCCGCCAGAACATTCAGTTCCACTGGATCAAGCTCGCCGACACGCCGGCCATCCTGGGCGAACTGGCGATGGTCGAGATGCACGCCCTGCAGACCAGCGGCAACTGCATCCGCAACATCACCTCCGATCCCCGGGCCGGCGCAACGGCGGAAGAGATCGACGATCCCCGCGTCTGGTCGGAGCTGATCCGCCAGTGGTCGGCGATCCATCCGGAATTCTCGTTCCTGCCGCGCAAGTTCAAGATCGCCGTCACCGCCGCGCCTCAGGACCGCACGGCGGCCAAGCTGCACGACATCGGTCTGCTGCTGCGCCGCGCGCGCGATGGCTCGCTTGGCTTTGAAGTGATCGCTGGCGGCGGCATGGGGCGCACGCCCTATGTGGGCCCGACGATCCGCGAGTTCCTGCCGGCTCATCACCTCCTGTCGTACCTGGAGGCGATCCTGCGCGTCTACAATCGCCACGGCCGGCGGGACAACATCTATAAGGCGCGGATCAAGATTCTGGTCGCCCAGCTCGGCGCCGAGGAATTCGCTCGCCAGGTTGAGGCCGAGTGGGAGGCGATGGACCGTCCATCCGTCGATGCGCCCGACACGGAACTTGCCCGCATCCGCGGCTTCTTCAATCCGCCGGGTTTCGCGGTCCTGCCGCCCAAGTCCGAGGTTTTCGAAGGCGCCAAGGCGGACCCGGCCTTCGCGCGCTTTGTCCGCAACAACGTCCACGCTCATAAGCAGCCGGGCTATGCGATCGTCGATATCTCGCTCAAGGCCCCCGGAGAGACTCCCGGCGACGCCACCGCCGATCAGATGGACGCCATTGCGGACTTGGCCGAGCGGTTCAGCCTGGACGAAATCCGCGTGACCCACGAGCAGAACCTCGTCCTGCCGCACGTCCGCCTGGACGATGTGCCGGCCGTGTTCGCGACTTTGAAGGCGATCGGGCTTTCGACCCCCAACATCAACCTGGTCAGCGATATCATCGCCTGCCCGGGGCTGGACTACTGCGCCCTGGCCAACGCCCGGGCGATCCCGGTGGCGCAGGATATCGCTACCCGCTTCGCCGACCCCGAGCGCGCCGAGCTGATCGGCGAGCTGAAGATCAAGATCTCAGGCTGCATCAACGCCTGCGGCCACCACCACGTCGGCCACATCGGCATCCTGGGCGTCGATAAGAAGGGTGAGGAATTCTACCAGTTCACGCTTGGCGGTTCGGCCGCTGAGGACGCTGAGGTCGGCAAGATCCTCGGCCCCGGCCTGCCCGCCAACCGCGTCGGCGATGCGGTGGAAACCCTGGTCGATGTCTATCTGCGCGAGCGCAAGGACGGGGAGCGTTTCCTCGACACCTACCGCCGCACGGGCCTCACGCCATTCAAGGAGGCCGTCTATGCCGAAGCTCATTAGGCTTCATGGCCAGGCGGCCGATTGGGCCAACGACAGCTTTGTCCTGGTCGGCGAGGAAGACGCCGTCCCGGCCTCTGGCGACGTGATCCTGTCCCTGGCCCGTTTCCAGGCCGAGGGCGCGGCTTTGCTGGACGACGGCCGCAGTGTCGGCGTCGTCCTGGAAAGCGATCAGGCGGTCGAGGATCTGGCCTACGACCTGCCGCGCCTGTCTCTCGTCGCCCTGCGTTTCCCGAAGTTTCGCGATGGCCGGGCCTATACCTCCGCGCGCCTGCTGCGCGAGCGTTTCGGCTTCGGCGGTGAAATCCGCGCGGTCGGCGACGTCAATCGCGAACAGGCCGGTTTCTTCGTCCGCTGCGGCTTCGACGCCTTCGAACCCGCGGATGGGTCGACGCCCGAGCAATGGCTCGCGGCCGCTCACCGGTTCCGCCACGTCTATCAGCGTGGCGCGGATGGCCGGGAGCCTGCTTTTGTTGAGAGGAACGGATGATGGCCTACGAAGGCGCCGTTGCTGAACGCGATATCGTCGCGGAGCTGAACGAACGTCTGCGCGACGCGAGCCCCGCGGAAGTTCTGCGCGCGGCCTATGAAACCTATGGCGACAAGCTTTCGCTGGTTTCGTCCTTCGGCGCCGAGAGCGCCGTGCTGCTGCACATGGCCAGCGAGATCAGCAAGGACATCCCCGTGCTGTTCCTCGACACCGGCATGCTGTTCGGCCAGACCCTGGACTACCGCAAACAGCTGGCGGCCCAGCTGGGCCTGACAGACGTGCGCGACCTGCGTCCCGCCTACGCCGACCTGGCGGTCAATGACCCCAAGGCCAACCTCTGGAAGACTGACACCGACGCCTGCTGCAATATCCGCAAGGTGATCCCGCTGGATAAGGCGCTGGGCGACTTTGACGCCTGGATCACGGGCAGGAAGCGCTTCCACGGCGGTGATCGTCTGCGCCTGCCGGTCGTCGAGCGCGGCTCGGATGGCAAGGTGAAGTTCAATCCGCTGGCCAATATCTCCAAGGCAGAGCTGGACGCCTACATCGTTGATCACGACCTGCCGGCCCACCCGCTGGTGGCCCAGGGATATCCCTCCATCGGCTGCTGGCCGTGCACCAAGCCGGTGGAAGAGGGTCAGGACGTCCGCGCCGGCCGCTGGGCGGGCTCGGACAAGAGCGAGTGCGGAATCCACGTCGAACGGGCGACCCCTTCGGGTGAACTCGAATTCGGCGGCGATATCTAATTACAGTTCAATAGAGTAGGCGAAAGATATGTCCGAGGCCGCCACCGCGCCCGCGCCCGTCAAAGCGGGCGGCGCTTTCCTGGTCGAGAAGGTCACTCACGTCCAGCACTGGACGGAGAGCCTGTTCTCGTTCCGCACCACGCGCGACCCGGCCTTCCGCTTCGAGAACGGCCAGTTCGTCATGCTGGGCCTGCCCAAGGAAGACGGCAAACCTCTGCTGCGCGCCTATTCGATCGCCTCGCCCAATTGGGCTGAGGAGCTGGAGTTCTATTCGATCAAGGTTGCCGACGGCCCGCTGACCTCCCGCCTGCAGAAGATCGAGGTCGGGGATGATCTCCTGATCGGCAAAAAGCCCACCGGCACTCTGGTGCTGGACGCCCTTAAGCCCGGCCGCACCCTCTATATGCTCGGCACCGGCACGGGCTTGGCGCCTTGGCTGTCGCTGGCCCGCGATCCTGAGGTCTATGAGCGGTTCGACACGGTCGTGGTCACCCACACCGTCCGCGAGGTCCGCGATCTAAACTACCGAGAACAGCTCAGCGAAGAATGGCCCAACGACCCGGATCTGGGCGAAATGATCGGCCCGAAGCTGAAATACTATCCCACCGTGACCCGCGAGCCCTTCCCGACCAACGGCCGCATAACCGACCTGATCACCTCGGGCCAGATCTTCACCGACCTTGGCCTACCGCCCCTCGACCCGGCGGTGGACCGGGTGATGATGTGCGGCGGCCCCTCGGTGCTGGTAGACCTCAAGGCCATCATGCTGGATCGCGGGTTCGAGGAAGGCTCCATCGCCAAACCCGGCGATTTCGTGCTGGAAAAGGCCTTCGTCGAGACCTAGCGGGGCGGGCAGCCGTTGAAGGTCCCGATCTTCACCGCGTTCAGCACCGCGGCATTGATCCGGCGATCGAAGAACTGGCGCATCGAGCCGCTGCCCGATCCCGTATAGAGGTCGACTTTCGCTCCCTTGATCGCGCCGCCGGTGTCCGAGGCGTACCAAACCCCGTCATGGGGCTGTCCATTGGGCATCATCAGCCCCACGGTTTCCTTGATGAAGACGATACTCCGGCGCGGAATGATTCGCGGATCGACGGCCAGGGTGCGCATGGGAACGACGCTGCAGCCGAGGGAATCGCGCCCGCCCACTCCCTTGGCCCCGGCATGATAGAGGGTGGCGCGAAGCTTCAGGTCGGTGACCCGCTCGAAAACCTCTACAGCTTTGGAAATAAGGTCCCCGATGGGATCGTCCTTGGGCGTGTCCTGGGCAAGAGCCGTCGCGGGAATGATCAGCGCGGCCGCGAGGGCGGCGATGCGGAACGTGCGTAACATCGCAGCGTTGTCTCCGTCGTCGTCGTATCCTGGGGGATTAGGTACCTGCGGTACTATCGGGGAGCAAGCTTGACTACGGAACCTCAGTTCGGAGCGCCCCTGGGGGGCCGCCACCACCGCGATCGCCCCGCGGCCTTCGGAATCCTCCATGAGAACGGCAGGATCGCCCTGGTGCGGGTTGCCCTCGCCGACGGAACACCGCCCTTCCTCGACCTGCCGGGCGGCGCCGTAGACCCGGGCGAGACTGAGGATCAGGCCCTGGTGCGGGAATTCGCCGAGGAGACCGGTCTTTGTGTCTCGGCCGGGCCCCTGTTCGCCCGGGCCCGCCAGTACTTCGTCACCGGCAAGGACGAGGCGGTGAACAATCTCTGCGCCTTCTTTGCCGCCGAGCGGGCGCAGGGCGGCGCGGTGAAGATCGAGGACGATCATGAGCTGGTTTGGGTGGAACCGCTGAAAGCCTTGGCAGACCTGCGCCACGAGGCGCACAGCTGGGCTGTCGCGGCCTGGCTGCGAAGGAAGCCCTACCAAGCTTAGTATCGTCTGCTAGGTTGTGAGCGACTCTGGGGATTGTTCGCCGTTTATGGAACAGCACGCCGA
Organism: Caulobacteraceae bacterium UBA5005; assembly: GCA_002398405.1. GTDB lineage: Bacteria > Pseudomonadota > Alphaproteobacteria > Caulobacterales > Caulobacteraceae > UBA5005. Next base: position 19,637 of record DGYN01000025.1, read on the forward strand.
CTATCATGTCGACGAGACAAGCGCCGGCCGCGTCGTGGTGTTCACGGGCGACTGGAGTTCGCTTGGGCTGGGCGATGCCAATGAGCGGCTGGAAGAGCTGCTGAAGGACGGCAAGCCCACCACCTTCAATCTGCGCGAGGCCGGACGGATCGACACCGCCGGCGCCCTTGCCCTGATCCACGCCACCGGCGGGCCCATGGCCGACCTGAACGCTATCAGCGCGCGGCCGGAAACCATCCGCCTCATCGACCGCATAAACGAGGCGCTAAAGCTTACCCGGGTCGTGCCCAAGAAGCCCCTGTCGTTCAACGTCATGATGGAGCGTCTGGGCCGCGGCGTAGTCGGCGTGGGCACCGAGTTCTGGGACACCTTCGCCTTCAACGGCCGGCTGCTGGTCACCCTGGGCAAGGCCATCATGCGGCCGCACAAGGTGCGCTGGGCGAGCGTCATCTCCCTGACCGAGCGGGCCGGGATCGACGCCATTCCAATCGTTGTCATCACGAACTTCTTCATCGGCGCCGTGCTGGCCTTCCTGGCCGCCGGCATGCTGGCCGACTTTGGGGCCGAGGTGTTCTCGGTGGAGACGGTGGGCTTTGGCGTGCTGCGCGAATTCGGCGTGGTCATCACCGCCGTCCTGCTGGCTGGCCGGTCTGCCTCGAGTTTCTCGGCCGAGATCGGCTCGATGAAGATGCAGCAGGAAATCGACGCCATGCAGACCATGGGGGTCGATCCGTTCGACGCCCTGGTGCTGCCAAGGTTCCTGGCCCTGCTGTTCATCATTCCTCTGACCCTGATCGCCGATATCGCCGGCCTGTTCGGCGGCGCCCTGGTGCTCTGGTCGACGCTGGATATTTCGCCGGTTGTCTTCCTGTCGCGTATTCCGGAGGCGGTTGGCGTCGATCAGTTCTGGCTGGGCATGGCCAAGGCGCCGGTCATGGCCGTGGTCATCGCCGCCATCGGCTGCCGCCAGGGGATGCTGGTCGGAGGGGACGTGGAATCCCTCGGCCGCCGGGTGACGTCGGCGGTGGTTCAGGCGATCTTCTCGATCATCATGATCGACGCCGTCTTCGCCCTGATCTACCTGGAGCTTGACCTATGAGCGGCCAGGAAGAGGAAAGGGCGGTCCTCAGCGAGACCGTGCCGCCGATTGAGGTCAGGGGCCTGAAATCCCAGTATGGGACCCAGGTCATCCACCAGGGCCTGGACCTCACGGTCCGCCGTGGCGAAATTCTCGGCGTGGTCGGCGGTTCCGGCGCGGGCAAATCGGTGTTGCTCAACACGCTCATCGGTTTGAAAAAGCCCGACGGCGGCGAGGTCAAGCTGTTCGGCGTCGATCTGATGAAGGCGACCCCCGCCGAGTGGCGTTCCATCGAACGCCGCTGGGGCGTGCTGTTCCAGCAGGGCGCCCTGTTCTCGAACCTGACGGTTCGCGAGAACATCATGTCGCCGATGAGTGAGCACACCATGCTGGAGCCCGGCGAAATGCAGCGCCTGGCGGATCTGAAGATCGCCCTGGTCGGCCTGCCGCCCAACGCCGGCGACAAGAAGCCTTCTGAACTCTCCGGCGGCATGAAGAAGCGCGCGGGCCTGGCGCGGGCCCTGGCGCTGGATCCCGACCTGCTGTTCCTCGACGAGCCAACAGCGGGTCTCGATCCGATCGGGGCGGGGGCGTTCGACGAGCTGATCGCCGATCTTTCAGACAGTCTGGGCCTGACGGTCTATATGATCACCCACGATCTCGACTCGCTGTACGCCATCTGCGATCGGGTGGCGGTGCTGGCTGACAAGAAGATTGTCGCGGTGGAGCCTATTGAAGTTCTTGAACGTTCGGACCATCCATGGATTAGAGAATACTTCCTGGGTCCGCGCGGTCGGGCGGCGGACAAGGAAATCGGTCCAGGCATGAAGGGCCGGGCCGAAAAGCGGGGGAAGGGGGGCTAGATGGAACGCAACGCCAACTACACCCTGGTGGGTTTCGTCGCGCTCGCGCTGATGATCGGCATGGTGGCTTTTGTCGTCTGGCTGGGCCGGATGCAGTTCAACAAGGACTATGACAACTACCAGATAACCTTCATCGGCCCGGTGCGCGGCCTGAACAAGGGCGCCGAGGTCTATTTCAACGGCATCAAGGTGGGCGAGGTTACCGACCTCAAGCTCGATCCCAAGGACCCAAACCGGGTCAACGCCTGGGCGCAAGTTGATTCTGACACGCCGGTCCGGACCGACAGCTACGCGACCCTGGAGCCGCAGGGCATCACCTTCGTCTCCATCGTTCAGATCACCGCCGGCACCAGCTCCAAGCCCCTGCTTAAGGACGTGACGCCGGCCGGACAGACCCCCGTCATCCGCAGCCAATCGAGCGCGCTCGCCGACCTGTTGGCCGGCGGCGGCAACCTCATGTCGCGCGCCATCGAGGCCCTGGACCGGGTGAACCTGGTGCTGTCCGACAAGAACGTCGCCAACTTTGGCGCGACCATGGAAGATATCAACGTCATCACCGCCGCGGCGCGGGACTCGACCCAGGTGTTCGCCGACGCCCAGGCCGCCCTGCAGAGCATCGACAGAACCGCGAAGGACTTCTCAGACCTTTCCAAGTCGGGTCAGAGGCTCGTCGACGGCGACGCCAAGAAGGCCCTGGCCGAATTCGAGTCGACGGCGACGGAGCTGAAAGCCGCAGCCGCCGAGGCCCGCGCCACCATCGCCGTCCTCAAGGGTCCGGCCACGGACTTCGCCACCCACACCCTGCCGCAGGTGCAGAGCGCCATCGTCAGCCTGCAGTCGACCGCCGAGTCGCTGGAGCGCCTGGTCAATGAGGTCGAGAGCAATCCGCGTCAGCTGATCATGAAGGAACCGGCCAGAGAAATTCAGGTGGAGCCATGATAATCCGCGCCCTGACGATCACCGCCGCCGCCATAGCCCTTTCGGGCTGCATATCCCTGTTTCCCAAGGCCGAGCCGGTAACGCTCTACAAGCTGACCATCGCCCCACCCCCACCCCCCGCCTCTTCGACGACAACGTCGGTGGTCCTGCGCGGTCCCACGGCCTTCACCCGCATCGGCTCCAGCGACCGTATCGTCACCATGATCGGGGCCGAGACAGCGACCGTCGCAGCCGCCCGCTGGGCCGCGCCGGCCAACGTGATGTTTGATGAGGCGCTGGTTACGGCCTTCGACGGCGTATCCTCGCGGCTGATTACCCGGGGCGACGTCGCGCCCGCCGACCAGATTCTCCGGGTGGAAGTGCGCAGTTTCGAAGCGCGCTACGTGAACGGGCTGGAATCCGCCCCGACCATCGTCGTTGAGGCCAGGGCGAGCCTGATCGGGGTCCGTGACCGCACCCAGTCCGGCGCGCGAACCTTCCACGTCGAGCAGCCGGCCTCCGACAACCGGGTCAGCGCCATCGTCGACGCCTTCAACGCGGCCACCACCAAGGCCACCACCGACATCGCCAAGTGGACGGAAAGCCAGGCGCCCCGGCGCTAGGCGATCCCGGCCGCCCGCTTGGCCGCCGTCACCGTGTTCTGCAGCAGGCAGGCGATGGTCATCGGTCCGACGCCGCCCGGCACCGGAGTGATGGCGCCCGCGACCTCAGACACCGTATCGAAGTCCACATCGCCAACGAGCCGCGTCTTGCCCGGGTTCTTGATGCTGGGGACGCGATTGATCCCGACATCGATGACTACTGCGCCGGGCTTCACCCAGTCCGCCTTGACCATCTGAGCCCGGCCCACGGCCGCCACCAGGATATCGGCTTCGCGGCAGACGGCGGGAAGGTCGACGGTGCGGGAATGGGCGATGGTCACCGTGCAGTCGGCTTGCAGCAGCAACTGCGCCACGGGCTTGCCCATCAGGTTCGAGCGGCCGATGACCACGGCCCGCTTGCCGGCGAGATTGTCGCCCAGCACGTCGCGGATCAGCATCAGGCAACCAACCGGGGTGCAGGGGGTGAGGGCCGGGAGGCCGCTGGCCAGGCGCCCCGCATTGGTCACGGTCAGGCCGTCGACATCCTTGTCGGGATGAATCTCCGCCACCACCGCCATCTGGCTGATCTGCGGCGGCACGGGAAACTGCACCAGAATGCCGTGAATGCTTGGATCGGCGTTCAGCTGACGGACCAGGGCCAGCAGGTCCTCCTGGCTGGTGTCCTCGGGCAAACGGTGGGTGACCGACTTCATGCCGGCCGCGTCGGTCTGTTCGCCTTTGTTGCGGACATAGACCTGGCTCGCCGGGTCGTCACCCACCAGCACCACCGCCAGGCCCGGCGTCAGCCCATGGGCCGCCTTCAACTGCGCGACCTCCTCCGTCACCCGGACGCGGAGCTGTTCCGCAAACGCCTTGCCGTCGATGAGTCTCGCCATGGGCGGTTATTAGCCGTGCAACCGACGGCGGCCAAGGTCGTTAGGTCCGCCATGGACCCCACCCACGTCTTCACCCGCTTCGCCAACGCCGTGTCCCGCGTCGCGGGCCGCCCGCTCGCCTTCATTGTCTGCATTACCCTAGTGCTCGTCTGGGCGGTCAGCGGGCCGTTGTTCGGCTTCTCCGACACCTGGCAGCTGGTCATAAACACCTCGACCACCATCGTTACCTTTCTGATGGTGTTCCTGATCCAGAACACTCAGAACCGGGACAACGCCGCCCTTCAGGCCAAGCTCGACGAACTGATTCGCGTGACCAACGCCAAGAACGGCTTCATCGGCATCGAAAAGCTCACCGACAAGGAACTGGAGCAAATCCTCTCGGAGTTTGAGAACGACGGCAATGCGACATCCCTGGGCGAGAAGAGCCGGATCATCGATCGCAAGGCCAAGCAGGTCCGCGCCCATCAGAAGGCCGGCAAGGCCGCGGCCAAGCGCCGCGCGGCGCCCCGCAAACGCGCCTGACCTTGCCCCTGCCGGCGGCTTTGGCTATCCCCACTTCAAACGGGTGTTTTAAGGAATCCTCTGCATGGCCGACCTGGAAGCCTTCCGCGCCGAAGTCCGCGCCTGGCTCGCCGCCAACTATCCCGCCGAACTGAAGTCCGGCGCCGAGGTTGACGAGGAAGCCATTTGGGGCGGGCGCAAATACCAAGGGGCCACGGACCCGGTCTCCACCTGGAAGAACCGCATGGCCGGCAAGGGCTGGACTGCCCCCACCTGGCCCGCCGAATACGGCGGCGGCGGCCTCTCCAAGGAAGAAAACGCCATTCTCACCCAGGAAATGGCCAAGGGCGGCTATCGCCAGCCGCTGGCTTCCTTCGGGATCTGGATGCTCGGCCCGGTGCTCCTGGAATACGCCAGCGAAGAGCAGAAGAAGCGATTCATCCCGGAGATCGTCCGTGGCGAAATCCGCTGGTGCCAGGGCTATTCGGAACCTGGGGCCGGTTCGGATCTCGCCGGCCTGCAGACCAAGGCCGAGGACAAGGGCGACCACTGGCTGGTCAACGGCCAGAAGGTCTGGACCTCCTACGCCGACAAGGCCGATTGGATCTTCGCGCTCGTCCGCACCGACACCTCGAAGAAGCATGAGGGCGTCAGCTTCCTGCTCATCGACATGGCGAGCCCGGGGGTCGAACCCCGCCCGATCAAGCTGATCAGCGGCTCTTCGCCCTTCTGCGAAACCTTCTTCAACGACGTAAAGGTTCCCAAGGAACAGATGGTCGGCAGGCTCACGCAAGGCTGGGATATCGCCAAGCGCCTGCTGCAGTACGAGCGCCAGAACATCTCCGGCTCCATGGTCAGCTCCAACGCCAATGGCGGCGGCGGCATGGGCCAGGCGGCCGGCAGCCTGGAGGACGTGGCGCGCGAATATGTCGGCCTCGGCGCAGACGGCCGTCTGGTTGATGCAGACCTGCGCGCCCGCATCACCGCCAATAAGATGGGCAGCCACTGCTTCCAGCTCACCCAGCGGCGGCTTGCCGCCGAAGCCAAGGGTGGCGGCCCCTCTGCGGCGACCTCGATCATCAAGTACGCCGGCGCGACACTGGGCATAGAACGCAACGAACTTCTCGTAGAAGCCATGGGCGTACAGGGCCTGGGCTGGGAAGGGGAGGGCTTCTCGGATCGCGAACAGGCCCAGACCCGTGCTTGGCTGCGCTCCAAGGGCAACTCCATCGAGGGCGGCACCAGCGAAGTGAACCTCAACGTGGTCGCCAAGCGCGTTCTGGGACTGCTGGACCACCAATAGGCGGCAGTCCTTGCGCCTCGGGTGTCTTTCAACCGCGGCGTGCAGCGGGCGTGTGTATGGTTAGTTTGTTCGCCTTTCGCCGGTGAAATCGAGCCGCTCTTTCGCCCTGAACAAGGTCGAAGAGCGCGTCTAAGCTTCTTGATATTCAGGCGTTAGGCGCGACCAGCGCCTGGTGGCGGACGCCGCTTTCCAGGATTCTTGTACGTTAACCGCGTGTTTTGACTAGGCATTCAGCTTGATCGCTTATGGTCAAGGTTCATGAGCCTCCATGTCCTTCATCCGCGCCGCCGCTTCCTTCAGCGCTTTGCAAAGGCGCGTCGCGGCAATGTCGCGATCCTGTTCGCGCTCTCCCTTCCGGTCGTCGCCGGAGGGCTCGGGTACGGCGTGGAGACCAGCTACTGGTTCCTTGAGCGCCATCGGATGCAGGGCGCCGCCGACGCGGCGGCTCACGCCGGCGCCATGGAGGCCCGGATCGGATCGGACTACGCTACGGTCAAGGCGGCCGCGGTGCGCGCGGCGGCGGACAACGGCTTCACCACCGCCAACGGCGTGACTGTAAACACCCCGCCGACCAGCGGCGCGGCGATCGGGAACAGCAGCGCCGTCGAGGTGAAACTCGCGACCACGGTCGACCGGGTTTTCACGGGAATATTCAACGCCAAGCCCGTGCCGCTCTCCACACGCGCCGTCGCCAAGTACAATAGCGCCGCGACGGCCTGCATCGTCGCCCTTCACCCGACGGCCAGCCATGCCGCGAACTTCTCCGGCAACACCTCGGTGGCGCTCAGCGGCTGCACGGTGATGTCCAATTCGGCGGCGGCGGATGCGGTCAATCTGCAAGGCTCCGCCAATCTGACGGCTGATTGCGTCATTGCCGTCGGGGGCGTCCAGACCACGGCGGCCATGACCCTGACCGAGTGCGACGCCCCGGTGATCAACGCCGCGCCGGTCGCCGACCCCTTCAAGAACGTCGAGGTCCCCACACGGCCGGCGCCATGCCTGAACGACAACCAGGCGACCCTTTCGCCCGGGCGCTACTGCAACGGCATGACGCTCAAGAACAACAAGACCCTGCTGCCGGGCGACTATTACATCGAGGGTGATGACCTGAAGTTCAGCGCCAACGCCAATGTGACGGGAAGCGGCGTCACATTTTATCTTGCCGCCGGCCGGCACGTGGACATGAACGCCAACGCCAAGGCCGTTCTGTCTGCGCCGACGACCGGACCCCGCAAGGGCGTGCTGTTCTTCGGCGACCGCACGACGAGCGGCACAAACAAATTCAACGGCACGGCGGACTCGACACTGACAGGCGCGATCTATTTCAAGAACCAGGCTGTCGAATATCTCGGCAATTTCGCGGGCATCGGCGGCTGCACCCAGGTTGTCGCCAGGACCATCGAATGGTCGGGCAGCAGCCAGATCAACGCCAACTGCAGCGCGCTCGGCATGACCGCCATCCCCGCCATGATGACCGTGCAGCTAACGGAGTAGATGCGATGCCCATGGTCGCCGCAGTCAAAAGGTTCATCGCCAATGAGCGCGGCGCTGCTGTCGTGGAGATGGCGCTGGTCGCCCCGGTGCTGGCCGGCCTCGCCTTCGTGTCGGTGAACCTGTGGGAAGCCACCTTGCGTCAACAGCAGGAGGACGAGGCGCTGCGGGTCGCCTCGCAGTACTATTTCAACGGCGGTTCGGACGACAGCAAGGCGCGCCTCCTGGGCCTGGCCGCGTGGCGGAACAGGCCCGAGGACGGAGACATTCAGATCACTCGCCTGTACCGCTGTGGAGAGAGCGCGGCCACAGCCACCACCCTCTGCGGTACGGAACAGACCCCGCCCGCGACGATCGTCAAGATTGTCGCCAGCGCGACAGTGGAGGGCGCCGCGTTCCAGGAAGAGCAAATCCGTTCGGAGATGGTGCGTGTCCGCTAGGCTGAAAAGGCGCGGCTTTTTCGGGGATCACCGCGGGGCCACGGCGCTTGAATTTGCCTTCGTCCTGCCGGTCTTTGTCGCGTTGGTGTTCGGTGTGTTCGAGTTTGGACTGGCGCAGCATCGCCTGGCCAGCCTGCGTTTCGCCATGAACACCGTATCGCGGGAGATCTTGCTGAATCCCGCCCTCGACCAGACGCAGGTGTCCACAAAGGTAAAGGCGCTCCTGGACGACATCGCCGACCCCAATGTCACCGTGACACTGCAGACCTTGACCACCGCGTCTGGGACAATCGCCCGCATGACCGGGGTCTACGCCGCCGATATCGGCATCCCGACCGTCGCCACCTATCCGCTCAGCTACACGACCACGGTCGATGTCGCTCTGCCTGACGCCTGAGGAACAATCCCTATGTCAGCCACGATCCAGCTCCTGCAGTTCGCCGCCCTCGGCGGGGCCATCTATTGCGGCCTCGCCTATGTCTACGGGTTCATCGTCCGGCCGAAAGGAAACCGGCCGCTGAATGTGGCCAGTCTGATGCTGACCGGCATTGTCCTGCTCTGCCTGGCCGCGATTTTACCGTCCACCCTGACGCCCTCCAACGGGTTTGCCTTCTTCTGCGCCACCCTGTGCCTGATCGCATCTGTGGGATGCCAGTCCCTGTGCGCCTTCCGCGGCCGCGCATCGGACCGCGCCGAGCGGCAGCCGGATCAAGCCGAGTCTGCCTCGTCCGTCGTGCGGCCGCTGCGCAGGGCGGCCTGATCGGGGGATCTTGGCCGGCGCCCCCGCAAAGCCAGGCATCGCTGAAATCCGCACTCAAATCGTAGAGCGCTTCAGCCGCTTGCCGAGCGCCGAGACGGCGGCTATACGCCTGCCCTCCCAAGCAATGGATGCGTAGCTCAGCGGGAGAGCACCTCGTTCACACCGAGGGGGTCACAGGTTCAATCCCTGTCGCATCCACCATTTTTCATAAATAAATACAGCTGTTTACTCGCGACCTGCTAGGTCGACGCCGGCGCTTTCCACCGCAAGGGGGCGCTACGGGGGCGGACGCGGAAACGTAGAATCCCAGAAACATAGAGCCCACCCCCTTCAAGAAAGGCGATTAGGCGCTCCGCGCTATTTTTTTTCCGACTCCCTGTCCGCGACCCCATCCACATTGCTGACGTTGATCGTTCTTCCAGCTCTCTATGTACTGGTGAATGGCAGGCGCTCACGCAAACCCGTTCCTGAGGTGGGATGATGATCTATCTAGCGATCAAGGCCCTCATCTCTGGCGTCATCATAGCTGTCGCTTCCGAGGTCGCCCGGCGATGGCCTGGCTGGGGCGCGCTGATAGTCTCTCTGCCGCTCGTGTCGCTGTTGGCCATGATCTGGCTGTGGCGCGACACGCGCGATCCGCTACGCGTCGCGGATCATGCCGAAGCGACCTTTTGGTTCGTCCTTCCGTCCCTTCCGATGTTTCTGCTGGTGCCGATGCTCATGCGCTCCGGCGCGCCCTTTTGGGTCGCGCTCCTGGCCGGATCGGTCCTGACCATCGCCCTTTATGGGCTTTTGGTTTGGCTAGGCCCGAAGCTGGGCCTGCGACTTTGAAGGGAACCATTAGGCAGTGAGTCGGGAGCCTTCAGCCGAGGTCTCTGCAGCGCGGCGCCCTACCTGATCGGCCGGCTCACCGCGACGCCCCCGGCGAGACATCCTCGAAGATCGTGCAGGCAATGGACGATCCGCCGACGCACGTTGCGCCACAACGTTCAGCCATGGTTTGCAGGGTTGCCTCCAAAGCTTGTAGTTCTGCCCGACGCTGCTGAACCACGGCCAAGTGTGTCAGAACGACGGTTTGGGCGTCGCCGCAGTCGCTCCGCCCATCGGAGACTTCCAAAAGCGACCTGATCTCCACGATCGAAAGGCCGAGATCTCGGCTACGCCGAATGAAGGAGAGGCGACTGATCTCGGGCCAGCCATAGAGGCGACGTCCGTTTGGTCCACGGTCGATCGAACGCAGGAGGCCGATGTCCTCATAATAGCGCACGGTCGGCACGCTGTTCCCTGACCGTCTGGCCGCCTCTCCGATCGACATGGCCATGACGCTTGCTCCTCAAGTTACTTGAGGATGTATGCGCGCAGTTCGTGATCCTGTCACCGTCGGAGCTACTCATGAAAAAGCGTTGGATGGCCAGCCTCCTGGGTGTCGCTTGCATGGGATGCTGCGCGCCCCTGTTCTTGCCGCTGGTCGCCGGCGGTACGCTCTTCGCGGGAACGAGCGTCGGGCTGGGGGTCAGCCTCGAACGCATCATCTGCATCGGCTTGCCGCTGCTGGCCATCACCGGCCTGGGAACGTGGTGGGCCTTCAAGAGGCGACCCAAACCTCCGTGCGCCTGCGAGACGGCCTGCGACGTCACCAGTTGCGGTACATCCGATGAACGCCAAAGCGTAAGGCCTTTGCCATGACGCCTGCGCCAGGGCCCGCGAACCTTTGAGGATGAAGCGGTGGAACGATCTTTCGTTCTTCTCCCCCACTAAACCTCGCGTCCCTAATAGTCGCGACGCCGTTTCGGAAGTTTGCCCGTAGTCGGTTCCTTGCCGAGGGTCAGGTCCGCCAGGATCGGGCAATCCGGCCTGTCGTCGCCTGCACAGCAGTGCGAAAGGTGACGCAAGGTATCGGCCATTGCCTTCATCTCGGCGACTCGGGCGTCGAGGTCTGCGACGTGTTTGTCGGCGATTGCTTTCACTTCGCGGCTTGGGCGGCCCCGATCTCGCCATAGCGAGAGTAGCTGCTCGATCTCAGCCATGGAGAAGCCCAGACTGCGCGCCCGCTTGATGAACCGCAGCTCGTTCAGCTCGCGTGCGTCATACTCGCGGTAGTTCGACCCCGTGCGGCTGGCGGGCCGCACGAGGCCGATCTCGTCGTAGTACCGGATCATCTTGGCGGACACGCCGGTCGCCTTGGACGCCTTGCCGATGTTCATGCCGCTCTCCCCTGTTGGGTCATAACTCTAGCCGAGCGCCACGCTTGCCATTCCACTGGCCGCGCGATGGGCGGTAGGGGCATCCTCCAGCTGCACAGCTCTGAGCCGCAGCGCATTGCCCACCACGCTCACGGACGACAAGGCCATGGCTCCGGCAGCGATGGCAGGCGACAACAGCAGGCCGAACACCGGATAGAGCAGACCCGCCGCGATGGGCACGCCCGCCGCGTTATAGACGAAGGCGAAGAACAGGTTTTGCCGGATGTTGCGCATCGTCGCGCGGGAAAGCCGGCGGGCCTTCACCAGCCCTTGCAGGTCGCCTTTCAGCAGGGTGACGCCCGCGCTTTCGATCGCCACATCCGCACCCGCGCCCATCGCGACCCCCACGTCCGCCGCGGCGAGAGCAGGCGCATCGTTCACGCCGTCTCCGGCCATGGCGACCACGCGGCCTTCGCGCCGCAGCTTCTCGACAACGGCGGCTTTGTCCTGAGGAAGGACGTCCGCCTCGACGTCATCGATGCCGAGCTTCCGCGCAACCGCGAGGGCGGTCGTGCGATTGTCGCCGGTCATCATTACCAGACGGATGCCCTCAGCCTTCAATGCGGCCACCGCTGCGGCCGTGGTCGGTTTGATGGGGTCGGCGATAGCGATGACGCCCGCGAGCTTCCCGTCCAGCGCCACAAAAATGGCCGTCTCACCGTCCGCGCGAAGCGCCTCCGCCTCGGCTTCGAGGCTGCCAACATTCACATGCAACTCCGCGAGATACTTGCGCGACCCGATCGCCACCCTGCGGCCCTCCACGATCCCGACCACGCCCTTGCCGACGGGCGAGTCGAACTCGGACGGCTCCGCGAGCGTCAGGCCGCGATCGTTCGCCGCTCGAACGATGGCGTCGGCGAGCGGATGCTCGCTGGCGCGTTCCAGGCTTGCGGCAAGGCGGAGCAAATCCCCATCGTCCACGCCTGCCGCGGGTCGAATGGAGGTCACGGCCGGGCGGCCTTCCGTCAGGGTGCCCGTCTTGTCCACGACCAGGGTGTCCACCTTCTCGAAGCGCTCCAGGGCGTCCGCGTTCTTGATCAGGACGCCCGCCTGAGCGCCGCGTCCGACGCCCACCATGATGGAAATCGGTGTCGCGAGGCCCAGCGCGCAGGGGCAGGCGATGATCAGAACCGACACCGCCGCGACCAGGCCGAAGCTGAACGCGGGGTCCGGTCCCCAGATCGCCCAACCGATGAACGAAAGCACCGCCACGGCGATAACCATGGGAACGAACCAGCCTGACACCCGATCGGCGAGCCTTTGGATAGGAGCCCGGCTACGCTGTGCCTGGGCGACCATCTGCACGATTTGGGAAAGCAGGGTGTCAGCACCCACCTTCTCCGCCCGCATGACAAACGAGCCGGTCTTGTTGATCGCGCCGCCCACCACCTTGGCGCCCGGCTCCTTCGTCACCGGCATGGATTCCCCCGTCACCATGGACTCGTCTACCGCAACGCGGCCTTCGAGCACCTCGCCATCAACCGGGACCTTTTCGCCGGGCCTTACGCGAAGGCGGTCGCCGACTTGGATTTGGTCCAGGCTCACCTCTTCGTCAGTTCCGTCGTCCCGCACGCGGCGGGCCGTTTTCGGGGCAAGGTCGAGCAAGGCGCGTATGGCGCCGGATGTCCGCTCGCGGGCGCGAATTTCCAAGAGTTGGCCAAGCAGCACCAGCACCGTGATGACCGCCGCGGCTTCGAAGTAGATGGGGACCGACCCATCCGCGCGGCGGAAGGTCGGCGGGAAGATGCCGGGTGCCAGGATAGCAACGACGCTGTAGAGCCACGCCACGCCCGTACCCATGGCGATCAGGGTGAACATGTTGAGCTTCAGGGTCGCCACCGATCGCGCGCCGCGCTCAAAAAACGGCCACCCCGCCCAGAGGACGACAGGGGTCGCGAGCGCGAGTTGCAGCCATCCGGATAGCGTGGGGCCAAGCCCCATGGTCATGCCGATGAGGTGGCCGCCCATTTCGAGCACCAGCACCGGCAGGGTCAGGGCGAGGCCGATCCATAGGCGGCGGCTGAAGTCCTTCAGCTCCGGATTGGGCTCGGTCTCGGCGGTCATTACCTCCGGCTCCAGCGCCATGCCGCAGATCGGGCATGAGCCAGGCCCGATCTGGCGAATTTCCGGGTGCATGGGGCAGGTGTAGATCGTGCCGGCGGGGAGCAGCGGTTCAGCCGGACGCTCCTCTTTCTTCAGGTGCTTTTCCGGGTCGGTGGTGAACTTGGTTTTGCATCCGGCCGAGCAGAAATAGTAGGGCTGGCCGCCGTACTCCGCCGTGTGGGCGGTCTTCTCAGGATCGACTGTCATTCCGCAGACGGGGTCGATCACTCCTCCAGAGGGGTTGCTACTTTTTGCACAACAGGCGTGCGCGCCATGCTCATGGATATGGATGTGACGGGGGGTGGCGGCAGGGTTGGGATCAGACATCTCAGTCTCCTTACCCTGTGGTCATCAAGATTCCTATCATTGGAAGGTCAATCCCCCTTTTATCGGCGCTCCCGGATAGGGCGCCCGCGGGCGTGACCGCCGCCATGGCCGCCGCGCCCCTGGCATCAAGATTCACTTGGGGTGGCCGGGGGCCTTGGGATCGGAGTGGTCGTGCGGGTCTGGCGATGCCGGCGCGGCTGCCGCAGGCGGGGCGGGCGCGGACGGTGATGGCATGCACGCCCCCATCTTCATGCCCTGCATCTTCATGCCTTGCTTCATCATCCCTTGCTTCATCATGCCCCGCTTCATCTTCGGCATGGAGGGCGCGCCGTCTTTGGGCGAGGGCTGCCCAGCCGAAACGCCAGGTTCGCCGGAACCCTGCATCATTGGACATTTGGCGGCGGTTGCGTCTTTGGCCGCAGGGGCGCCCTTGTCGTGATCGTGCGGCTGTTGCTGAGCAAGGACGGGTGCTGCCGCGAGGAACAGGCAGGCGGCCAGGACGAGTCTTGACATGATGAACTCCTAAGGCGCGGGACGGCGCGAAAGTGGGGTGAGGAGATTGTAGACAAACGCAATCAGGGCCCCCGACACCAACCCCATGACGGCGGCCCAGAAGGCTCCCACGCGCAGGGCTATCAGCGAACTGGGCTCGGCGACCGTGAACAGTGAAATGAAGTCGTGCGTCGCTGTCATCGGGGCGATCAGGACCGCGACCCAGCAAAGGATGAACATCGCGGCCATGACGATCCCACCCGTTGCGGCAAGACGACGGACGCTCATTCGATCAGCATATTTCAGCGACATCTCGGACATGATTGACTTCCAGACTGGTGGTCACTCTTGCCTCGGATTTGGCCCCGGGCATTGATGTCAATCAAACGTCAGGTCCGCCAAAGGGTTACTGATAGAGGTCTGCCCGCCGCCCGTGCTACGATTACGGATGCGCCTCATGGGAGTCCACGATCGCCGGGACGCGGCGCTGAACCGGGATTGCTTCTGCATCACGCTCGATCGCGACGGCCTGCAGGATGCGATCCGAGCAGAGGTCCCGGGCGAAGACGCCGCCTCTAGACTGATTGCCACGCACCCCCACCTGTTCGCGCAAGCGCCCGTGTTCATGGCTCGGGACGATCTTACCACCATGCTCGGCGTCGTTTCCGCTATCGAGACGGCGGCTGCCACGCCGGCATATCAGGAGGCTGTCCTTGCCTGGGCGCCTGCGATTGCGCGTCATGACTTCGGGCCGCGAGGCGCCTTCATGGGGTACGATTTTCACCTCGGAACGGCGGGTCCCAAGCTCATTGAGGTGAATACCAACGCGGGCGGCGCTTTTCTTAACGCGTTCCTCGGCCGCGCTCAGATGGCCTGCTGCGGCGAGACGATCGTGAGGCGATCGAGCCAACTGCACGGCTTCGACGCCGCCGTGTGGCGCATGTTTCTCAGTGAATGGGAAAGCCAGCGCCCGGGCGACCCGTTGCGGACCATTGCGATCGTGGACGATCGCCCTGAGGAACAGTACCTGTTTCCAGAGTTCCTACTCGCGCAGCGGTTCCTTGAGCGCCATGGGCTGCGGGCGATGATCGCCGATCCTGTCGATCTGAACTTCACAGGCGGACGTTTGCACTGCCACGGTGAGACGATCGATCTCGTCTATAACCGCTTGGTCGATTTCTCGCTCGAGCAGCAAGGACATCAGGCGCTCCGCGAAGCCTACCTGGCAGAGGCGGTCGTGCTCACCCCCAATCCGCGTAACCACGCCCTGTTTGCCGACAAAAGGAACTTGACCCTGTTGTCCGAGCCTGCGGTCGCCCAACGTCTGGAGTTGGATGTTGCCAGCCTGGCGGCGGTCCCTCGCACGCGCCTACTCACCCCGGATAACGCCGGCGCCCTCTGGTCCGATCGCAAGAACCTCTTTTTCAAGCCCGCGGGCGGCCACGGCGGCAAGGCCGTCTATCGCGGCGACAAGATAACTCATCGGGTGTGGGATGAGGTGCTGCAAGGCGACTACATCGCTCAGGAACTGGCGAAGCCTACGGAGCGCAGCATCGAAATTGATGGAGAGGTTCAGTCCCTCAAGCTGGACGTGCGCCTCTACACCTATCGTGGCTCCGCTCTGCTTTTCGCTGCGCGGGTTTATCAGGGGCAAACAACCAACTTCCGGACGCCGGGCGGCGGGTTTGCGCCGGTTTTCATCATTTGAGGGCGCTCAGGCCTCGGGCTGGTCCGCTCTATGATGCGCGAACACTTGGGTTCGCCCGGCGCGGTCGAGCAGGAGCAAAGTATCAAACGCTTCGGGGGGAGCGCCCGCTTGTTCCATGCCCGGCGAGCCGAAAGGCATGCCCGGGACCGTGATGCCGATCGCCTTGGGTTTTTCCTTCAACAGGCGGACGACGTCAGCAGGCGGGACATGGCCCTCAACGACATAACCTCCCACGACGCCGGTATGGCAGGACGAAATCGCAAACGGAACGCCGAGCTTGTCGCGGATGGGGTTGAGATCGTCCATCTCTACGACCGTCGGGATGAAGCCCGCGCGGGTCATGTGTGTGACCCATCCCTTGCAGCAACCGCAGGACGGCGTCTTGTAGACAGTAAGCGCCGTCGGCGTGGATCGTTTGATACAGCCGCCCAAAACCGCTGCGGCGGGTGCGCCTAGAACCAGAGCGCGGCGTAGGAAGTCGACTGCATTGCTTCCGCTCATTCCATCACCTTCAGACATCCGGCGGCTGAGAGCCCGGTTCCATCTTGCCTCGTTCGCTGGGTAGCGGCCATATTGCCTCAGCGCGGCTGCGGAGCCAGCTTCGGGCAGGCGCCTCAACAAGATAGTGGATCGCGAAGGCTGCGGCGAGCGTGAGCACAAGCAGGGCGCCGACCTCCCACCAGTCGAGCACATAGGCGCTTGTTCGCCCGGTCAGGATCGAATGAAGGCCCTTCCATGCAATCAGGACGGGGAAATGGACGAGGTAGAGGGCGTAGGACGCTTCGCCCGAGTTGATCATCCAGGGGCGGGCAAGAGCTTGGTCAGCGCCCGCTTTCGACAGCATGGCGAGGCTTAGTACCAACGGACCCGCCGCCACGACCACGAGCCGGTCGTCGACCTTAAAGTGCATCGCGAGCAGGAGCAGGGCGGCAAACCCGACCGACGCGGCTATTGCCCACCGCGCCGAGGGTCGAAGCTTTTGGCCCAGCCTGTAGAGGGCTATGCCGTACAGAAACTCCGGGATGATCCTCAGGATGCCCATTCTGGCTTCCGCGTGGACCACCGTATCGCCAAACAGACGCCGGTACAGAACGTCTAGGGCGACGAACAGCACCCCGCTCAACAACAGCAGCAGGCCTGGACGGTCGCGCAAGCGAAGGCCGATCCAGGCAAAAACTGGAAATAGCAGATAGACGAACCATTCCGCAGAGAGGGACCACGATGGGCCGTTCCACTCAGCCGTGATCCAGTCCGGCGCCCAGGACTGGACGAGTAAGAGTGTCATCACGAAGCCGGCGGGATTGTAGAGGTCCTGGTCAAACTCGACACCGAGCGCACGAGCCGCCAGGACCATCAGGACGACTAGGGCCAGCACCGCCAAGTGAGCCGGATATATCCTCGCGATCCTCGCCGCCAGAAATCGCGGATAGTGGATCGTGCCGGCTTCCAAGGCGGCCCGATAGGCATGGGTCAGTACAAATCCCGACAGGATGAAAAACACATCGACGCCAAGGCGGGCGCGGTCGAGCAGACCCGTCACCGCCATGGCGTCCCACCGCCATTGCAGCTGGTAGTGGAACAGGACGACGCCTAGAGCGAGAACGAAGCGGACACTGGTCAGGCCCGGCAAGTTCGCCGGAAACGCGCCCGCGTCCGCCTTTCGCTCCAGTCCCCCCGCCGCCATGTCCCAGCTCCCTTGCGGTAGATACGCTGCGGCGAAGGTTGTCCCTCACATTTGAGGGCTGAGGCGGTATGATGCGTAATCCAGGCAGACTGCGTCTTCGGAGAGTTTCCATGGGCCGACGGCTCGATGACCAACTTCAGGCGCTCGCCGCCGCCGGTGGCCTGGCGCCTGACGATCTCGAGTCGGCGGTCTGGCGGCGCATTCATCGCGAGCGAGAAGCGCGCTCGTCGTCGAGCCTGACGCTAACAACGCGAGCAGTGGCGATGGGGGCGGCGTTGGCGATTGGCATCGCTGGCGGTGGCATGACTGCGGCTGCCGTAGCGGGCCAATCGAACGATGTGTCGGCCTTCTCAATCCAATCGGACCTTGCGCCATCGACTCTCCTCGACGGCCACGGATGAAGGGCCAAGGAAGAGCGCTGATCGTCACGCTGGTGCTGGCCGCGGTGGTGGCCTGCCTAGGCGCCTGGGCCGCCGCCCATTATTTCCTTGACGCCCGGCGCTCGCCCTCGCTGCATGAATACGTCCACCACGAGCTGAACCTCAGTCCTGATCAGGACAGGCGCTTGGACGCCCTAGAGGCGGACTTCGCGGCCAAGCGCGTTGCCCTTGAAGCGGAGATGCGCTCAGCGAATGCCGAACTGGCCGCGGCCTTCCAAGTGCGCCACGAATACTCGCCGGAAGTTCAGCAGGCGGTGGATCACTTTCACCACTCCATGGGCGCGCTTCAGAAGGAAACGATCCTGCACGTGCTGGCCATGCGGCAGGTGTTGACGCCCGCGCAAGCTGCCAAGTTCGACAAGCGTATCGGCGAGGCGCTCACCGAAGAGGTCCGGTGAGCGAGACGGAGGCCGAGACGGACGCGGCGCTGGCCAAGCGGGCGGTGCGCGGCGAGGACCATGCCTTCAGCCTTCTCATGCGTCGCCACAAAGGAAAGCTCTACGGATTTGTTCGGCGCTATGCCGGGGATTCGGACGCTGCCTTTGAGGTTGTCCAGGAAACTTTCGTCTCAGCATGGAAGGCATTGGGCCGCTACGACGCTTCGCGGCCTTTCGCAGTCTGGCTGCGCGCAATCGCCCTGAACAAGTGCCGTGATCGCGGTCGGCGGCAGACGGTCCGGCGCCTCATCTTCGGGGAAGTCGACCCAGAGTCGGCGGAGGCGCAGCGCCAGGCTGATCCCTCCCCGGGGGCCGATGAGACCCTTATCGGGCGTGATCAGCGGGACACGTTGGCGGGGGCTATTGCGCGGCTGCCCCAAAAGCTGAAAGAGCCGCTGCTGCTTACCTATTTCGACGATCTCTCGCAGCAGGAAGCCGGCCAACTTCTCGGCATCAGCGCGAAGGCCGTTGAAACCCGTGTTTATCGCGCGAGGCGAAGGCTCGCTGAACAGCTCGGCGTCGATGAAAGTTAGTCCGCGGGGCGAGGGATTAGACTCCGGCCGCCGTACACTCTCAAAAGCGCCTTGACCTTCCCACCATGGGAAACCCCATCTACCGCCCAACACGATCATAGGACCCGACCCGTATGGGCTTGCCGACATCCTCCGCCGTCAGCCGCCGAAGCCTGCTCATTGGTGGCGTGGCTGCTAGCAGCGCCGCCTTTGTCTCGATCTTGCCAGCCTGGGCCCAGAGCGCTTCACGAGCGCCCGCCCTGCCTACGTTATCTGGCGAGGACATCCGGCTGACCATCGGACACACCCCGATCAAGATCGATGGAAGCGGCGCGCACGCCGTCACCATCAACGGCACGGTGCCCGGCCCCCTGATTCGTCTGCGGCAGGGGCAGAGGGCCCGCATCTCGGTGACCAACACCCTTCACGAAGAGACCTCGATCCACTGGCACGGCCTGCTCGTCCCGTTCCAGATGGACGGCGTCCCCGGTGTCAGCTTCCCGGGCATCCCGCCGGGCGAGACCTTCGTCTACGAGTTCCCGGTAGTCCAGTCCGGGACCTATTGGTATCATAGCCATTCCGGCCTTCAGGAGCAGGAGGGGCATTATGGGCCGATCATCATCGATCCGGCCGGCCCCGATCCCGTCGCCTATGACCGCGAGCATGTGGTCGTGTTGTCAGACTTCAGCTTCATGCATCCGCACGCGATCTTCCGAAAGCTGAAGCAGCAGGGCGGCATCTTCAACTTCCAGCGCCAGACCATCGGTGGCCTGCTCGCCGGCAAGGACCAGACCCTCGCCGAGCGGATGGAATGGGCAAGGATGCTGATGGACCCGACCGACATTTCGGACGTCACCGGCGCCGCCTACAAGTTCCTGATCAACGGCCACGGTCCGTCAGACAACTGGACCGCCCTGTTTACCCCGGGCGAGCGGGTGCGGCTGCGGTTCATCAACGCCGGGGCTCAGACCATTTTCAACGTCCGTATTCCCGGACTACGGATGACCGTGGTAGCCGCCGACGGCCAGAACGTGCGGCCCGTCGAGGTCGATGAGTTCCAGATCGGCAACGCGGAGACCTATGATGTGATCGTCCGGCCAGCGGACGATCGTGCATTTACTATCGTCTCTGAAGCCATAGACCGCTCCGGTATGGGCGTCGCAACGCTGGCGCCGCGGGCCGGAATGCGGGCGGAGATCCCGCGGCTGCGGGAGCGGCCGCTCGCGACCATGAGGGACATGGGCATGGATCACTCCGGCGCGGCCGGCGGCGAACATGCCGGACACGCGATGTCGGCCAGCGCCGTCCAGAGCTCGCCCGGCATGGGTCCGCCGCGACGGCGTGGCTCAGACACCATGGGCGGCATGAAGATGGACATGCTCGACAACTCATTTTCACCCGAGGTCAAAATGGGGCCGGGGGTGCAGATGATCGCCGCCATATCCAAGGACCGCACCGGTGAGCCCGGCCAGGGGCTGGAGAGCGTCGGCCACCGCGTGCTGGTCTACAAGGACCTCATCGCGCTGGAAGCCAATCCCGACACCAGGGCCCCGTCGCGCCAGCTCAACATCCACCTGACCGGCAACATGGAGCGCTTCATGTGGGGTTTCGACGGCTGGAAGTTCTCGGAGCAGCCCAAACCCTATTCGTTCAGGGCGGGAGAGCGGGTGCGCGTCACGCTCATCAACGACACCATGATGACCCACCCCATCCACATGCATGGCCACTTCTTTGAGCTTGTGCACGGTCCGGTGGGCAACATGCCCCGAAAGCACACAGTCAACGTCCTGCCCGGCGGAGAGGTGACCTTCGACGTCACGGCCGAGCCGGGAGACTGGGCGTTCCACTGCCACATGCTCTACCACATGCACGCGGGCATGTTTCAGGTGGTCGCCGTTCGACCCCTCGCGGGAGGCGCGGCATGAAGCGCACATGCCTTGTCACCGCTCTGGTGCTGACGACGGCCAGCCAGGCGGCGGCGCAGCTTCCGGCCGATCCTCACGCCGGGCACGTCATGCCCGCCGCGTCCGGCGCTCAGCTACCGGTGGGCAGTACCGCGCCGCCGCCGCCGCCGGAGGATCGCCTTGCGGACGCCGTCTACGGGCCGGACGCCATGGACCGGGCAAGGGGCGCGTTGCGTCTTGAGCACGGCGGCGCGGGAACTTCACAGATCATGGCTGATCGCCTCGAATGGCAATCTGGCGACGGCGACGGCTATCATTGGGACGCCGAGGCCTGGTTCGGTGGAGACCTGAACCGTCTGGTGCTCAAAACGGAGGGGGAGGGGGCCGGCGGCGAGGGGCTGGAGGCAGCCGAGGCGCACGCTTTGTGGTCGCGTGCGGTGGGTCCCTACGCCAACATTCAGCTCGGCGTTCGGCAGGATATCGAGCCTGCCTCCCGCACATTTCTCACCATCGGATTTGAGGCCTTGGCGCCCTATTGGTTCGAATTGGAGGGGGCGGCGTTCCTGTCAGACGACGGCGACGTGCTGGCGCGTGTGGAGGGCGGCTATGATTTCCGCCTATCGCAAAGGCTGATCATCCAGCCTCAGACGGAGTTGAATTTCGCCATGCAAGACATGCCCGATCTAGGGCTCGGCTCCGGATTGAGCACGGGAGAGGTTGGCGTTCGGCTGCGCTACGAATTCAGACGGGAGTTCGCCCCCTACGTTGGCGTCGTCTATGCGCGGCGATTTGGAGAAACGGCGGACTTTGCGAAAGCGGTTGGCGAGGATGTCTCCGCCACCCGCCTGGTGGTCGGGGTGCGAGGCTGGTTCTGATTGCCGCAATCAGGTAGGGTAGGACCCGTACGATCCCACGGCTTGGAGAGCATCATGAAGTCGGGAATGAAGGCCGCGATGGCCGCAGTGCTGTTCTCCCTGCTGAGCGCCGGTGTCGCCCTTGCCGCTGAATGCTGCTGCAAAGATCCGTGCAAGATGGAATGCCGCGACAAGGAAAAGGCCGCAGACTCTGCGGCGCCGGGCGCCAAACACCAGCACTAGGGGTCACGCCTGAGCGCATAGGCCCGCGATCAGCGCCAAGACGCCTGGTCAGGACCGTCAGGCAATTCCACCTCAGGCCCGTCGCTTCGCCTTTCGCGGGCAAGCCCGGTGCTCACGACTCTCCGGATGAAAATACCGCCGGGCAGGGTCGACCCGCCCGGCGCTATGTCTCGCGATCTACCGCGAAGAGACGTTCTGGCCGCCACGGGCCTTGGCCGCCGCTTCCTGCTCTTCCAAACGGGCGCCGGCCAGGATGTTCTGCAGGCCGTAGTTTCCCTCGTGGCAGGCGTACTCGTAAATCGGCTCAGCGGTGTTGAATTCGTACTCGCCGCCCCAGGCCTCTTTCCAGACGGTCGGGTCTTCGGCCTTGAACTGATAGAGCAGCCGGGTCGGGCTCACCCGGCGGAAGCTCTCGGTCATTTTCAGATTGGCCGAGGAGCCGCGCAGGTTGGTGTAGCTGGGATAGTTGGTGGTTTCGATCACCAGGGTGTCGCCCTCGTACCAGCCGACACTGTCGCCCATGTAGGGGCGGACGCCGTCCGTGCGGTGGCTGGCCTGAGCCTGGGCCTTGGTGGGCTTGAGGGTCGCGATGCGCACGTCGTGCACCATCTCGACCCAGATCGCCACGGCGTCCCGGGACTGCTGGAAATGGTAGGTGTTGTTATAGAGCGAGCCCATCATGATCGGGCCGGCGTGCTGACCGAAGGACTGCAGGCAGCGTTCGGCGCGGCCGCGGCCTTCGGGGTTGTCATTCTGACCCATCCGGGGACCGCCGCGGGCGCCCTGCGCGGCGCGGGCGGCTTCGGCCGAGCCCTCTTCGCTGTCCGCGAAACCGCGGACCTGAGCCTGGCCGTCGACGCGGGCCGGGATCCTGCCGTTCTTGGGGAAGGTCAGGAACGAGGCGCGGGGCTCGCCATTGACCCGCATCACCTGGCCGCCGAAGTCGACGAAGGCCTGGTTGTAGTTGCAGCCCGTGCCCCGGCCGCCCGAGCAGTCCGCCTGCTTGGAGACGTCCTGGGTCGTGGCGTTGGGGTCGGTGTCCTTTTCCGACAGGGCCTTGATGGCCTGGTCGTTGCCCTCGAGGCGAATCACTTCCTCGTCGGTCAGGACATTACGGTCGCCCAGGTTCGCGGCGCGCTCAAGCTGCGTCAGGGTGGTGTTGGTCCAGGCGCCGCCCAGATCGGGCGCGCCCCAGGACAGGCGCGGCGCTTTGTAGCCGGCGGGGTGAGGATTGCGGGCGTTGGGATCCAATTTGTAGACAAAGCCGGTTTTTTCCCTGGCGATCGCCGCAGCCGCATCCGAGCTGTTTTGAGCAAAGGCGAAGGCCGGCGCGGCCGTCGCTACGGCCGTGCCGAGCAGCGCCAACATGAAATGACGGGTCCGCATGTTCCACTCCTAACCAATAATTTTGAGCCGGTGACCCGGCCTCTAGCCGCAGGCGTATCGCACGCAAGTGTCTGATCGGTTTTACGGCGATGCAAAGAAACCCTCCCGCGGGAGCGTTGTTTGGCCTGCCGCGACAAAAAACCGCTGGCTGGGTTCCGGCCGCCGCCTCGATCCGGGACATCAGCCCAAAATGAACCTGATCGGCCTGAACAGCGACAGTCACGAGAGCCGGCTTCGGCCCCACCTTGCGAGGATGCGCGGTAATGAGGAACTTTCGCCTGTTGGCCCTGGCGGCTGGCCTCTGCCTGTTCGGCGCTACGCCGGTTTGGGCCCAGACCGGAACGGTGACCATCGTCAAAAATGCGACCCCAAAGGATGCGCAGGACTTCACCTTTACGGTGTCCGGACCCAGCGGAGTGGCCGGAGGAGCGCAGCTGGACGACGACGCCGGCGCGCCCGGCGGGAACAACAATCTCTCTAACGCCAAGACCTTCGCGCTGGCCCCCGGAATCTACACCTTCAAGGAGGACGCTTTGCCGGCCGGGTGGAACCTGTTGGGCCTCTCCTGCACCCCAGCGGTCGATGTGTCGGTCGACATGGGTAATCGAACGGTCAAGGTGAAGGTAACCAAGGAGTCCAAGATAACCTGCACCTTCTCCAACCGCAAAGAAGCGACAGGCAAGGGCGCCATCACGATCCGCAAGAGTCTGGTCCCCGCCAACGATCCTGGCCGGTTCACCCTCCAGATAACGCCAGGCGGCGGTGGCGCTTCGATCGCCGGCGCCGTGAACGTGGGCAATGGGGGAATTCTCGGCGCGGTGACGGTGAACGCGGGCAACTACATCGTCGGTGAGATCGGCGGCACAGCACCCCCGACCAGCCTTTCCAACTACACCACCGTCATCACCGGCGCAGGCTGTGGGCCCACCGGCGCGGTCACGGTCACACCCGGCGCCAGCATCACCTGCCTCATCACCAATACCCGCAAGGGCGATGTCGCTCCGGGCAAGGTGACCGTGCGCAAGATCATCGTTCCCGCCAATGATCCCGGGCGTTTCACTCTGCAGCTGACCCCCAACGGCGGGAATCTGTTGGCCAACTATCTCAATGCCGGAAACACGGCGGTCATGGGCCCTGTTACCGCGCCCCCGGGGAACTACACAGTCAGCGAGGCCGGCGGGACAAACCCATCGACCAACCTTGGCGACTATACCGCCGTCTACAGCGGCGGTTGCAGCCCCACCGGGGCGATCGTTGTCGTGTCGGGCTCCAACATCACCTGCACCATCACCAACACCCGCAAGACTTCGGCCTGCGCCTACACGCTCAACGCCGACGTCAATATCTACAACCCCATGATGCCGTTTGGTCCGCAGACCGTTCACATCTGCCGGGGCGGGAAGGTGACGTTTCACAACGTCAACTCCGGCGCGCCCTGGTCCATTCAGTACATCAGTGGCCCGGCGAGTTTCCCGCCGGTCCCGCTGGCGACGAGCCCCTCTAGCGGCGTGACGGCGGTTCTGGGCGGTCCCGGAACCTACGTTTACAAGATCAACGGAGTCGCCGGCGCGCCGGGCTTCGTCCTCAACGGAAACATCATCGTCCACTAGGGGTGGGGTTGACGGCTTCCTCAGTTGCATTCCGGCATCGCCGTTTTACTGCTTAGCCAAGGCGCCGCCGCGGCGCTTAGGAAATCCCGCGGCGTGCCCCAAGCGCGCGAGGCGGCGATGACCAAGGAAGATGAAGGCCGGGACCTGTCGCAGCTCATACCCTTCTATTTGAACGGAACGATCAGTCCGGCCGACCGCGCGCGCCTTGAGAAAGCGCTCCCGGCCAGCCCCAGGCTCCTGGAGGAACTGGCCGCCGCCCGGTCCCTGGCCGCCCTGGTGCGGGAGGGCGCGTCCGCTCTATCCCCGGATGACGGTCCCGAATCTCGGCTCCACAAGGTCGTGGCGCGTATCGATGCGCTCCGAACAGCGCGGGACGACGGAGACTGAGTTGTCACGGCGCCGCAAGCCCGTCCGGCTTGATATGGCCTTCGACACAGGACCGGTTGTCGGCAGGATTTGGATCCGCGACGCCCCGCCGTCCGATCTCGGCGCATTGCAGATAGGGCCCGTCGCTCCGAGCCATGGCGGTAATGACGATATTGGGCATAGGCGCGCCGGCGGCGACAGTCGGACCGAAATAGAGGCAGGTGACCAGGGGCGGCGATCCAGACGACACGGTACAGGTCCAACCCAGCCCTGACGCCCGAACCTGCGCGAACTTGACCGGAATCATGTCGACAACGGTGACGCCGCCGCCGGCCGGCCCCGGACCGTTGTTGCGCGGAGCCAAGGTGAAGGTCACGCTCTGACCGACGGAAAGGCCGGTGAGGCTCGACTTGCGGATCGACAGGTCGAGTTCGTCCGGTGGTCCAGGCAGGATGCGCCCGTTGGTGCAGTTTCGATTGTCGCCGGGCTTGGGATCCGAAGCCCTCAGAGTCTGAGCGCTGGCGCATTGGACGAAGCCGCCGGCTGTGACCGCCCGCGCGATGACCGTGATTGGCGCCAGCCTGCCGCCGGGCGCTACGGCTGGGCCGACGTACCGGCAAGAGATGATGAGGCCCGTGACCTGGCGGCAGGCCCACCCAAGGCCCCGCGCCACTGGCGATGCGAAGGAAGCGGGCAGGGTGTCGGTGACCACGATATCGCCGGAACCGGCTGAGCCTGGCCCGCCGTTGGCGACGTGGAGCGTGAAGGTCGCCGTCTGTCCAGCGATCACCTGGCTGGGCCCAAGCTTGCGGATGCTGATATCCAGAGCGCGAGGCTCCACGCCTCCCCCGGGCCTGTCCTGGAGTTGCGCCGGCGCGGGTCCGCCAGCGGTGAGTGCGAGCAGCAGAGCCGCGAGGGCGCCGAGGCGGAAGCTGATCATTCGGCCCGAAGCATGTCGCCGCGCATCGGGGGCAGGCCCTCCACCAAACTGGCGACTGAAACCTTCTCACGCACGCTGTCGACCCGGACCGCGCCAAGACGATCGATCGTGACGTCGAGAACCGCCCCGGTGCCCGGGTCGGTCAGGACTTCGCCTTTGCGATAGACCCCAAAGGTCATGCCCGGCTGGACGTTCTGGTCCGCGCCGGCATTGATGAAGATCGACGGGCCGCGCGCTTCGACCACCAGGCCGGACCACGGCGTCTTGCCGGCGTCCAGGGCGATCTGATTGACAGCCTTCTTGATGGCGTCTTCCGCAGCCTTGCCCAGGGCCGAGCCGCGCAGGGTGTTGAGGCCGACCGTTTGGCCGCTATTGCGATTGAGAAGGCCCGCGTCGGTCTCGCGGCTGGTCGCCGCCCCTTCGGCGCTGACCGTCGAGATTACCTGCCCCGTGGTGCTATCGATCAGACGCAGCGAGATGGTCATCGTCGTCCGGCGATTTTGCACGCCGCCGCCCAGACCGACGGATGAACCGCTCCTTAGGCCCGAGACACGCAGTCCCGAGCCGCCAGCCGTCGGGTTGTACTTGGTGATGGCGCCGCGGATGATCAGGCTCGCGCCGATCAGCCTGTTGGCCTGGGCTGCGGTCTCGGCCACGGCGGCGCCGTTTTGCCCAAGCTGCTGTTCTGTCTGAATCGTCGTCAGGCCCGCGCGCTCTACGACCACAAAGCGGCCATCGGTGATGAGCGCGTCGGTCAGCAGGGCCGCCAGGCCATCGGCTGCGACCAGGCCGGCCGTGAGTTCTGAACCCCCGAACGCGTCCACCGCGATGGTCTTTTTCAAACCTAGGGCCACGGCGGGCTGGGCCGCGGCCGGCGCGGCGACTGCTAGACCAACCGTCAGTGCGGCGAGGCCGGCGAGCATGTTCGACACGACTGCTTTCAATTCGAATGACCCCCCGTTTTCAAAAGCAAAGGTCGTCGCCAAATAGATTTGGGTTCAATCTTCCTAGGATGCGGATCGCCAAGATGAGGGGCCCCGGCGCCTCTTCCCGCGAATTGCCTAGCTTCGTTCGCCGAAGGGTCTATCAAACCCTGGTAAAGGGGAGTCGACGGCCGTCTGACCAAGTACGATCAGATTGCCGACGCAAACCGCGATATGCGTACCGGCCTTGAGACGTCCGCCGCGCTCGATGCCATCGCACTGGGCAACCGCGACGCTTTCACGGGCCTCTATTCCCGGCTTCAGCCCACGCTAGTTCGGTACGCCGCCGCTCTGCTGGCCGGGGACATCGATGCGGCCCTGGACGTGGTTGATGACGCATTTTTCAGCATCTGGCGCGACGCCGGCCGCTTTTCCGGCGCGGGCAGCGCCGATGGCTGGGTCCGGCGGGTCGTTCGCAACAAGGCCGTGGACTGGCTGCGCCGGCGCAAGGAGCGGCCGGCTGGGCCAGAGGCTGAGCGGCGCGCCGCCTCTGTTGCCGATCCGGCCGCCGGTCCGGAGGAGGTCGCCGGGCTGCAGGCGGCCGGCCGGCGCCTGCGCACCGCCATGGCGTTCTTGACCCCGATCCATCGCGAGGTGGTTTGGCTCTGCTACTTCGAGGAGCTCTCCGTGGCCGAAATCGCCCAGATGGCCGGCTGCCCGGAAAACACCGTCAAGACCCGCCTTTTCCACGCCCGAAAGCACCTGCGCGCCCAACTCGAAGGGTTCGACGCCTGATTGATATCGCGGACACCGCTGTTTGGCGGTCTAGGCTGAATAGTGAACGACGGTTTCGAGGCCTTGGCCGGAAATCCTGGCGTCGACCTGAAACACTTGGCGCAGGAGTGCTGGAGTGAGCACCTGCGCGGTAGGCCCGAAAGTCGCGAGCCGGCCTTCATGCAGGGCCAGGATATGGGTCGAATAGCGCGCCGCCAGCGTCAGGTCGTGGATCGCCGCTAGAACCAGGCGTCCGCTGCCAAGGGCCAGGGCTTGCAGGCGGGAAACCGTGTCGAGGGCATGGCGCGGGTCGAGACCGGAGATCGGCTCATCGACGAGCAGGATGTCAGGTTCGCCGATCAGGGCGCGGGCCAGCATGGCGCGGGCCAATTCGCCGCCAGAGAGCGTCGTCGCGGTCTGATGGCGATGGGCCGTCAGGTCGCAGGCCTCGATGACCTGGGTGAGCGCGGGCTCCAGCCAAGCGTCAAGGCCGCCGAAGGGCGGCAGGCGCGGCGTAAGGCCCAGCGCCACGAGGCGTTCGACGGAAATCGGCCACTCAACCCGGGGGCTTTGGGGCAGATAGGCGCGCCGCTGGGCGAGGGTTCGGCGAGAGAGGGACGCGAGCAGCGCGCCATCAAGGGTGACCTGACCCGCGTCCGGTTTCCAGAGGCCCGCCGCCGCCTTCAGAAGGCTGGACTTGCCTGCCCCATTTGCTCCGATGAGGGCCACGAACTGGCCGGCCGCAAGCTCGGCGTTGACGCCGTCGACGATGGTCCGCCCACCGCGCCTTACCGTCACCCCCTCGATCGACAGGAGAGTCATGGGGCGGTCCTCTGCAGGCGCACCACCAGCCAGAAGAAGAAGGGCGCGCCCATCAGGGCGGTGATCACGCCAAGGCGAAGCTCCTGGTTGGTGGGGATCACCCGGGTCGCCATGTCGGCCAACAGCAACAAGGCCGCGCCTAGCAGGGCCGAGGGCAGCAGCGTCCGGCTGGGCTGATGGCCGACGAAGGGGCGTACGATGTGCGGGGCGACCAGGCCGATAAATCCCACCGAGCCAGTAACCGAGGTCGCGGCGCCGACGGAAAGCCCGACGCCGATCAGGGCCAGAATCCTCGTGCGGTCCAGATCTACGCCCAGGCTCGCGGCCTGCGCCTCGCCCAGGGACAGGGCGTCGATCGCCCGGGCGAGGGTCGCGAGAATGACGATGCCGATGGCGATGAAGGGCGTGGCCACCAGCACGTGATCCCAGCTGCGGTCCGCCAGGGACCCAAGCATCCACAGGCTCATCTCGTAGGCGGCGTAGGAACTCGGGGCGAAATTCAGCGCCAGGGACACGAAGGCGCCCACCAGGCCGGAAACCGCCGCCCCGGCCAGGATCAGGGTCAGGGTGCCGCCGCGCCCGAACAGGAAGGTCAGGGCCCCAGCCGCCATTGCGCCCACCAGGCCGAGCAGCGGCGTGAACAGGTTCCAGATCTGGGCCAGGCCGAAATAGATCGAGATCACGGCGCCCAGCGCCGCGCCGCTGGAAACCCCCAGCAGGCCAGGTTCGGCCAGGGGGTTGCGGGTCAGACCCTGCAGCACCGCTCCCGACAGGCCGAGCGTTGCGCCGACGGCGATGGCCAGGACCGCGCGTGGCAGGCGCAGTTCGGTGAGGACGATGCTGGCGAGCGTCAAGTCGTCGGACCTGAATCCCCTGATGACTTCCATCGGCGGCACATGGACGCGCCCCACGAACAGGGACGCGACGGCGGCGAGCAGCAGGACGCCCAAGGCGGCGACGGTGATCCACGCGCCGCTCTTCATGACCGCCTCCTTGGCAGGGCGTCGAGCTTGCGGCGCAGATCCACCGCCGCATCCGCCGATTGCGGCAGGCCGCAGAGGTGCGGTCCCTCGTCATAAGTCACCGTGCGCCCGGCATAGAGCTTTCGCACCACCCGGTGCTGTCCCTGGTCCTGGTGCAGGGAGGGCAGATGGTCGATGTCCGACCCGTACATCAGGGCGTCCGGAGGATCGGCCAGCAACTGTTCGACGCTGAAGTTCGTTGAGCGGAACCCCGGTTTGGCGGCGATGTTCCTCGCCCCCGCGGCCTCGATGATCGCGTTCGAAAGCGTACCTTGGCCGGGAACCCAGTCCCCGCCGTTCCAGGCAACGACGCTGTAGGCCGTCTTGGGCCCCGTCTCCTCCAGGCGGGCGAGCTTGGCGTTCATCTCCGCCACCAGCGCCTCGGCGCGCTCCGGCTCACCGACGGCGGCGCCCGCCTGGCGGACCAGGGCGGCGACGCCGGCAAAATCGCTGGCCTCGTCGAATTCCACCACCCGGGCCCCCGCGCGTTTGGCGATGCTGCGCGTCTGAGGCGTCGAATAGCGGCTGCCGATGATCAGGTCGGGCTTTTGCTGAATGATGTCCTCCGCCAGGGCGCGGTTGACCGCCACCCCCTCGTCCGCCCCGGGCATGATCACCTCGACCCGCTGGTGGGCGAGGAAGCTGACCGAAGCGATCCGCGCCTTGGGGACCAGTTGCAGCAGCAACAGGTCGGTGCAGACGCTCAAGGACATGATCCGCTGCGGCTTGCCGGCAAGCGGGGCGGGCCGCGGCGCTTTCTCTCCGCAGCCCGAGAGCAGGGCGGCCGCCGCGAGGCCCCAGACCAACGTTCGCGTCGCGACGGCCATCGGGATCAGAACCTCGCCCGGAGGCCGGCGTAGAAGGCGCGGCCCGACGTGCGGTAAGGTATGACCTCGAAGTAGTCTTCGTCGAGCGCGTTCTCGACCCGGCCGAACACCTCGAACCGGTCGTTGATCCTCCAGTCGCCCGCCAGGTTCAGGAGCACGAAGGACGGCAGCTCCACCCGGTTTGCGGGCGGGGCGGGCAGGACCCTGAAGTCAGGATCATTGTTGAACATCGCCGGGGTCAGGATCGAGAAGTTCGAATCTTGATTGACGCCCTGATAGCGGGCGGTGGCGTTGAGGCCGTAGCGGTCGTCCGCCGATCGCCAGTTGACGCTGACGCTGGCGATTTGCGGCGGACGGCGGATTTCCTGGAAACCGTTCTCCTGGGCGTCCAGGTCGGTGTAGCTGACATTGACCGTGAAACCGGCCCCGATCTCCGCCTTGCCAAAAACCTCAAAGCCCTGCTGGGTCGACTCCGTCGGCCGGTTGCAGACCGTGTTGCGGCCAGGTCCGGGCGCTGCGCAACCCGGCGGCAGGACGCCCCCGAAGTAGGAGAAGATCTCGTTCTCAAGGGTAGAGTCGAAATAGGTGAACCCGGCCTGGACCTTCCCGTCCACCAGAGTGAAATCAGCCCCGGCTTCCCAGCCTCGCGACTCTTCGGGAAGCAGGTCCGGATTGCCGACAAAGGTCGCGCCGAAACCGAACAGCTCGAAGAAGGTCGGGTTCTTGATGCCTGTCCCCGCCGCGGCCCGCACCCGAACCGCATCGGTGATGCTGTGATAAATCTGGGCGCGGTAGGTGGTGGCGTTCTGGAAAAGGTCGTTTTCATCTTGGCGGACCGACAGGCCCAAGCCGCCGGCCTGGTTCCACTCCACCCCGTAGTCCAGGACGTAGCCGGTGTTGTCGGCCTCCTTGCGGAGCCCGCTCACGCCGTTCTTGTAGCGCTCGAACTCCTGGTCCACCGCGCCGGTGATGTGCTGATTGAACCTCTCGCCCTCGATGTGGAAAGTCGTGACATATTGGGCCTTCAGCCGGTTGCTTTCGTTGAAGCTGGTGACGGCCGTGTTGCTGAGGCTGGTGCGCTCGGCATCCACGCCCTGGACGCGCAGGCTGTGGGTCCAGCGGCCTTCGAGCGCCTCATAGTCGGCTCCCGCCAGGTAATAGACGTTGCGCGACTCGTAGCCGACCCCCGGGCTATCCAGGACCAGGGAGCCAGATGCGAAGGGGGCGTTGTTGGTGTCCCCGTCGACCTGGCTGACCCGCGCGACGGCGCGAAGGCTGAGCGCGTCATTGACTTGATAGTTGAGCTTGCCGCTGAAGGCCCGGCTCTCCGCGCCGACATCACGCTTGCCCAGCCCGTCGGTCTGGGTCGGATAACCGCCGGTCCTATTGACCGTGGCCGAGACGGTCCAGTCCAGGTCACCTTCGGTCCCGCCTGCGGCGAGGGCCCCATTCAGGGTGCTGAAGCTGCCGCCTTCAAGGCGCAGGCGGGCGCCGTCGAGTTGCTTGCCGGTCGGGGTCCTGTAGTGGATGACCCCGGCCATGGCGTCGGAACCGTAGAGCGCGCTCTGCTGACCGCGCAACACCTCAACCCGCCCAGCCTCATCGGCTCCCAGGGAGGCGAAGTCGAACTCGCCCTGGAAGGGGTCACTGGCTTCGATGCCGTCGATCAGGACCAGGGTATGGTTCCCTTCGGCGCCGCGGATGCGGACGGCGGTGAGCGAGCCCGGTCCGCCTGCGCGGCTGACGGCCAGGCCCGGGACGTCGCGCAGGACGTCGGAGATCAGCCGGACCTGGCGGTCTTCGATATCTTCGGCGGTGAGTATGGTGAGTGAGCCGCCGATCTTGCCGGCGGCTATGCCCTCGAGCTGGAAGGTGCCGGTCGAGACGATGGCCTCGACGTCGGTATCCTGGTCCTGGGCGGACGCCGCGAGGGGCGCGGCGATGAGAAGTGCGGCGATGCTGACGCCGGCGAAAAGCCTTTGCATGGGTAGATCCTCGTTGAGCGCATCCTGATGAACCTGCGGAAAGCCTCTGACGGGGATCGCCTGTCAGCCGACGCGCCGGACAGCGTGGACGCAGATGTGCGCCGGCCGGCCGGTCAAAGCGGATTTCCGCCGCTTTTGGATCGTCGCTCAGACGGTGGACCGCGCTTCAGGTTCCTCTGACCTCAAGCTCGAGCGACACGCGCGGACCGGTTTCCTGGCTCACGGATCGTCGCCTCGCACGCATACCTTCCCGGATCAGGATCCAGTGGCTGCCAAGGGCCTTGGCCCTCGGCGTCTGCGCGCGCGCTAACCGCTTACAGTTGCAGGGACAGCCGCGGCTTTGGGACATTGCCCACACCGCGTTCCCGTTTGAGCCCAATGGGCATCGGCGCGTTGTTTTGTGTCCCGTTGCCGCGGAACCGGGGGCCTCCTCAGTGATGATGGTCGTGGTCGTCGTTTTCCAGCTCGACCACCTCGATGGTGACGTGGCTGAGGGTTGATAGGCCGGCAAGGCGCTTCTTGTAAGCCCGCGTCGGTTCCGGATGTGGGGCGCACAGGCTAATCAGGGCGGCGGTGTGGCCGGGCCCCAGGCGCCAGACATGCAGGTCGGTGACTTTCGCCCCGTCCGTTTCCAGACGCTTGCGGATTTGTCTGGTCAGGCCCACAGGCTGGAAATCGACCAGCACCGCTCCCGTCCCGCGCATCAGCAGGATCGACCATCGAGCGATGAAGAACGCGCCGGCGAAACCCATGATCGGGTCGAGGAAGGACCAGCCGAACTGCCGGCCGAGCACCAGGCCGACGATAGCCATGACCGAGACCAGTGCGTCAGCCGCCACGTGCGCGTAGGCGCTCTTCAGATTAAAGTCGTGGTGGTGATGGCCGTGGTCGTCATCATGCTCGTGGTCGTGGTCGTGGTCGTCGCTGTGGGCGTGGTGCCCGTGGTCATGGCCGTCGTGCAGCAGCCAGGCGCTGATCAGATTGACCACCAGGCCGAGCGCCGCCACCGGGATCGCCTGGTTGTAGGCGATGGGCAGGGGGCTCACCAGCCGCTCCACGCTTTCAATGGCGATGAGAACCGAGGTTGTGGCCAGCACAATCGCGCTCCCAAAGGCCGCCAGGTCGCCGACCTTGCCGGTGCCGAAGGAAAACCGCGGATCGTTGGCCTTCCGCCGCGCGAACGCATAGGCGATGGCTGCGACCAGCAGGGCGCCGGCGTGGGTCGCCATGTGAACCCCGTCGGCCAGCAGGGCCATGGAATTGAACATGAGACCGGCGACGATCTCGACGACCATCATCACGGTGCAGAAGGCGACCACCGACCAGGTCTTGCGGGCGTTACGGTCATGGTTCTTACCCAGGAAGACGTGATCATGCGACAGCACATCCGCGGCATAGCCGTGCGTGTGGTCGTGATCATGCGCGTGGTCATGGGCCATTTGGCGCCAGCCATAGCTCCGGCGCCGCAATGCAGCAAGAACGTGCTTGATCGCGGCCGCTGCGCCTCTAGTTCTTCGGCGTCAGATTGACGAAGGGCGTCGCGCCGCCTGTCACCTGCGGCATGACGCCGTTCCACTTCTCCACCGCCTTCAGCTCGATGTAGCGGGGGTTCTGCGACAGCGCTTCATTGACGATGCGGATGCTCTCGGCCTGGCCCCGCGCCGTGGCGATCGCCGCGGCGGCCTCGGCGGCGGCCTTGGCCTCCAGCGCCTTGGCGGCCAGGGCCTCCTGCTCGAGCCGGGTCTTGTTCTGCATCTGCTCGAGGATGGCCTCGGGGTAGCGGATCGAGCCGATCCAATCGAGCTGCGAGATATTGACCCCCTGGGCGCTCCACTTGTCCGCCACCCGCTTATAGGCGCGCTGGATCACCGCCTGGCGGCCGCCGGAATAGAGGGTCTCGACGCCCACCTGTTCGCTCTCGGCGGCGATCGCCGAGCGCACGTCGTTACGAATCGGCCCGTCCAGCAGTTGGTCGAAGGTCAGGCGATAGGTGATGTAGAGGCTCGGCGCCGAGGCGGCGGCCACCTGCAGGGTGATGGCGACATCCGCTGTCATCGGAAGGCCGGTGTTGTCCGAGAAGGTGATCTCCTCGTTCTCCGGGCCGCGCTCGTCGGCCTCGCGGGTATAGGTGTAGGTGCGCTGGATCACCGGATACTGGACGATGCGCTCGCCGATGCCGCGGATGTACCAGCGCGCCGGCAGCGGCTCTTTCTGGACGCCCGCGTTGGTGCCCAGCGTCCGGACCTTCACCCCCACATTGCCCGGCTCAACCGTCTGGCCGAAATTCATCACCGTGCAGGAGCCGATGACCAGCAGCAGCACGCCCAGGATCACCCCGCAGCCGAGCTTGGAGCTTGGCAGCTTCAGCTTCAGGCCCTTGTTCTGCTTCTTGGCCCAGATCGGTTCCTGGTCGGTCATGCGTCGTCCCCCGGTCGAAAGTGGGTCATGGCGTTCTTGAAAAAGAAGCGGGCCAGCCAGAACAAGCCAAAGACGCCGCCCAGCCCGGCGATCGCCGCCCCGATCATCCCCACGTTGGAGCCTGAGCCCCACAGCGCGCCGATCACCACCCGGAAAAGGAGATAGGTGGCGACGACCAGGATCACCGTGAAGACAGCGACCTTGGCGATGCCGAAGTATTCGCGTTCAGTCACCCGAATCGCTCCCTTGATCGATTCCCGTTCTGGTGAGGGTAGGGCGTGTATAGTCGCCCGCAAAGGAGACATGCCGCATGGACGGAGCCGCCGCCGCCGACGAGGTCCTCTACGAGGTCGCCGATCACATCGCGACCATCACCCTGAACCGGCCGGGCCGGATGAACACCATCTCCGGCCCCATGCTCGACCAGCTGGGCCGCCTGCTTCTCAAGGCGGACGCGGATGAGGATGTGCGCGTGGTCATCCTCACCGGGACGGGCCGCATGTTCTGCGCCGGGCTCGATCTTGTGGGCGCGACCCAGGGGACCGGCATCGCCTCGGCCGACCACGCCGCCAAGCCCTCCACCAACCTCGATCTCAAGACCGCTCCGCCGACGGTGCTGTTCAATATGGACAAGCCGACCATTTGCGCCCTCAACGGGCCTGCGGCGGGCTATGGGCTCGACACCGCGCTCGGCTGCGACATTCGCATCATGGCCAAAAGCTCCAAGCTCGCCGCCGCCTTCGTCAAGCGCGGCATCGTTCCGGAAAGCGGCGGCACCTGGTATCTGCCCCGCATGATCGGCTGGGGCAGGGCGGCTGAGATCATCTTCGGCGGCAAGACGCTCCTGCCGGATGAATGCCTGACCCTGGGCCTCGCCAACCACGTTGTCCCCGACGAAGAACTCGCCGCCTTCGCGCGGACCGTGGCCGCCGAGATCGCCGCCAACGCCCCCCTGGCCGTCCAGGCCTCCAAACGCCTGATGCGCATGGGCATGGAGGAGACCTTCAACGACCACGTCCACCACGTCTATCTGCAGTTCCTCAGCCTCATCCGCACCGCCGACGCCCGCGAGGGCATGGTGTCGTTTCTTGAGAAACGGCCCGCGAAATTTGAAGGACGCTGACCATGACCCCACCCGACTACCTCGCCATGCTGAAACAGATGCGCTGGCGCGACGTCCACCTCCTGGCCAGCAGCCGCGCCGGCTCCTCGGTCCAGGAACGCCTCCTGCGCACCCAGGCCAAGATCGAAGCCATCGAAGCGGCGCTGGCGGAAGGAAAGCCCGAACCCCGCTGGACTGTGGACCCGGACGGCTATCCGCTGGAATTCGAAACATAGGCTGGGTAGCGATAGGCTAAACGAGGCAAATCCTCACCCGTAGGGGGAGGGGGACCGCGCAGCGGTGGAGGGGGTGTGGACGGCCCGCAGGCGACAAAAAGAAGAGCCCAACGCCTGAGGCGGAGCATGACCTTGCCGGAGATTTTGCTTTGGGGAGCGCTAAGACAAAAGCGGTTTGAAGGGCTGCATGTCAGACGGCAACATCCCATCGGGCCTTATGTGCTCGACTTCTATTGCGACAAAGTCAGGCTTTGCATTGAGGTCGATGGAGAAGTCCATTCGTTCGCGGACAGGCCTACGCGTGACGGCCTTCGCGACGAGTGGCTCAGAGCGCGCCAAATAAGGACCGTTCGCCTACCCGCTGGACTGGTGCTCTCGGATCTGGACAGCGCGCTAGACACCATACGTCAGGCGCTCACCGAAGAACCCCCTCCACCGCTTCGCGGTCCCCCTCCCTCTACGAGGGAGGATCGCTAGCCCTAGAGCTCTCGGGGCCGCTCAGCTCACCTTCAGCACGATCTTCCCAAAGTGCCGGTTCTCGCTCATCCGGGCCAAGGCGTCAGGCAGGGCCTCGAAAGCGAACACCTGATCGATCGGCAGGCTGATCTTGCCCTGCGCCATCGGCGCCCAAAGATCGGCGCGCATCTTCGCAACCACATCGGAGACCTCGGCCTTTGACCGCGTGCGGAAGGTGACGCCGATGAAGGTGATGCGCTTCAGGGCATGCAGGTTGAAATCGACCTCGCCGGTCTGCCCGCCCAGCCGACCGACATTGACGATCCGGCCCAGAACCTTGGTCGCCTTCATGGTCCGGTTGAAGTCGGGCCCGGAAATCTGATCGACCACCACGTCGACCCCTTCGCCGCCCGTGACTGCGCGAACCTGCTCGACCCAGTCGGAGTCCTTGTAGTCGACCGCCAGATCCGCCCCGAAATCCTTCAGCCTGCCCCGCCGCCCCGCATCGCCGGACGAGCCGATCACTACCCCGGCGCCCATCAGCTTGGCGATCTGCAGCCCCATCAGGCCGACACCGGAACTCGCCCCATGGATCAGGATCGCCTGGCCGGGCCCAAGGCCGCCGTTGGTGACCACCGCGTTGTGCATGGTGTTGAGGCCCACCGGCAGACAGGCCGCCTGCTCATAGCTCATGCCGTCCGGGATCGGGATCAGCCGCCCCTCATCGACGGCGGCGTACTGCGCATAGGAAGCCCCGTGCGTCCCCATTACCCGCTCGCCGGTATCCACCCGCTCCCCGGCGAACTCCAGCCCCATCACCGCCCCGACCCCGCCCGCGGGCCCATGCGAGCCGCCGGTGGCCATGAACAGGTCCGCGCGGTTGAGCGCGGCGGCGTGGATGCGGACCAGCGCCTGGCCAGGCTTCGGCTGGGGGTCGTCGACCTCCTGAAGCTTGGGGCCGTCCGGCGTGGCGATCTGAGCGAGCATTCAAGTTCTCCGTTTCAGCATCACCCTACCTCCCCCGTGACCGAAGGGAACGGCGGG
>DGYN01000024.1:0-314 GCA_002398405.1 Caulobacteraceae bacterium UBA5005
CCGAGTTCCTGGCCAAGGTCGCCGAGCTCAACAAGAATCAGGTCAAGGAAGACCCGGCCCTGCGTTGCGGCAATCCCGGCCTGCCGCGCATCGGCCCGCCCAACAAGATCATTCAGACCAAGAATGAGCTGACCATGCTCTATGACGACCTCAACGGCTCGTTCTGGCGCGTGATCCCGATCGGCGCGGCCCACAACAAGGACGCCGAGGAAGCGGCGCTGGGCGGCTCCAGCGTCGGCAAGTGGGAGGGCGACAAGCTCGTCATCGAAACCATCGCCTTCAGCGACAACACCTGGCTGACCGACAACGGCGCC
>DGYN01000024.1:510-28873 GCA_002398405.1 Caulobacteraceae bacterium UBA5005
CCTGGCTGACCGACAACGGCGCCTTCCACAGCTACAACATGAAGACGGTGGAAGAGCTTCGTCCCAACGGGCGGGGCATCGAATACAAGCTCACCGTCTATGATCCCGACGTGCTCGCCGAGCCGTGGGTCAAGGTGGCGGCGCTCAACAATGTCGGCGGCGTGCCCGGTCAGCCGGTGCCTTGCGTCGAAAAGAGCATCGACGCCATGGTCGGGACCGACAGCTACCACCCGAACGCGCGCTGGTAGTTCCGGTCTTTAGGGGGATAGGCGTTTTATGGGCTTCCTGACCTGGTTGCAGGAAACTGAGTTCGTTCAGTTCCTGGGCTACGATCCCTACGCCTATCCCATCATGCTCTGCTTCCACGCCGTCGGCATGGCGGTGGTGGTCGGCATCGTCTGGATGATGAGCCTTAGGGTCTTGGGGTATCCCAGAGGCCTGTCCCTCGACGCCTTTGCGCGGCTTTCGACCATCGCCTTCTACGGCTTCATGGTGAACTTCATCTCAGGGCTGATGATCTTTTCCACCGAGGCCACGCGGATCATCGATAACCGCGAATTCCTGATCAAGATGGGGTCCATCGTGGTGGGCCTGATCACCGTCTGGTACATGTCCCGCTCCCTGCGCCTCCTCCGCGCCGCCGGTCAGGAGACCTTCCCGGTCCCGGTTAAGGTCATAGCCGTGATCTCTTCGCTCGCCTGGCTTATCGCCATCCTGGCCGGGCGGTACATCGCCTACACCATCAAGCCCCCGTTCGCCGTATGACTGACCTCACCGAAGCTCTGCGGTCATCCTTTGTCGGCGTCTTCATGCGCGACAATCCGGATCTGTTCCCGGCGATGGAGATGGCCCATTTCGTCGGCCTTTCGATCTTGATGGGCGCGATGATCGTCATCGACCTGCGCATCCTCGGGGCCTTAACCAATGTCTCCTACCGGGCCTCGTTCAAGCTGATCCCGGTGGCGATCGCCGGATTTCTGATCAACCTGATCTCCGGCGTCGCCTTCATCTGCACCAATCCCGCCCTCTACCTGACCAACTGGGCCTTCTGGCTGAAAATGGGGCTGGTGGTGCTGGGCGGCCTCAACGCCCTGTGGTTCACCTTCGCCGAGCACGGCAAGCTCTCAGCCCTTCCCGACGACGCCAGAGCGCCCGCCGTGGCCCGGTTCATGGCCTTTGCTTCGCTGCTGTTCTGGGTGCTGGTCCTGCTGCTCGGCCGTCTGCTGCCGACCTTCGCGAGCGTCGCCGGCGGCTGACCTGGCTTTGCATCGCCGCCAGGGCGCTCTACATAGCCCATGGACGGAGGCGCGCTTTGACCAACCATCTGCACAAGGGGGACCTCCCCGACGGCCTGGATCTTGGCCCGGTGGTGGCCATCGACTCGGAGACCATGGGCCTTAGGCTCGGCCGCGACCCGTTGTGCGTGGTGCAGCTCTCGTCCGGCGACGGCGACGCCCACGTGGTTCAGCTGAACCGCCCCGACTACGCCTGCCCCAACCTCAAGCGACTGCTGCGCGACCGGGGCGTGCTCAAACTCTTCCACTTCGGGCGCTTCGACATCGCCATGTTCCTCCTGCACCTGGGGGTCATCACCGCGCCGGTCTACTGCACCAAAATCGCGTCTAAGCTGGTCCGCACCTACACCGACCGCCATGGCCTGAAGGACGTCACCCGGGAACTCCTCGGCATCGATATCTCCAAGGCCCAGCAGTCGAGCGACTGGGGCGCCGCGGAGCTTTCGCCTGAACAGATCGCCTACGCCGCCTCCGACGTCCTCAATCTCCACGCCCTGCGCGAAAAGCTCGACCTCATGCTGGAGCGCGAGGGCCGCGCCGATCTCGCCGCCGCCTGTTTCGAATTCCTGCCGACCCGCGCCCGCCTCGACCTCGCGGGCTGGGAAGAGGCCGACATCTTCGCCCACAGCTGAGGCCCGTCATGGACGCAGGCCTGCCGTCCCATCTGCCCCCCGCTCGCAGAGCCGTGATCGAGGCCTGCCGCCGCCGCTCGATGGTGGTCGGGTTCTGGCGCAAGGCATTGCCGGCCTCGATCCTCGCCATACTGGTCGCCCTGGCCGGCTGGGTGATCGCCCGCGGACTGATGCCCCAGGCCCCTGCGGGTCCCGCCGAGATCGCCGATATCCAGATGCTGAACTGGAAGTTCTTCGGCCGCGACGACAATGACCGCGCCTTCCTGATGGCCGCCAAGCGGGCCCTGCGCGATGCGCGGGAAGAGGGCAAGATTTCCCTCACCGACCCCACCTTCAACCTCGGCGCCGGCAAGGTGCGCGCCAACCAGGGGATCTATGTGGACGGCTCCACCGACCTGATCCTTCGGGGCGATGTGGTCATCGTCGACGGCGACGGCGGGACGATCCGCACCCAGGAAGCCTTGATCGACACCAAGACCGGCGTCATCACCGACCGCAGCGCGCCGGGCCGCGGCGGCATCCAGATCGATAACAACATGGGCAAGATCACCGCGGATGATTATGTGATCGCCAAGAACGGGGCGGTGACCTTCAAGGGGCGCGTCAGGGGGACGATCAACCCGAAATGAGAAACGCCATGCAGAAAGCCATCGTGATCGCCACCGCCGCCCTCCTCGGCGCCGCCGCTGTGGTCCCGGCCGTCGCCCAGCAGCTGCCGTACAAGATCGACCCCAACGCCCCTCTGGACGTCAAGGCGGACGGCGGCGGCGGCTATGATCCGGTGGCCTGCACCACAAAACTGGAGGAGCGGGTCGAACTCACCCAGGACAAGACCCGCCTGCGCGGCCGCTCAGTCACCGCCTATCACGCCAAGGTCCGGGGCGAATGCGGCGATATTGAGCGCATCGAAGCCCGGGGCGATGTCTTCTATGTCACGCCCGATCAGAGCATCCGCGCCGATGTCGCCGTCTATGACATGACCAAGGAACTTGCCACCTTCACCGGCAATGTCGTGGCCATGCGCGGCAATGACGTCACCACCTCCGAAAGCCTGGTGGTGCGCCTTGATTCCGACGCCGCCGAGCTCAAGGGCAAGGTGCGCGGCGTGATCTTCCCGAAAGGCTCCGCCAAGAAGTGAGCGTCGAGACCGCCCCTTCCGGAGAGGGCCTCAAGGTCCTGCACCTCGGCAAGGCCTTCAAGGGCCGCACCGTCGTCAAGGACGTGTCCCTGCATCTTGGCCGGGGCGAGGTCGCGGGCCTGCTGGGCCCCAACGGCGCGGGCAAGACCACCTGCTTCTATATGATCACCGGCCTGATCCCCGCCGATCAGGGCGCCATCTATCTGGACGGCCTCGACATCACCCGCCAGCCGATGTTCCAGCGCGCCCGCATGGGCCTGGGGTACCTGCCGCAGGAAACCTCCATCTTCCGCGGCATGAGCGTCGCCGAAAACGTCATGGCCGTCGTCGAGCTGCGCGAAAAGAACGACCGGGCGGCCAAGGCCAAGGTCGCTGAGCTCCTGGAAGAACTGCACATCTCCCATTTGAAGGACGCCCCAGCCGGCTCCCTCTCGGGCGGGGAACGCCGCCGGGTCGAGATCGCCCGCGCGCTCGCCTCCGACCCCGCCTTCATGCTGCTGGACGAGCCCTTCGCCGGCATCGACCCCCTGGCCATTTCCGACATCCGCGAGGTCATCAACTACCTCAAGGGCCGGGGCCTGGGCGTCCTCATCACCGACCACAACGTCCGCGAGACGCTGGGCATCATCGACCGCGCGGCCATCATCCACGGCGGCGAGTTGCTGTTCGAGGGAAGCCCTGAGGAGATCCTCGCCAATCCGGACGTCCGCCGAGTCTATCTGGGCGACCGGTTCGACTAGGACAAACCCTAGCGGAAGAAGCTTCGAAGCTCCTTGCCCAGCTGCCGGCCAAGGGCGTGCACGGACGAATGCCCCGCCTTGCCAAGGGCCGAGCCGATGGCCCGGCGGCTTGGGCCAAAAGCTATGAGCCCAATCCCGGCCCCGATCGCCAGCGCGGTCAGGGCATAGGGCAGCGGCCTGGTCTTGACCGCCGTTTGCGCCCGCATTGACGCGGTGACGAGCTTGTCGGCGGCCAGGGCGGCGGCCCCGGCCTGCGGGCGGATCGCGCGCGGCGCCCGGTCGGCCAGGAGGTCGATACGGGACCGGTTTTTCCGCTGCGGCGTCGGATAGGCGGCGAGTTCCATGATTCCCTCCAGTCGTTTCACCGATCAAACGCATGCGGGCGCGGAGCGATCCCGCTAAAGGTGGCCGCCATGACGCCCTGGATCCTCCTCGACACGGCGACCGTCCCCGGCGGCGGGGGAGAGCTGCGCCTGATGCGCCGGGGCGACGAATATTCGATCATGGCCGGCCCCATCACCCTGATGAACAGCCGCCTCCATGGCTCGGAGGAATCCCTCGCCGCCCTGACGCTGGCCAGGATCGCGAATCGCAAGGCCCCCCGTCTCCTGATCGGCGGCCTTGGCATGGGCTTCACCCTGCGCGCGGCCCTGGCCATCGCGCCCAAGGATGCGCGGATCGTCGTCGCCGAACTCCTCCCCGCCGTGGTCGAGTGGGCCAAGGGCCCCATGGCCCCTGTCTTCGGCGACTGTCTGGACGATCCTAGGGTCCAGGTCGCCGTCGAAGACGTCAGCGCCTCGATCGGGAAGGGTCCCTATGACGCCATCCTGCTTGATGTCGACAACGGCCCCGAAGGCCTTACCCGAGCGGCCAACGACGCCCTCTACGACGCCTCAGGTCTCGCCCGCGCCAAAGCCGCCTTGACCCCCAGCGGGGTCCTTTCCGTCTGGTCCTCGGCGCCCCATGCAGGGTTTACCAAGCGCCTGGCCGCGGCCGGGTTCAGGGTCGAGGAGGCGCGCGTCCCGGCCCGCCGCGGGGGAGGGCGGGGCGCTAAGCACGTGATCTGGCTGGCGGTAGCGGGTTGAGGCCTGCGGCGAACTTTCGCGGCGCCATTAACTAATCAGTCGGGCTCTTAGGGTTAAGCCTCAAAGCAAGAACCACGCCAACCAGGGGCACGCTTAGTGGCGCTCGGCCAAAGATTGGAGATTCGGCAGGGGCAGGGGCTCGTCATCACGCCCCAGCTGCAGCAGGCGATCAAGCTCCTGCAGCTCTCCAATATCGAGCTTGAGGCCTTCGTCGAGGAGGAACTCGAGAAGAACCCCCTGCTCTCCCGCGACGACCGTGACACGACCGCAGAGCCCGAAATCGCCGAACAGGCCGCCGCCTCCGACGACTTCGACGTCGACCACGTTTCCGAACACCACGCCGCCTCCGACATGGACGCCCGGCACGACGATCTCTACGACGGCGCCTCCCCCGGCGACCGCGCGACCGGGGACGCCGGCGAAGCCGCCCAGGAAGCTTTCCAGGCCGGCGGCGATATCGACTGGTCCAGGGCCGGCGGCTCCGGCGGCTCCTTCGAGACCGACGGCGAGGGTTTCGAAGACCGGCTGGTCGCCGAAAAGACCTTGGCCGACCACCTCAACGACCAGCTTGCCGTCGCGGGCCTCTCAGACACCGACCGCGCCATCGCCACGGTGCTGATCGATTCGGTCGACGAGGGCGGCTATCTGCGCGCCGACCTGATGGAACTGGCCGAACGTCTCGGCTGCGAACCGGAACTGATCGAACAGGTGCTCACCGTCCTGCAGGGCTTCGAACCCACCGGCGTCTTCGCCCGCGACGTCCCCGAATGCCTGGCGCTGCAGCTGAAGGAACGCGACCGCTACGATCCGGCCATGGAAGCCCTGGTCCAGAACCTCGAACTCCTCGCCCGCCGCGACATGGCGTCCTTGAAGCGCGCCTGCGCCGTCGACGACGAGGACCTGCGCGACATGATCGCCGAGCTGAAGGGCCTCACGCCGCGCCCCGGCGCCTGCTTTGGCGGCGAGCCGTCGCAACCAATCACCGCCGATGTCTTCATCCGCGAGGGTTCGAACGGCCTGTGGCACGTCGAGCTCAACACCGACACCCTGCCGCGCCTCCTGGTCGATCAGCGCTATCACGCCCAGGTTTCCGGCGGCGTGCGCAACGACGCCGAAAAGGTCTTCGTCTCAGAGTGCCTGGCCCAGGCCAACTGGCTGATCCGCAGCCTCGACCAGCGCGCCAAGACGGTGCTCAAGGTCGCCAGCGAAATCGTCCGCCAGCAGGACATGTTCCTGGCCTATGGCATCGAGCACCTGCGGCCGCTTAATCTCAAGACCGTCGCCGACGCCATCGGCATGCATGAATCGACGGTCAGCAGGGTCACCTCCAACAAATATCTCAACACTCCCCGCGGCCTTTTCGAGATGAAATTCTTCTTCACCGCCTCGATTGCGTCCAGTTCCGGCGGCGAGGCCCACTCCGCCGAGAGCGTGCGTCACAAGATCAAGGGCCTCATCGACGCCGAACGGGAGGCCGAAGCCGTGCTCTCCGACGACGCCATCGTCGACATCCTCAAGGAGGCCGGCGTCGACATCGCCAGACGCACTGTCGCCAAATATCGCGAGGCCATGCGCATCCCATCTTCGGTGGAACGGCGGCGGCTGTTGAAACAAGTCGGCTGATCAGCCATTTCAGGGTCTTAGATTCGTAGGACCTCTCCCCAGGAGCCTAATGGACCCCGCCTCCCAGCGTAGCGATACGCGTGAGCCCCTGTCGGTGACACTGCGCACGCTGTGCGAGGCGAGCGACGACGACGCCCTGACCGTGGGCGAGATCGTGCTGCTGTTCGGCCGCCGGGCCTTCGGGGCGTTGATGTTCATCTTCGCCATCCCCAACACCCTGCCCCTGCCGCCCGGCTCGTCCTCGATCCTGGGCCTGCCGCTGGTGCTGCTTGCTCCGCAGGTGGCCCTTGGCTTTCGCCGGCCCTGGCTGCCGAGGTTCGTCTACAACCGCCAGGTCAAATCCAGCGACCTGCAGAAACTGATCAGTCCCCTGATCCCCAGGCTCGAGGCCATCGAGAAGATCTCGCGGCCGCGCCTTTCCTGGCTG
This sequence comes from Caulobacteraceae bacterium UBA5005, assembly GCA_002398405.1. Classification (GTDB taxonomy): domain Bacteria; phylum Pseudomonadota; class Alphaproteobacteria; order Caulobacterales; family Caulobacteraceae; genus UBA5005. The sequence continues at coordinate 7,451 of DGYN01000024.1, forward strand.
TTCGGTCCGATCGGCGACCGCATCATCGGAGTGGTCTGCACCCTTCTGGCCATCGTCCTCATCTTTCCGATTCCGCTTGGCAATCTCGCCCCGGCCCTCTGCATCGGGGCCCTCTCCCTGGGCCTGTTCCAGCGCGACGGCATCATCGCCCTGGTGGGCTATGCCGTGTTCGGGGTCAGCGTCGGTCTCCTGGTCGTCACGGCGGGCGCGGTCAGCATGGCGGTGCAAAAGATCATCACAATGTTGGGTTTCTAAAATCCCGGCTCTTCGCTTGACAGCGCCCCCTGGCGGGCGTCGACTGTGGTTATGCAAGTCCAAGTGTCCGGCAAGCATGTCGACGTCGGTGAGGCTCTGCGAACGCGAGTCTCAGACGAACTCCAAAACACCATTGGTAAGTACTTCGATCGCGGCGGCGACGCCGACGTGGTCGTCAGCCGCGATGGTCATTCATTCCGCGTAGATTGCGGCGTGCAGCTCGCCTCAGGCCAGCAGCTCCGCAGTCATGGCCTTGGGGCTGACGCCCACTCGGCCTTCGGAGTCGCCCTCGACAAGGTCGAGACGCGTATCCGCCGCTACAAGCAGCGCTTGCGAAGCCACTCCACGGCGGCCAGCGCCCGGGCGGCGGAAACGGCGTCCTACTTCGTCCTGCGCGCTCCCGAGGGCGAGGACGACGAGGCCTTTTCGGATGGTCACGAGGACGGCCCGCCCGCCCGCATGGTCATCGCCGAATCGGACGCGGTGTTCAAAACCCTCACCGTCTCCGGCGCGGTCATGGAACTCGATCTGACCGAGGCGCAGACAGTGGTGTTCAGAAACGCCGCCCACGGAGGCATCTCAGTTGTTTATCGCCGCCCCGACGGCAATATCGGCTGGATCGATCCGGCCAGGACGCGCTCGCTGAACGGCGGTCCAAAATAGTAACTAAACTATCATAAGACAGTGACCACATGCCGCGCGCCGCGCGGGATCGAAATGGTGTAGACCGCGTTTGTTCGGGCTGCCGCACCTCACTCTGCGGCTTGTGACTGGCTTTAGTTCGGGGGCGACCTTGGATATCGAGTTTCTGCTGGAACGCAGCGCCATAGCGCCGCGGGTTAGCGCTCACGACCAGCGTCAGGCGCTGTCCATCATCGCCGAGATCGCCGGCCGTAACTACGGCCTCAAGCCCTCGACCGTGCTCGCCGCCCTGACCCGCCGCGAGGCGCAAGGCTCTACCGGCGTCGGCCACGGGGTCGCCACCCCGCACGCCCGCCTGCGCGGCCTGACCAAGATGCGCGGCGTCTTCATCAAGCTTGAGACTCCCGTGGACTTCGGGGCCATGGACGACCAGCCGGTCGATCTCATCTTCGCCCTGCTGGCCCCGGTGGAAGCCTCGGCCTTCGAACACCTCCAGGCGCTGGCCAAGGTCTCCCGCCTGCTGCGCGCCGGCGAACTGCGCTCCCAGCTGCGCCAGGCCCACGGCCTGGACGCCATCCTCGCCCTGCTGGTCCAGGAAAAACAGACGGCGGCGGCCTAGGGGACTGTCCCTTCGGGGACTGTCCCCGACACCCCTGTGTGAAATTCCCACAGCTTGTGGTGGTTGACCCTCCGCGTCGGGGACAGTCCCTGGCGGGACAGTCCCCCAGAACGACACCCAAGAAAAATCCCGCAGCAGCTTTCGCCACCGCGGGACCTTCAGCTCCCCTCCGGGAGCCTATTCCCTCAGTGCACCGAAACCGGCGCGAGTTCATGGGCGATGGCCGCCGCGACGGCCGAGCTCTTGTCGACCATGACGGCGAGGCGTTCGCCGTCGGCGCGGTGCACCGCATAGAGCGTCTGGTCGGGATGCAGATCGACCCCTTGGATCGCCTCCACGGGCGTGTCGGCCAGAATCTCGGCCGCCTTAATGGGGCGGACATAGACCAGATCCGGGCCGCCGAGGGCCACGAAGGCTTCATTGGTGAATGGTTGCGGTGTCATCAGACCACCTCCTAGGAAAAATCAACGCCCCAAACCTGAGGCGGTTCAAGGCTTCGCTTGACGGTGCGTTCAAGGCCCGGTCCGGATCGGGATCGTCTTGACCCGTTTTTCCGGCTCCGGCCGCACCAAGTCGATGTGCAACAGGCCGTGTTCGAGGATCGCATCGGCGACCTCCATGCCGTCCGCCAGGACGAAGGTCCTGACAAAGGACCGGGCGGCGATGCCCCGGTGCAGAAACGCCTTGTCGTCGGCCGTCGGTGGGGCGCTCTCGCGCTTGCCTTGGACCACCAGCTGGCTTTCCTCGACGCTCACCGACAGCTGGCCTTGCGAGAAACCCGCCACCGCCAGGGTGATGCGCAGACGGTCACCGGCCAGCTCCTCCACATTGTAGGGCGGATAGCCTTCCGAGGCGGCCTTGGCGGCGCGCTCGATGAGGAGCCTTGTGTGTTCAAACCCCAGAAGGAAGGGGCTGTCGAAGAGGACGGCGCGGTTCACGTTAATAGAAGCCCTTGGATCTAAAGCGACTTCCGCACCGGTTTGGCCCTTGCGGCGCCAGGCCGTTGCGTTGAACCTTAGGTGGCTATGAAAAGCTTCAGGTTCAAGACCATGGCCCTGGCCGCCGTCGCGGCCCTCGCCTGCGCCGCCCAGGCGCCCAGGCTCGACGCCTTTCCCGGGGCCGAGGGGGCCGGGCGCTATTCTCTCGGCGGCCGCGGCGGGGCTGTGATCAAGGTCACCAATCTCAACGACGCGGGTCCCGGCAGCCTGCGCGCCGCCGTCGAGGCCAGGGGCCCGCGCACGGTGATCTTCGATATCTCCGGCACGATCGCCCTCAAGTCGCCCTTGAGGATCACCGAGCCGCGCCTGACCATCGCCGGCCAGACGGCGCCGGGCGATGGGATCACGCTTCGCGACCAGCCCCTGGTGGTCAGCGCCGGCGATGTGGTGATCCGCTATATCCGCGCGCGGCTGGGCAGCGCCTCAGGCGTGCAGGAGGACGCGGTCTGGGTGCGCCGGGGCCGGCGGATCATCCTCGACCACCTGTCGGCCAGCTGGTCGGTGGACGAGACCCTGTCGGTGTCGGAGCGCTACGCCAGCCGCGAGGCCGGACCCCAGGACGTCACCGTCCAATGGTGCATCATCGCCGAAAGCCTCAACAAGTCGGTCCACGACAAGGGGAAACACGGCTACGGCAGCCTGGTGCGCGGCGGCATGGGCAGCCAGTTTTCCTTCCACCACAACCTGTGGGCCAGCCATGAGGCCCGCATGCCGCGCCCGGGCAACTACGCCGAGGCCAAGGACGATCCAGAAGGGGCCTTCTTCGATTTCCGCAACAACGTCTTCTACAACTGGGCGGGGGAGGCCAGCGGCTACAACGCCGATACCAATTCCAACGCCGTCTACAACTTCGTCGCCAATGCCTATGTCGCCGGCCCGAACTCGACGGGCGCCAAGGCCTTCAAGGAACAGAACATCCTCGCGAGGTCCTGGTTCGAGGCCAACGCCATGAACGGCCAGGTTCCGGCCGATCCCTGGAGCCTGGTGACCGGCATCCACGGCAATCGCCTGCCGGGCCCCCTCCCCATGCCCGCGGTGCGCACCGAGACCTGGCAGGCGGCCTATGCGCGGGTGCTGGCCTCCGCCGGCGCCTCCTACGTCCGCGACGCGGTGGACAAGCGGATCATCTCAGGGGTCGCCGACCGCAGCCACCGGATTATCGACACCGAGGCCGACGTCGGCGGCTGGCCTGTTCTTGTCTCCAAGGTCCCGCCGGTGGACAGCGACGGCGACGGCATGCCTGACCCCTATGAGCGCAGCCGGGGCCTCAATTCCGCCGACCCCGTGGATGGGGCCAGGACAGCGGCCGGGGGCTACACCAACCTCGAGATCTACCTGAACGGCTTCCTGCCCTCCTAAGACTTGGCGTTCAGCCTGCGGTCAGGTTAGAGGCGGTATTCACAACGCCATGAGCAAGGGAGATCGGTCGATGTCGAGGGCGGGAATGCTTGGCGCGGGGGCGCTCGGAAGCTTTCTCTTGTGTGCGGCCGCCTTCGCGCAACAGCCGACGCCCGAGCAGATGAAGATCATGATGAAGGGCGCCGCCGAAGGCGCCCGGACCTGGGCCGCCCTGTGCGAAAGCTGCCATGGCCCGCCCAATCCCAACACTCCGCCCAGGACCGAGCTTCTGGCCATGACCGCGGACCACATCTACGAGTCGCTGACCGTCGGTAAGATGAAGGTCATGGGCGACACCATCAGCGACAGCGAAAAGCGCTCGGTCTCCATGTACCTGACCGGCAAGTTTCTCAACGCCCCGCCGCTGCCCCCCGCGCCGCCGGCCGGCGATGCCGCCGCGCCTCAAGAGGCGCCGCCGCCGGTCCGATAGGGCCTGGGTCGCCAGGCCGTTGTCTGCCCGGTCAAGGGGGTGCGAACAGAGCCGCCTGTCGCACCCCTCGACGATGAACTGGGCCGCCAATCCCGCGAGGGGCGCACCGGATTTCCGCCCGACCACGTCGGACCCCGTCCGCCGCATACGGCCCCGCGCCGAGCGAGGTGGAAACGTCAAAAAAATCGGCAAACGAGGACCTTGACGCGTTTTTGGGGCCTTCCTAATTTTTTTCCGCCGAGCGCCGAAAGGGCTCGGCGACAGTCAGGAGGCGCCCGCGCTTCCGGGTGCCTCTCAGGTCCAACTTGCTCATTCCGAAGAGATGGAAAATGAGAACGGCATATGATTTTTCACCCCTTCACCGGTCGATCATCGGCGTCGATCGGGTGGCGGACCTCATCGGCAGCGCGATGCGGAGCGAGGGTGATCGCAGCTATCCGCCTTACGACATCGAAAGGACCGGCGACGACAGCTATCGTATCACCCTGGCCGCCGCCGGCTTTGCCGCCCACGAACTTGAGGTCATGGCGAAGCCCAATCTGCTGATCGTCTCCGGGCGCAAGGCCAAGGAGGACGACGAGGGCGCAAGAACCTACCTGCATCGCGGAATCGCGGCGCGCAACTTCGAGCGGAGGTTCGAACTGGCGGACTACGCGGTGGTCAAGTCGGCCGCTTTTGACAACGGCATGCTGTCCATCGATCTGGTGCGTGAAGTGCCCGAAGCGCTGAAGCCCCGTCGCATCGAAATTGGCGCCTCACAAAACCCGCCGGACGTGCCGCGGATCGACGATGGGCAGACGGAGCGTCGCGCCGCCTAGACCGCGACCGGCGTCCGATTTGAGCCGACCGCCGGGACTACCAATGCCCGGCGCTCACAATTCAAGTGCAGAAAGGAGGATTGTCATGAACGTCCACGATCTTGTTCCCTGGTCTCGATCAAGCGACCGGGGCCGCAATCTGCCGGCCGCACAGGACGCGGCCACAAGCCCCCTCTTCACCCTTCACCGGGAGATGAACCGCCTGTTTGACGATGTCTTCAGGGGCTTCGATTCGCCCGCGCTCCGGGGCGGCCACGTCACTTGGCCCCAATTGGAGGTCCAGGACGCCGACAGCGAGTACCGGGTGACCGCCGAACTCCCCGGTCTTGAGGAAAAGGACGTCGAGGTCCTGCTCGAGGACGGCGTTCTGATCCTTCGCGGGGAGAAACGCGCGGAGACGGAAGACCGAAGCCGTGCTTTCAGCGAACGCGTCTATGGCCGCTTTGAGCGTCGCCTGGCGCTCGGCGATATAGATGAGGATCGCCTTCAGGCGCGGTTCCGCAACGGCGTCCTGACCGTGATCGCGCCCAAGTCCGAGCAGAGCCAGTCACGGGTGAAGCGCATCCCGATCAACGCCGGAATGACCAGCCACTGACCGGGCGCAGGTCCCGCCTCCGGGGCAGGCGTCGCCTTCGCCGGCCTCGGGGGCCTTTTCTCGAAACCCTAACCGGAGATATTCATGCGACCCTCTCGCAAAGCCCTTGTTGCGGGCGCCGTGATCGCCCTGGCGGGCGCTGCCGGATTGGTGATCGCCGGCGGAAGGAGCGCTCACGTGCTCGATGTCCGCCTGCCTGATGGATCCCACGCGCAGATCCGCTATGCCGGCGATACGCCGCCGCTGGTGAGCTTCGCCTCGCCAGCGCCAGTCCTCGCGGGACTTTCGCCGGCGTCGGATCTCTTCTGGCCGGCCTCACCGTTCGCGGCGCCGGACCTCTTGCTGGCTGGCATTGGCGCGCCGCCGCTGGGCGCGCAGGGGTATTCGATGGTCTCGACCCTGTCGGGCGATGGTCTTTGCACGCGCAGCATCGAATACCGCGCCTTTGGCGATGGCCGTCCGCCCCAGGTTGTGACTCGTACGTCCACGTCCTGCATGACCGAGGAGGAGCAGCCGGAACCTCCGCCGCGTTCCGGCCTCACCGCCGTGAGCTCCTCTTTGGATCTCGCCCGGGGTCAGCCCATCTGAATTCCGGATCGCACGACCCGCGCTCACCAAGACAGGAGATTGCAGGAGACAGGAAGATGCGACTAGCGACGACAGAACAGGCCTTCGGCCTTTACGGCGGCTTTGCGCCCTGCAGTCTGAGGACCGCGCTTGAACGGGGCATCCGTCCGGCCGTTGGCTTTCAGAGCCCGGACGAGGTTGTGAAGGACCCTCACCTCAGTTTGCGCGAGAAGCGGGAGATTCTCTCTTCGTGGGCGTCAGACGCCTCGGCGGTGCAGGACGAGCCCGGCCTGAGATGGCTCCTTGGCACCGTCGAGCCGGTGCGCTTCGACGAGGTGCGCGCGGCGCTAAGACGCTTGGACCGGATGGAGGCCCTTCCCGGCGAACGCCCGCATTGACCCGGAAACAGCCAGGACAAACCGCGGCGCCATGATCGGCGCTCAGTGGCCCGATCGCCTATGGGCGGCCTTCAGATTGTTTGTCACCCATACAAAATGCGATAGCCTTTCCGCCAAGAGCGCCAAGCGCCGAGGGAGGAATTCATGATCGTAGACCGCCGCTTCGTTGTCGGGGCCTCGGGCCTGCTTGTCGCCGCGGCGGGGCCAGCGTTTGGCCAGGCGGCTCCGGTGGTGGAAACCGCCTCCGGCCGGGTGCGCGGCGCCACCGAGCGCGGCGTCCTGGTGTTCAAAGGCATTCCCTACGGCGCCCCTACTGGCGGCGCGATGCGCTTCCTGCCGCCGAAAAAGCCCGCCCCCTGGTCCGGGGTGAAAGACGCCCTCGCCTATGGCCCGACCGCGCCCCAGGCCGCCGCAGGCCCGCCGACTCCGCCCGCCACGCCTGGAACAGGCCCCGCCCCCGTCCGCTACCCCAGCCCGATCAGCGGGGGAGGGACCCCGCCCCCGGCATCCGAGGACTGCCTGGTCCTCAACGTGTGGACCCCTTCCACCTCGGGCAAACGGCCGGTGATGTTCTGGATGCACGGCGGCGGCTTCGCCAGCGGATCCGGCTCCTCGGCCTGGTACGACGGGGTCAACATCGCCAGCAAACAGGACGTGGTCATCGTCACGGTGAACCACCGCCTCAATGTGATGGGCTATCTGAACCTCGCCGAATACGGCGCCAAATACGCCGACAGCGCCTGCGCCGGGATGCTCGACTGCGTGCTCGCCCTGCAATGGGTGCGCGACAATATCGAGCGCTTTGGCGGTGACCCCAGCCGCGTGCTGATCCACGGCGAAAGCGGCGGCGGCCGCAAGACCTCGATGATGATGAGCTTTGTTCCCGCTCAGGGCCTCTTCCACCGCGCCGTGGTGCAGTCGGGCTCAGCCCTGCGCATGGACAGCTTCGAGCTCGCGGCGATGAAGGCGAGGCGCCTGCTCGCCGAACTCAATATCGCGCCGGCCGATGTCGACCGCATCCAGCAGGTCCCCATGGCCCAGCTGCAGGCCGCGGCCGCCAAGGCCAGCAACGGTCTTGGCCAGTGGCGCCCGGCCGTCGACGGCCGCAACCTGCCGCGCCACCCCTTCGAGCCCGACGCGCCGTTCATGTCGCGCCACATCCCCATGATGATCGGCACCAACCGCACCGAGGCCTCCGCCTTCATGGGCACGGACGGGCGCATGGACAGTCTCTCCGACGCCGGCCTGCAGCGCGAACTCCAGGCCATCACCCCGGCCGGCAAGGGGCCGCAGACCTTCGCCATGTACAAGCGCCTTTACCCGGCCAGCACCAATGCCGAGATCGCCTATATGGCCAGCACCGACCGGGGCTATTTCCTGGATTCGACCATCCAGGCCGAACGCAAGGCGGCCCAAGCCGCGTCCTCTGGCGGCGCCCCGGCCTATCTCTACAGCTTCTACCGCCACTCCCCGGTGCAGAACGGCCGCTTCTTCGCGCCGCACGCCTCGGAAATCCCCTTCGTCTTTGACACCCTGGCGAAAGCCGCCAACATCGTCGGGCCCGTTACGCCAGAGGCTCAACGCCTCGCCGACTTGATGAGCGCCACCTGGGCCAACTTCGCCCGCACGGGGGTCCCCCGCGCGCCCGGCGTCCCGGCCTGGACGCCCTATAACGCCCGCACCCGCCCGACCATGATCTGGGACCACAAGCCGCGGATGGAGAACGATCCGCGTAGCGAGCAGCGCAAGATGATGCTCAGCTATGGCTCCGAACAGGACGCCGAGAGCGACGCCCCGCCGGGGCCGCCGGCAGGGGTCAGACTGTAGCGCCTCGTCACATATTCTTCCGCTTCACTTCCCAGATCGGGTTCCTGCAAAGCTCGCAGTCGGGCCCGGCGAACACCTTGGCCGCCTGCGCATCGCCCTTCAGGCGCCAATCCAGCCACTTGACCGCGGTATAGCCGAACCAGCCGCCGCCCGGGTGCTGATAGGTGCCGCCGTGGCCGGAGTTGATGCTGCCGAAGAAGGCCGGGACCGTTGTCAGCTTGGCGAAGTCGTCCGATCCGTTGGGATAGGCGCTGTCGCTCGGCCCCCCGAGGAAATAGGCCACCGGGGCGTGGAACTTCTTCAGGCTATCCTTGGTCGCGCCGCTCATGCTGCGGCCGCCCGGTGACGGCGCGGCGGTGACGAAGACGCCGCTGTTCCAGATCACCGCCGTCTTGACCCGGGGGTCCGCCGCCGCCCAGGTGGCTTGCAGGCCGCCGCAGGACTGGCCCATGACCGCCACCTTGGAGGGATCGAGCTTGCCGGCATAGGGGCTGCCCGCCCTGCCGTTCTCGGCGATCGCCCAGTCGATGGCCTTGATCAGGTCCTCGTCCTTGGTCTGTCCCGCCGGGACCGATCCGTCGGGCTTGGGATTGGTGGTCCGGCCGCTGGCGTAGGCCGGCAGCGGCGCGTTCAGGGGCCCAGACGCGATCACCATGTAGCCGTGTGAGGCGATCTGCCGAAGGAAGTTGGAGAACAGCAGCCCCGCGTTGGAGCAGGCGCCGTTCCCCCAGGCAACGATCGGCAGGCGGTCGTTGGCCCTGACGGCGGCAAGGTTCGCCGGCCGGTAGATCGTGTGGGTCATCAGGCCGGGATTGGCCTCGACCGTCACCGCCAGCGGGCCGGGCGCGGTCTCCCTCGGCGGCGGGGCGTTCGGGGGTGGCGTAAGCGAAGAGGACGGCGCGGCTGGCGGCTGGGCCAGGGCCGCCCCGGCGATCAGCGACACGGCGGCCAGGGCAAGGCCGGTTCGAAAGGTCTTCATGGAGAGTCTCCCCTTATGTTTGTGAGCCATACAATCACTAAGGGATGCGGCGTCCAAGCCGTCTTGCGGACACAAAAAATCGCCCGGCGCACAGGAGACGCCGGGCGACAAAGGCGCACAGGGAATTTCACGCACTTGCCTCAGATATCAGCAAGGGCAGGGGGACTATCCCGCATGATAGTATGTGACGCAAACTGTTTCGCGTTATACCACCTATTTAGATAACGCTGTTCCGTTTGAAATCGGCGATTTCCGTTTCGCTGTAACCGGCGCCGGCCAGCACAGCCTCCGTATCGGCTCCCAGCGCCGGCACGGGTCCGCTCAACGCCGGCCCGTCCCTATCGGCTTGAAAGCCGGCGTTGATCAGTCTCACGGGCCTGCCGCCCTCCGCCGTGGTCGGCAGCAGCATATCGCGCTCGGCCATGGCCGGGATGGCCAGGGTCTCATCGGTGGTGCGCACCTTGGCGGCCGGGCACCCGGCCTCCATCAGGCGCCGCTCGAGATCGGCCGCCGAATGGCCCGCCAGGCGGTCAGCGAGGACGGCCCGCAGCTCGGAGGCGCGGGCGTTGCGGGACCTGACGTCCGAAAAGCGCGGATCGGTGATCAGCTCCGGAGCGCCGATGATCCGGCACAGGCTCTCGTAGTGATTCTGGAAATTGGCGGAGAGCCACAGCCAGCCGTCGGTGGTGCGGAATGGTCCCACCGTCGGGCGATCGTGGACGATGGGCTGGATGGCTGAATCGGTATCGCCGGTGATCATCTTACGCACCAGGCCGACGCCCATCAGCACCAGGCTGGAATCGAGCATCGAGACATCCAGCCTCTGCCCCTCGCCCGACCGCTCGCGCCGCACCAGCGCTGAGAGGATCGACGCATAGGCCAGATAGCCGCTGAAACAGTCGACGGAGAACCCCCGTCCCTGGTCGGGGATGTCATCCTCTTCCCCGGTCCACATCATCCCGGCCATGGCCTTGATGGTGTGATCATAGGCCGGCCACGGGGCCATATCCCCCGTCTGGCCGAACCCCGAGATCGAGCAATAGATCAGTTTCGGATTATCGGCCTTCAGGGTCGCGAACCCCAGGCCCAGGGCCTCGGCCGCGCCGGGGCGCAGGTTTTCGATGACCACGTCCGCTCCCTTGGCCAGGCGCCGCACGATGGCGATCCCGTCCTTGGATTTCAGATCGATGGTGATCGAGCGCTTGCCGCCGTTGACCGCCACGAAGGACGGCCCCACCGGCCAATCCTCCGGCCGGCCGAAATCGCGGAAGTCGTCACCCTTGCCGGGCCGCTCGACCTTGATCACCTCCGCGCCCAGGAGCTGGAGCTGATAGGTGCAGAACGGGCCCGCCAGGGCGTGGGTCAGGTCCAGGACCTTGACGCCGTCCAGCGCTCTCATCGATGCCGCCTCTTAATTGACGGCGACGAGCATGGCCGGACGGCGCCGGATCATCAATCGGCCCTGACCACAAATCGCACGCCCACCAGCCGGCGGGCGCCATAGATGATGCCGCCGTTGGTCGACGAGGCGTTCTGAACCTGGCTCGCGATATAGGTCTCGTCCGAGAGGTTGTTGGCGAACACCTCCGCCCGCCAGGCGCCGCCGCTGTTGTAGGAGATCCGGGCGTCCCAGATCGTCCTGTCCGGCACCAGGGTGACCGCGCTGCGGAAGATCGAGGCGTATTGCTCCGACAGGTGCGATACCTGCAGGCGCGGCGTGATGGTCCCGCCGAAGGCCTCGAAGTCCCGCTCGATCCCGGCGTTGAAGGTCCACTCCGGCGAGAAGGGCAGGCCGCTGCCCACCGGCACCGTCTGCAGGACGCTGGGGGTCAGGGTGTTGTTGAGGATCGAGGCGACCGAGTCCGTTTCCGCCTGCAGATAGGCGACCCCGGCGTTGAGCCTTACCGGGCCCAGCAGGGCTTCGGCTTCCAGTTCGGCGCCGTGCGACTTGGACTCCGGCACGTTGGCCGTGGTCGGCAGGCGCGCCGGCGTCAGGCTGGAAAGCTGCAGGTTGGAGTACTGCGAGGCGAAGGCGGCCCCATTGAGGCGCAGCCGCCCGTCGTAAAGGGTGGTCTTGAAACCCACTTCCTCGACGACGTTCTCCTCCGGTTTGAAGGGGGCGTCGCCCGCCACCAGGTTCACGCCGCCGGCCTTATAGCCCTTGGCCACGGAGCCGTAGAACATGGTCACATCGTTGAAGTGCCAGTTCACCGCCGCGCGGCCGGTGGTGACGCTGGAGCGCGCCACGCCGGTGGGCGCGGGAGCGGCGATCCGCTCATAGATCTGGGTGTCCTTGGAATAGCGGGCGCCCAGGACGAGCTCGACCGTTGGGGTGATCTCCCAGTTCGCCTGGCCGAACGCCGACCGCGACAGGTTATGGGCCTTGGTCCTCGTGGTGCTGGTGGGCGCGGTGTCCGGGTTCACGCGGCTGTTGCCATAGGTGAACAGGACCAGCGGGACGGTCTCAGTCAGATAGAACCCGCCGGCCACCCACTGGAACGGCCCCTCGCCCGTCGAGATTAGGTCGACTTCGCTGATCAGGGTGTTGAAAATGGTCTGGGTGTAGCCCAGCCGCCCGCGGGCGGCGCCCGCCGCCGTGACCGGGGCGGTGTTGGTGCGGTCGCCGTCGCCGATGTCGCGGTTCAGGCCGTACTGGTAGTTCACATCGGCCCGCACCTGGATGCCGTCCGTCAGGTCGAAGCGGCTCTCCACTTCCGAGCGGTAGCCGTCCTGGAAGAAGTAGCTGATGGCGTCTTCCTGGATGATGAAGGGGTCGGTCGAGACCGTATCGCCGCGCCGCTTCACGGCGTTGTAGTCGTTGTTGTTGAGATACTTCTCGTAGCGGATGTTGGTCGTCCACCGCTCCAACGGCTGGACCAGCAGGTCGGCGCGCCAGGCGTTCATATTGACGTTGCCGGGCTGGCTGGGGCTGCCGACGTTGACCGTGAAGCTGTCGCGCTTGTCGCGGATGCCCGCGATGCGCACCGCGGCCCAACTGGTCAGCGGAATATTGGCCGCCGCCACCGCGCGGACGCCGTTGTAGTCGGTCACGGTGCCGTCCACATAGCCGTTGAATTCGCCGATCACCGGCTTGGGCGTGGTCACATAGATGGCGCCCCCGGTCGAGTTCTGGCCGGTGAGCGTGCCCTGCGGGCCGCGCAGGATCTGAACCGACTCCAGGTCATAGAACGACTGCGAAATGGTCTGTTCGTGCGGGATCAGGCCGCCGTTCAGATAGAAGGCGACGCCCGGCGTCGAGGTCGGCGCCGACTGGGCGATGCCGATGCCGCGGATGTTGACGAAGGTCGAACGGTTATAGGTGTTGATGGCCAGTGAGGGGGCCACGCGCTGCAGATCGCCGATCTGGGTGACGCCCCGCTCGATCAGCTCTTCGCCGCTGATCACCGTCGCGGCGATCGAGACTTCCTGCAGGTTCTGCACCCGGCGCTCGGCGGTGACCACCAGCTCCGGCAGCGACGTCTGGTCGTCCTGAGCAAAGGCCGGCGCGGCGATCCCCGCGACACTGATAGCCGAGCAGAGCAGCAACGCCCGGCGGGCGCGCTTCAGATTCCGTTCCATAGACCCTTCCCCTTTTGCCGTCCGTCCCGCCCGCGTTGATCGCGGGGCGTGCGAAATCGATCGTCCGGTATTGTCGCCGGCCGGCAGAGCTTCACCACACTTTTCAGGCAAAGCAAACTGTTTGTGTCAAATACTATTAGCTATTGCCTATTAGCCACACCCTTGGCTTAATCTCCTTGCGCCCGCATGGCTTTAGCGGCGGAGACGGGCGCGGCGGCGATGCCACAATGCCGACCGACAAGAGCCGCGGGAGGATGCCTATGCGTAGCGACGCTCACCGCCGTTCCTGGCCCTTCGCGGCCGGCGCGGCCAGCCTCATGGCCCTTTCCCTGGCCGTGGCGGCCAGCGCCCAGTCTCAGGCGGAAAAGGGTCCCGGCGCCATCGGCGATGTCTCCGGTCAGACCCCCGCCCAGGCCAACCAGGCCCAGCGCGCCCCGACCCCCGCTTCTCCGAACATCACCCCCGGCTTCACCTACGACTGGTGGGAGCCGGGCGATGGCCAAACCCTGGGCGCTGAAGCCGCCTATCCCAACCCTCACGGCCAGGTCGGTCTTCTGAACGCCTCGGGGCCGATCAACACCAAGGGCCACGCCTTTTTCGAGCCCACCGGCACCAACGGCCGGGCCTGCGTCTCCTGCCACCAGCCCTCCAATGGCATGAGCCTGTCAGTCGATTCGGTGCGCGACCGCTGGCGGGCCACCGGCGGCAAGGATCCGATCTTCGCCGCGGTCGACGGCGCAAATTGTCCCAATCTTCCGCAGGGATCGGCCGCCTCGCACTCCCTGCTGCTGAACCACGGCCTGTTCCGCGTCTTCGTCCCCTGGCCGCCGAAGAACGCCGACGGCACGGCCATGAACCCGGAGTTCACCCTTGAGGTGGTTTCCGATCCCACCGGCTGCAATCTCGATGCGACCTACGGCCTGAAGAGCTCCAACCCGCACGTTTCGGTCTACCGGCGCCCCCGCGTGGTCGCCAACATGAAGTACGTCGTCAACGGCGGCAGCCCCTTCAACATCAAGGACGGCAGCCCGATGGACCGCGATCCGGAGACGGGCCGCTTCGTCAACATGAACATCATGGCCGACGCCCGCGAGCCGACGCCCAAGACCCAGGCCGTCAACGCCCACCTGACCCACCTCCAGGGCAAGGCCAAGCTCTCCGACGCCCAGCTGAAACAGATCATCGATTTCGAAAACCAGCTCTACGTCGCCCAAAGCCTGCACCAGAAAGCCGGTAATCTGGTGGAGCCCGGCGGCCCCAGCGGCCTTGGCCCCAAGGCGATGCACGCGGGAACCCCCGGCCTTGGCGATAACTTCGAGACCCCGGTGTTCGGCTACTTCGACCAGTGGGCCAAGCCCAAGGCGGGCGACCCGCAGTCCGAATTCCGCGCCTCGGTCGCCCGCGGCATGGAGGTCTATTTCACCAGGCCCTTCTACATCCGCGACGTCACCCACCTGAATACCGTGGGCCTGGGCAATCCCATCAAGCGCACCTGCGCCACCTGCCACAACGCGCGCCTGACCGGCATGGACTTCGCGCCGGGCTGGATGGACCTTGGCACCGGCAACCAGCCCTGGGCCGACACCCTGGAGGCCACCAAGGAGCTGCCGCTGTTCAAGCTCACCTGCAAGGCGGGCAAGGCTCACCCGTTCCTCGGCCGCGTCATCTACAGCCGTGATCCCGGGCGGGCCCTGATCAGCGGCCGCTGCTCCGACATCGGCGCCATCACCATGCAGCAGTTCCGGGGCCTCGCGGCCCGGGCGCCCTACTTCTCCAACGGCTCGGCCAAGGACCTCAAGGAGCTGGTCGACTTCTACGACAAGCGGTTCGAAGCCAAATACACCGACCTGGAAAAGCAGGACCTCATCAACTTTCTGAGCGTGCTCTGATGACGAAGCTCAAAACCTCCCTGGTCGCCACCGCCATCGTCGCCCTCTGCGGGGCGACCGCCTCGGCCCAGACCGGCAAGCACATCGCCTTCGTCTCCTGCCCGATCCTGCGCAACACCGAGCCGGTGCCCTGCTGGCTCGGCGAACATGCCGGCGAGCTCTATTATCTCGGCCCCCAGGGCGACCTGCAGGCGGAATTCTATCCACCCCAGTTCAATCACAAGATGCTGGCCGAAGGGATCGCCACCAACGAACGCTACTGCGGCGGCATCGTGCTGAAGCAGGCCAAGGCCTCGGTCCTCCCGGACTTCGACGCCACCTGCAACGTCATGCTGCCGGCCATGGGCTACAGCGAGCGCAAGGACCTGCGCGGTCCCGGACCCTCCGGCCACCGTCCCGCCCCCGGCGAAAAGGCCGCGCCTGAGCCGCCCCGTCCCCGTCCGCCCCAGGTCCAGTACACCGCGCCCTTCACGCCCAAGGAATTCGTCGCCACCTTCGACGCCGACACCGACCGCATGTGGCGCTCCGCCCAGGGCGCCATGAACGAAGCCCTTCGCTACGCCCGCGCCGCCAAGGCCAAACAGATCACCGTCACCGGCTACCGCGCCGCCATCAAGCTGGCCGACGGCAAGGACTTCGTGGAGCGCGAGAGCGTCGCCATGAGCCGCGCCAAGGTCATCGAGGAAGCCATCCGCACCCAGGGCCTGCCCGAAGGCGCCAAGCTCGAGGTCAAATGGGTCACCCGCCCCTCGGCCTCCACCGGCACCGAACGCGACGCGGCGGCCCGCAAGGTCGTCATCGCGGTCGCGCCTTAGAGTCAGGCGCGCTCGCTTTGCGCGCCGGGTTGGCCAGGCGGTAGAGGGCCGGAAGGACGATCAACGTCAGGATCGTCGAGGAGATCACGCCGCCGATCACCACGGTCGCCAACGGCCGCTGCACCTCCGCGCCCGCGCCCACATTGAAGGCCATGGGGATAAAGCCAAGGCTCGCCACCAGGGCCGTCATCAGGACCGCCCGAAGCCGCGTCAGGGCGCCCTCGCGGACCGCCTCGTCGGCCGGCCGTCCCTCGGCGCGCAGGCTGCGGATAAAGCTCACCATCACCACCCCGTTCAGCACCGCGACGCCTGACAGGGCGATGAACCCAACGCCGGCCGAGATCGACAGCGGAATGTCCCGGATCAACAGGGCGAAGATTCCGCCGGTGAGCGCCAGGGGCACGCCGGAAAACACGATCGCCGAATCCCGCACCGACCGGAACAGGGCGTAGAGCAGGCCGAAAATCAGCACCAGGGCGGCGGGCACAACCAGTTGCAGCCGTTGGCCCGCCGAAATCAGTTGCTCGAAGGTCCCGCCGTAACCGATCCAGTAGCCGGCGGGCAGATCGACCTTGTCCTCCACCGTCCGGCGCGTCTCGCCGATGAAGGAGCCCAGGTCCCGCCCGCGAACATTGGCGCTCACCACCACCCGCCGCTTGCCGTTCTCGCGGCTGATCTGGTTGGGGCCGGTCTCCAGCGTGATCTGCGCCACGTCCTGCAGCGGCACAAAGCCCCGGGGGCCATCGCCGGGCAGGGGCACGCGCAGGCGGCCGATCTCGTCCACCCGGCTGCGCACATCCTCAGGCAGGCGAACGACCACGTCGAACCGGCGGTCGCCCTCGAACACCTGCCCGACCTGCGTCCCGCCAAGCGAGGTCCCGACCAGTTGCTGCACGTCCTCGACGTTGAGACCAAGCCGGGCCAGGGCCGCCCGGTTTGGCGTGATCTGCAGGACCGGAAGGCCGGTGACCTGTTCGACGCCCACATCCTGCGCACCCTCGATCCGCTCCACCAGCTCGCCGATCTCCTCGCCGATCCGGGCGAGCTCTTCGCTGTCGTCGCCGAACACCTTGATGGCCACGTCGGCGCGGACCCCCGACAACAGTTCGTTGAACCGCATCTGGATCGGCTGGGTGAACTCGTAGTTGTTGCCGGGGATCTTTTCGACCGCCTCCTGTATCTCGGCCACCAGCTGCGCCTTGGGCTTGCGGGGATTGGGCCAATCCTCACGGTCCTTCAGCATGACCAGGACGTCCGCCACCGACGGCGGCATGGGGTCGGTGGCGATCTCCGCCGTCCCGATCTTTGCGAAGACCCGTTCGACCTCGGGGAAACTCTTGATCCGCGCTTCCAGCACCGTCTGCATCTGCACCGCCTGGGTCAGGCTCGTTCCAGGGATGCGCAGGGCGTGCAGGGCGATGTCCCCCTCGTCCAGATTGGGGATGAACTCCGCCCCCATGCGCGTGGCCGCAAAGCTTGACGCCAGCACCAGGACGAGCGCTCCGCCCGCCACCAGCCGCGGAAAGCGCAGGGCCCAGTCCAGCGCCGGCGCGTACCACCGCCGCGCGCCGCGCATCAGCGGGCT
The DNA here is from genome assembly GCA_002398405.1 of Caulobacteraceae bacterium UBA5005. Taxonomy (GTDB): domain Bacteria; phylum Pseudomonadota; class Alphaproteobacteria; order Caulobacterales; family Caulobacteraceae; genus UBA5005. The sequence continues at coordinate 24,845 of DGYN01000024.1, forward strand.
TTCCGTCTCCGCCACCCGGCCGGTCAGGAACAGGGCCACCGCCGCCGGGATGAAGGTCAGCGACAGGATCAGCGCCGCGGTCAGCGCCAGGACCACCGTCGTCGCCATGGGGTGGAACATCTTCCCCTCCACCCCGGTCAGGGCGAAGATCGGCACATAGACCAGGGTGATGATCAGCACCCCGAACAGCGATGGCCGGATGACCTCGCTCGTGGAGCTGGCGGTCAGCGCGAACCGCTCCTCCCGGGTAAGCAAGCGTCCCAGACTGTGCTGCGCCTCACCGAAACGGCGCAGGCAGTTTTCCACGATGATCACCGCCCCATCGACGATCAGGCCAAAGTCCAGAGCGCCCAGGCTCATCAGGTTGCCTGACACCTTCGACTGCACCATGCCGGTGATGGTCAGCAGCATGGCGAAGGGGATGATCGCCGCGGTGATCACCGCCGCGCGCATGTTGCCGAGCAACAGGAACAGGACGACGATCACCAGCAGCGCCCCTTCCAGGAGGCTCGTCTCCACCGTGCGGATGGTCCGCTCCACCAGGTCGGTCCGGTCGTAGACGGGCGTGGCGATCACCCCCGGCGGCAGGGCCTTGGCGGCTTCCTCCAGGCGCTCGGCCGCCGCCCGGGCGACCGTGCGGCTGTTCTCCCCCGTCCGCATGATGACCGTGCCGAGAACCACCTCCTGGCCATTCTGGGTCGCGGCTCCGGTGCGCAGTTCGCGGCCAAATCCCACGTCGGCGACGTCGGCGATGCGGATCGGCGCGCCGGCCCGGTTGGTCACGATCACCGAATTCAGGTCGTCGATCCCCGTCACCTGGCCGGGGACGCGCACCAGATACTGCTCCCCATACCGTTCCACATAGCCCGCCCCGATATTGGCGTTGTTTGCCTCCAGGGCCTCGATCACCTCATTCATGGTGACGCCGTAGGCGGACAGGCGCTCGGGCCTTGGCGTGACGTGGTACTGCCGCTCAAAGCCGCCGACGGAATTGACCTCGCTGACCCCCGGCGTGTTGCGCATCTGCGGCCGCAGCACCCAGTCCTGCAGGGTGCGCAGGTCCTCGGGCGTGTAGGCGCTCCCGTCCGCCTTGCGGGCCCCCGGTCTTGCTTCGACGATATAGAGGAAGATTTCTCCAAGCCCGGTGGCTGCTGGCCCAAGCTCCGGGGTCAGGCCCTCAGGCAACTGGTTGCGCGCGCCCTGCAGCCGTTCGCCGACCAGCTGGCGGGCGAAATAGATGTCCGTCCCGTCCTTGAAGACCACGGTCACCTGCGACAGGCCGTAGCGCGAGATGGAGCGGGTGTAGTCCAGCCCCGGAATCCCCGCGATCGCCGTCTCGACCGGAAAGGTCACCCTTTGCTCGGCCTCCAGGGGCGAAAAGCCCGGGGCCTCGGTGTTGATCTGCACCTGGACGTTGGTGATGTCCGGGGTCGCGTCGATGGGCAGGCGCTGGAAACTCCACACCCCCACCGCCGCGGACAGCAGGGTCAGCGCCAGCACGACCCATCGATAGCGGATGGAAAGCGCGATGATCCGTTCGAGCATGACGCCGGGTCCCCTAGTGGTCGTGGCTCGCGCCGGACTTTTCGATGTCCGCGCGGATCAGGAAGGCGCCGTCGGTGACGTATTCGACGCCGGGCTCCAGACCGCCCAGCACCTCGGTCCAGTCCGGAGTCTGGCGGCCCAGTTCTAGCATCCGGACCTCATAGGTGTTCCCCACCCGCGCGAAGACCACGGTGAAGTCCCTGAACCGCTGCAGAGCCTTGGTGCGCACCGCCAGCTTCACCGGGCTGGCGGCCACCTGGAACGATCCCTCGACCCCCATCCCGGCCCGGAAGGTCGATGACGATCCCGGCGGCAGGTGGACGTGGGCGATCAGGGTCTGGTTGGTGAGGTCGGCGGTCGGCAGGACCGCTTCCACAGGCGCGGTGATCGTGGCGGTGCGCGTCAGGTTGCGCACCTCGACCTTCTGTCCCGCCCGGATGCGTTCGGCGTCGCGGGGATAGACGAAGAACTCGGCGTGCAGCTGGTCCGGATCGGCGATGGCGTAGATCGCTGTCTCGCCCGCCACGTCGCCGACGTTGGCGTTCTTGCGCACAATGACGCCGCTGATCGGCGCGGGAATGGAATAGGTCTGCAGGCTGTGGCTCGACTCGACGCGGGCGATCTCCTGGCCGCGCCGCACCCGCTGGCCCAGATTGGCGCTCATGGCCATGATCCGGCCCGGGAACCAGGCGCGGACCTCCCCCTGGCCTTCGGGCGTGATCTCCACCCGGCCGGCCATGTCGATCAGCTCGCCCAGGACCACGGGCCCGGCGATCTCGGTCTTGATCCCCCCGGCCGCCGCCGCCTCGGCGGTCATGGTGGTGCGGCCCTCATAGGACTCATAGGCCCACTGATGGCGCTTGCCGCCCTCCGCAGCGATGACTTTCACATCGAAGGAGTGCGGTTCCTCCACGACTCCGGCCCCCCTCAGGAAGTCACCCTGGGGGACGAAGGTGAAGCGATCGACCTTGCCCCCCAGGCGGGTCAGCTCGACGGTGAGCTGCACTTCGCGCGGGCTGACGGGCTTGTTCTTGCGATAGGCGTAGACGTGGAACTCCGGCGGTATGCCGTCCTCGTAGATGCTCAGCTCCACGGCGAAGTCGCCGTCGCGCAGCATCCGGCCCCGGTGCGGCCCGCGCTCGAAGTCCGCTTCGGCGGCCTCGTGGCCGGGCTCGTCCTTATGTCCGGTCTCTGCTTTCCGGGCGCCGCAGGCCGTGACGGCGAGAGCGCCCATAAGGGCGATGAGAGCGAGCCAGGGGCGTTGGGAATGGGATCGCATCAGCGGCGCTCCTCTAGGGGGGAAAGAATGCCGCGGTGGGCGGCGGTCAGCCGGTCGCGCTGGGCCTTCAGGCGGTGGTGTTCGGCCAGGGCCTGGATGCGCTGCAGGCGGGCGTCGGCCAGGGCGATTTCCGCCTGGTTGACGTCGCTATGTTCGAACCCGCCCCGGGCAAAGCCCTCCAAAACCTGCTCGACGGTCCGGATCGCGTGGGGCAGGACCTCGGCCCTGATCCGTTCGGCCTCGCCCGCCAGGGCGTTCATCCGGTCGGAGAGGCGGGCAATCTCCCGCTCCCGCTGGACGCGTTCCAGGGCGATTTGCTGTTCGGCGACCGTCCGGCTCGCCCGGGCCAGATCCACGGCGGGCCGGCTGGCCCGCGACACCCCCAGCGGGATCGAGCCGCCCACCACCAGGGCCAGGTCCGTGTCCTCGGCCAGATAGCGTACGCCCGCCCGCACTTTCGGATCAGGCCTCGCCGCCGTTTCCGCCAGTCGAATGTCGGCCATGGCGACATCGCGCTGGGCCTCCAATAGCTCGATATCAGGGGTCGCGCCGAGGCTCGCGCGGGCCTGCGCATTTACCTCGAAAAAGGTGTCGAGGCTGACGTTGAAGGCGCCGCTCTTGCCGGTCAGCGCCCCGAGGACCGAGCGCGCCGCCCGCGCCTTTTCCCGCGCCACGTCACGGGCGACATGCGCCTGGGCCGTCAGGGCCTCAGCCCGGGAGCCGGCGAACAGCGGGTCGCGCGCGCTCGCCACCCGCCGGTCAATCTGTTCCTGGGACCGCAAGGTCGCCACCAGTCTCGCGTCGGCGACCAGCAATTCCGCCTCGGCGATGAGGACCTCGGCGTAGGCCAGCTGAACATCCTTGAGGAAGTCCAGCCGCAGGATTTCGCCCCGCAGCCGGATCAGCGGCAGTTCAGCCTGCGCCCGCGCGGTCCTCGCCTGCTGCTTGCCGCCGCGCTCCAGGGTCTTCTCGTAGCTGACCGTGGTTTCAAAGCGGTCCAGCAGATAGGGACCGGTCCCAGCGAAATTCTCGATCTCGGCGCTAAGCTCGGGATTGGGCCTCAGCGCCGCGCGCCGCACCGCCGCGTCCTCCACGGCCAGGCGGGCCTGGGTGAGGGCCAGATTCGGGTCCACGGCCGCCGCCGCGGCAAGGGCGTCCTTGAGGGTCAACAGCGGCGCGTTCGCCGCGAGCGCCGGGGCGCCGGC
>DGYN01000055.1 GCA_002398405.1 Caulobacteraceae bacterium UBA5005
CATCGCCGAGGACCTGACCTGGGAAGAGTTTTCAGCCGTCACGGTCCGCCAGACCGAACTTCCCGGCGTCACCGCCGACATGGGCGAGGCCAGGGTTTATCCCTATGGCGGCGCCTTTTCCCACGTGATCGGCTACGTGGCCAAACCCAACCGGGACGACCTCAAGGACGCCAAGTCCGAGGCCGACGCCCTGACCCTTCATCCGGGCTTCCGCATCGGCAAGGTCGGGGTCGAGCGGGCCTTTGATCCGCAGCTGCGCGGCACGCCGGGCTTCCAGATGCTGGAGGTCGACCACAAGGGCCGCATCGTCGGCAAGGACCCGCGCGGCGACATCGCACCCAAACCCGGCGCGGAGGTCAGACTGACCCTGGACGCCGATATCCAGGCCCGGGCGCTGGAGGTGTTCGACGTCGAAAGCGGCTCGGCGGTGATGCTCGACTGCCGGACGGGCGATATCCTCTGCATGGCCTCGGCCCCTAGTTTCGACGCCAACCGCTTTGCCCGGGGAATACCGTCAAGCGAGTACAGCGTGCTGCGCGACTATGAGCGCAGGCCCCTGCTGGATAAGGCGATCGGCTCGACCTTCTATCCCGGCTCCACCTTCAAGCCCACGACCGCGCTGGCCTTGTTGGCGGCTGGGGTGAATCCGGAGGAGCGCGTCCACTGCGGCGGCGGGCTCGGCTATGGCGGGCGGTTCTTCCGCTGCTGGGGCACGCATGGTTCGCAGAACATGCACGACGCCATCAAGAACTCCTGCGACACCTATTTCTATTCCATGTGCAACCGGGCGGGCATCGACCTGATCGCCGATACGGCCAGAAAGCTCGGTTACCAACAAACCTTCGACATCGGCATCTCCGGCCAGCGCAAGGGTCTGATCCCGGACACGACCTGGGTGAAGAAAGCCAGGCCCAAGGATCCCACCTGGCATCCGGGCGAGACCCTGTCGGTGGCCATCGGCCAGATCCTGGTCGCCAACGCCCTGCAGATGGCCGTCGCGGTGGCCCGCATCGCCAACGGCAAGAAGGCGTTGGTGCCGCGGCTGGTAAAATCGGTCGGCGGGGTCGATATGCCGCTTGGCTCGCAGGTCCCGGACCTTCCCTTTCCGGCCGAGCACATGGAGATCGTCCGGGCCGGCATGGCGGCGGTGGCCAACGACCCCTCCGGCACCGCCTATCGCCAGAGTCAGTTGGGGCTTGGCGACGTCAAGATGGCCGGCAAGACCGGCACCGCCCAGGTCCGGTCTTACGACGGGGCCGCATCGCGCTCTTCGGCCAGCGTCACCTGGAAGCTCAAGGACCACAATCTGTTCACCGCCTTCGCCCCCTACGACAATCCGCGCTACGCCCTGGCAGTGGTGGTCGAGCACGGCGGCCGGGGCGGGGCGACCGCCGGCGCGCCCCGGGCGCGGGAGATCATGCGCATCGCGCTTCTGAAGGACCCCGAAGTCCGAGCGCGCATTCAAAAGCCCGAGGCCGAGGCGCCCAAGCTGAACGAACCGGCCGAGGCCGAAGGCGCCTATCCGGGCGATCCGACCTCGACGCCGGCTCCGGCCGCGGCCCAGCCGGCGCCGATCATACCGGCGCCGGGGGGCGGCCAGATATGACCGCCAGCGCTCTCAACCGGCCGGGCGAGCGCGACCGCCTGGTCATCAAGGTCACCCAGATCGATTGGCCGCTCGTGGGCCTTTTGTGCCTGATCGCCGGCATGGGCGCGGTGATGCTCTATTCCATCGCGCCGTCGTCCTGGGATCCGTGGGCGGGAAAGCACCTGATCCGCTTCAGCCTCTGCGTCGGCATGATGCTGGTCCTGGCGGTAATCGACCTGCGGGTCTGGTTTCACCTGTCCTACCCAATCTACATCCTTGCGCTCTTGCTGCTGATCGCCGTGGAGCTGGTGGGGGACATATCCCTGGGGGCCCAGCGATGGCTGGACCTGGGCTTCGTGCGCCTGCAGCCCTCTGAAATCATGAAGATCGGCATCGTCCTGGCGCTTGCCCGCTACTACCATTCGATCACGGCGGCAGAGGCCACCTGGTCGTGGAAGCTGATCGTACCCGTGCTGCTGATCGTCGTGCCCGTGGCCCTGGTCATGCACCAGCCGGACCTGGGCACCGCCATGCTGATCCTCATGACAGGCTTTGCGGTGATGATCCTGGCGGGCCTTTCGCTCAAGGTGGTGGGGGTTCTGGTGGCCGGGGGCGCCGCCGCTCTTGTGCCCGTGGTCATGTTCGTTCTTCACGACTATCAGCGCGAACGGATCCTCACCTTCCTCAAGCCCGAAGCCGACCCCTCCGGCGCAGGCTATCAGATCGTCCAGTCCAAGATCGCCCTTGGTGCCGGGGGCGTTCTGGGCCGCGGCTATGGCCTTGGATCGCAAAGCCGCCTGGACTTCCTGCCGGAAAAGCAAACCGACTTCATCTTCGCGACCCTGGCCGAGGAGTTCGGCTTCATCGGCTCGTTCTCGGTTCTGATCCTCTACAGTCTGGTGATCTTTATCTCCCTGCGGATCGCCACCATCGCCCACAGCCATTTCGGCCGCCTTGCCACGGCCGGCGTCACCGCGACCTTCGCCCTCTATGTGCTGATCAACGGGGCCATGGTCATGGGTCTTGCGCCCGTCGTCGGGGTGCCGATGCCGCTTCTCTCCTACGGCGGGACCGTCATGCTGACGGTCATGGTCGGCTTTGGCCTGGTCCAGGCGACCCGCGTTCACCGCTACACCGAGGTCACCAGCGGCAAGGGTACTTTGATCTAACCTTGGCTGTCCGGTCCAAGGGGCCTAGGGTGCCCTCCGAGGGCGTTCAGAAGAAGGGGACCTGGGTCATGCTGAGGTCTTTTCACGGGCGCGCGGGCATCGCCGCCGTAGTCGCATTGCTGGTTCTCGCGCCGCCGTTCGCCGCCGCCCAGCAGTTCACCCCGGGCCAGGAGATTGAGTACCGCGACGGCGCCGCTCAGTGGGCGCCCGGGACCTTCGTCCGAATGCTGCCGAACGGGAACCAGGCCCTGATCCGCCAGGCGCCCAGCCAGTTCTTCCCCGAGGGCTTCGAGCGGGCCTACAGCCTGACCGATCTGCGCCCAAGGCAGCCCGCCGCACCGGCGGCTCAAGCGCTGCGTCCGGCGCCCCAGGCGGCCCCGGCGCCTCAGCCCAAGGCGGCGGTTCCGGCCGTCGCAACGCGCGTTCCCGCCGTTCCGCAGGGCGCCGGGCTTTTGAACCAGCAACAGGTGCTCGACTACGCCAAGCAGGTGCTCGGACCCAACCCCTGGGCCCAGCCGAACCGGGATGCGGCGATCAGCCAGATCCGCGACTACATCAAGAGCCGCGGCGTCAATTTCCAGTGGACCCTGGCCTTCGACAACCAGCTGGGGGCCATCGGGGCCAATGCGGTGCACATCACCTCGGCGATCGGCGCCAACTATGGCGCCCACCCGACGCTGCAGACCTACATCGGCAATTTCAACCTGCAGTCCCAGGCCCGCGCCGCGCAGAGCGTCTCGCAGCAGGGCGGCCGCGCCGTGGTTACCACCACCGACTCCGCCGCCCGCCTCGGCAGCATCCGCATCAACGCTGACCGCACCTACGTCTGGGACGTCCTGGGTGACGGCAAGGTCATTCGCGGAACCTGGCGCGAGGCGACCGAGGACGAGAAGCAGGCCTGGGAGGGCGGGCCCTCGATCTGGCTCCTCAATGCCCGCGGCGGCCAGGACTACCAGGTCCGCGCCGACCGCCAGCCCGGCTGGGCCGGCTGGATCGATATCGGGATGGGCAAGGGCCGCATCGCCGTGCAGTACGGGCAGAGAACCAGTTGATACCTCAGCGCGGAGCCGGCGGCAGCAGGTTTTTCAAACCATTCGCCATCCACGCGCCCTGAACCGAGACGTGGGTTTCACCCGCGAAGGTCTTCCGTGTCACGATGAACCCCGAGCCGGGCATCCGGAGCGCCTTTTCAAGGCCGTCGACCTGGCCGACGAGGGCGCCTTCCGCCTCGCCTACGCCGATATAAACCCGTCGCCCCGCGCCTCGGGAACTGGCTGCTTGAAGTCTTCCGACCAGGGCGGGATCGAATTGCAACGACGGGCTGCCGATCAGGTAGCCCGAAAACGCCGTCGGATCGTTGGCCAGCACCGTGGCAGTGAACAGCCCCCCAAGGGAATGCCCGGCTAAGATCGACTGGGCGGGATCGACGGGATAGCGGCTTTCGATGGCGGGCCGCAGTTCTTCCCTTAGAAACCGTTCGAGTTCGGCGCCGCCGCCCGGGCCTTGCGGGCCGGCGGTGACATGGACGAGGTCACGATTGCGCCTGGCGCCGTAGGCGGCAAATGACTCTTCAGGAAATCCAATGCCGACCACATATGCCGACCGGGCGCTATTTTCCAAGGGGAGGAAACGCGCGCTTACCGCCATCATTCCGGTCAGGTAGGACCCATCGAGCAAATAGATTACCGGAGTCTTCTGCCCGGCAGGAGGTCGCGGCGCGACCTCGAACGGCTTGGCGACTTGTATCAGAAAGACGGCGCCGGTCTTCGATTGCATCGTGAACTGTTCCGACACGGGGACGGTCGCTGCGGGAACATCCTGTCCTCGCGCACGGTCGACCGCAGGGACGCCAAACAGCGCCAGCGCGGTCATCGCCGCCAGGATTTTCGTTTTGACCATGTGAACAGGCTCCAAAATGCGAGGCCTGACATGTCGCCCCTGGCCACTTGGAGGCGGCAAACCCGTCTTTCGGATGCAGAACCGCCTAAAGCTTCAGCGCAGCGTCCGTGGCCCGCAGCAAGCCGTCGATGACGCCGGGTTCGGTCGAGGCGTGGCCGGCGTCCCAGACAATCTCGAAATTGGCGCGGGGCCAGAGGTTTTTCAGCTTCCAGGCGCTTTCCAGCGGCGTCACTACATCGAAGCGGCCCTGGACGATCCAGCCTGGAATATCGGCCAGCAGGTGTGCGTTCTTGAGCAGCCAGCCTTCCTCGGGGAAGAAGCCGTTATTGATGAAGTAGTGGCACTCGATCCGGGCGAAGGCGACGGTGAAGTCCTCTTCGTTGAACTTCGATGGCCGTGCTTCCGGACCACGCAGGGAGATGGTGTCGCCTTCCCACTGGCTCCACGCCGCAGCGGCCTTGGCCTGGATGCTGCGGTCGGCGTGCGTCAGGCGCCGGTGGTAGGCGCTGATCATATCGCCCCGCTCCGCCGGCGGGATCGGCGCGACGAACCGCTCCCAGGCGTCAGGGAACATCATGGAGGCGCCGTCCTGGTAGAACCAGGCAAGCTCGCGCTTGGTCAGCAGGAATATGCCGCGCAGCACCAAGGCCTCCACCCGTTCGGGGTGGGTGATGGCGTAGGCGAGCGCCAGGGTCGATCCCCAGGAGCCGCCGAACACCGTCCATTTCTCGACGCCGAGGTGGACGCGCAGCCGCTCGATGTCCTCGATCAGGCCCCAGGTGGTGTTGTCCTCAAGCGACGCGTTGGGCCGCGACCTGCCGCAGCCGCGCTGGTCGAACAGGGCCATCCGCCACTTCTTGGGGTCGAAGAAGCGCCGCATGGTCGGGTTGATCGCCCCGCCGGGGCCGCCGTGCAGTATAACGCAGGGCTTGCCGCCGCGATGGCCGCATTCCTCGTAATAGATCTCGTGCGCGCCGCCAGTGGGCAGCCAGCCCCTCGCGAACGGCTCGTTGTCCGGATAGAGCGAGCGGCGGTTCGCCGCGCCGGCCGGACTGGAGGAGGAGGGGAGGGAGCGATCCATGAGCGGGCGATCTTATGCCTCAAACCGTCGCCTCACCGAAGGCCTAAACGAAATTCAGGGCTTCTGCGCCCGATCAATGGTGAGTGACGCCCAAATCAGGACGCCCCAGCCGATCAGGAAGAGCACTCCGCCGATCGGGGTGATGGCCCCAAACCAGCGCGGCGCCCCAAAGGCCATGGCGTAGAGAGATCCTGAGAATATGACGACGCCCGAAAGGAAAAAGGCCGGCGCGAACCGGGCCCTGCGGCCGCCGATGTTCATGAAGGTCGCGCAGGCGAAGGTCGCCATGGTGTGCATGAAGCCGTAGGCTGCTCCGGTCTTCACCCATTCCGCCGCCTGAGGGTCGGTGATCCGGTGCGCCGCGAAGGCGCCCATGGCGATGGCGACGAACCCGCCGAACGCCGCCAGCCCCATCCAGAGTTTGCGCGTCCACATGCTCAGCCCCACAATTCGGGTTCAGGCGGATAGATCAGGGAACCGTCGAACTTCAGGCCCGGTTCACGGTCCTTCATCAGCAACAGCGGTCCGTCCAGGTCCACGAAGGCCGCGCCCTGGGCAATGATCATCGCCGGAGCGATCGCCAGCGAGGTCGCCACCATACAGCCCGCCATGATCTCCAGTCCCATCTCCCTGGCCTGCCCGGCCAAGGCCAGGGCTTCGGTCAGCCCGCCGGTCTTGTCGAGCTTGATGTTCACCGCGCCGTAGCGTTTGGCGCAAACCGCCAGATCCTTGAGCGTATGCAGACCCTCATCGGCGCAGAGCATGACCGGCGAGGCATAGCCCTCCAGGGCCTCGTCCTCGCCCACCTTGAGCGGCTGCTCGATCAGAAGAACGCCGAGGCGCGCGAATTCGGGCGCCAGACGGCGCAAATCCTCGAAGGCGAGAGCTTCGTTGGCGTCCACCACCAGCCGGGTTTTCGGCGCCGCGCCGCGCACCGCCTCGACCCGTTCCAGGTCGTCCGGCCCGCCGATCTTGAGCTTGAGCATCGGCCGCCGCGCCGCCGCGCGGGCCTGATCGGCCATGACCTCAGGCTCGGCCAGGCTGATGGTGTAGCAGGTCTTTACGGGATCGAGACGGGCGCGGCCCGCCCTCACATGGGCGCGCACGCCTGTCTGTTTGGCCTGCAGGTCCCACAAGGCGCAGTCAATGGCGTTGCGCGCCGCCCCGGCGGGCATAAGCGTCTGCGGGCCGGCGCCGGCTTCGATGGCCGCGCGATAGCTTTCGATCTCCGCCAGAACCCCGTCCACCGTTTCGCCATAGCGGGCGTAGGGGACACACTCGCCACGGCCTTTCGCGCCGTCCGCCTCGATCTCGCAGACCACGACGTGGGCCTGAGTCTTCGAACCGCGCGCGATGGTGAAGGCGCCGGCGATCGGCCAGCGCTCATCGCGGACCGCAAGGCGCATCAGGTGTCGGCTAGGGCGGCGTCAACCAGCAGGAACGCGCGGCCCTCGTCGCTGGAGAGCAGGGCGGCCACGGCGAACCCGTCGCGATGATCCGCCGCCGCCTCCTCGATCTGGCCATCGAAGTCCTTGATGAAGCGGTAGGTCCGGGGCTTGAGAGCGTCGTCGCTGAGGATGCGGCGTGACAGCCGGCGCATGGCCGCGGGGGCGAGCTGGCGAACCACTTCACGGGCCCCCTGGCGATCGCCGGACTGCAGGATCGGTGCGATCTCCTCGATACGGCTCTTAGGCAGGAGCGCGGTGGGATCGATGCCCAGCTGGCGGATCTCGTCCAGCATGGAAAGGGCGCCGTCCTCCTCGGTTTCGTCAGCGTGGGAGAGGATTTCCTTCCAGGTCAGCTCTCGGGCGTCCTCGGCAGACGGCGCGTTGGGCTCGGGCGCGAACACCTCCTCGTCCTCCGCATCGGGGGTCAGCCTGAGGCGAGTGCGAAGGCCTTCACCGTGGGCCGGGCGGGGGGCGGGGGCGGCTTCCCGGGCCTCGGGTGTGGGGGGAACGCCAAGTGATGCCGGCCGGGCGAGCCTTGAGGGCCGGGGCGAGGCGCCCGATCCGCCGACCACGCCCATCAGGCGTACGGCCTCCGACAGCATTTCGTAGTTGCGGCGGACTCGTTCCTGGAAGGCCTGGTCGATAGCCTGGGTCTCGTCGGCGGCGCGCCGGGCGGCGCCCAAGAGTTCCTCGACGCCCTTTTCGACCACGGCGCGGACCTCGGCCTGACGCTGCTCTGCCTCGGCGGGCATCTTGGCGGCGCGGGCGTCCACATCGCCGAGCAGTTTCTGCAGGCGGTCGACGGTGGCGTGGGCGGATTTCAGACCCTCGGCCAGACGCTCGCTGGCCTTGACGCCAGCCTCTTCGACCAGGGCCGCGGACCGCTCGATCAGGTCGCGAGCCTGCGCCAGGCGCGCATCGAAGGCCGCCTCCGCCACCTGACCCACGTCCCTGGCCGCCTCGTTCAGGGCCTCGACCTTGGCCTTGGCCGCTTCGGACTGAATGGCCACCGAATTGGTCGCCTCGGCGGCGGCCATGTTCAGGGATTCCATGGTCGCGGTGGCTTCCTCGACCAGCAGTTCGCGTTCGTTGCGCGCCGCTTCGGAAATGGCGCCCACGGACTTGAGGACCTCGGAACTGAAGATGTCGCGCTCCTGGGCGGCGGCTTCGCCCAGGTCGCGGAACCGGTCTGCGGCGTTCTCAACTAGGGTCTTCAGGGCCTCGCTGCCCGTTCCGGCGCTTTCCACGATGTCGGCGGAGGCCGAGCGGACCTCGGAGAGGATGGCGGAGAGCTGGGCCTGGCGGGTCTCGACCTCGGCGCCGAAGCCCTCCTGCTCGGCGCGCAGTTCGTGGGCGACGGTGACCAGGGCGGCGCGCTGCTCGGCAAGGCCGTCTTCAACATTGCGCACCTGCTCGACGATGACGACGCCAGCGGCTTCCAGGCGCGCGGCCTGGCGCGAGAGGTCTTCCCCGGCGGCCTTGGCGGCGCTCGAGGCCTCCCCGGAGGCGGCGGAAAGGTCCGAGGCGCTGGCCGTCAGCCGCGCTTCCGCCTCGCGGATTTTGGCGTCGGCCAGGTCCGCGGCCTGGGCCACCAGGGCGGACTGGCGGGTGATGGAGTTCTCGACCTCGTCGGTCTGGGCTTTGAGAACCTCGGAGAGGGCTGTGAGTTCGCGGCGCTCCTCGCCGACCTGGCGGGTCAGGCGAACGGCGGTCTCGGCCGAACTGGCGGTGGCCTGGGCCAGGTGCGCGGTCTCCGAGGCCAACACCTCGCGAAGGGTGATCAGTTCATGCCGCGCCTGGGCGGCGGCGGCGACCGCCTGTTCGATCTGGTCGCGGATCAGTTCGACCGCGCCGCCCGCGCCGGCCGCGGCAATGGCGGCCGGGTGGATCATGTCCTCGGCCTGCGCCCTCGCGAACCTCGCCTCGGCGGCAAGGCGAGCCCCTTGGTTGAGCACAAAGGCAAGGGTCCAGAACAGAGCGATCGGCCCCACGACCAGCATGATCAGCACGGCGAGCGCGAAGGGTTCGGCGCTGAACGGCGTCACGTCCTGCGCCTGGAAATAGGCCAGCGGCGCCGCGCCCCAGGCGATCGAGACGAAGAGGGCGATCAGATACATCCATCCCCCGGCCTTCGCCGGCGGGGGTGGGAGGTTGCGGTGGGTGAGCATTTGCCGCCCGCTTTGACGCGCCACGGCTCCGGTTTCGCGATGCACGATCGGCGAAGGTTCCGGCTCGGGTTCCGGCGCGGCGATGTCCAGATCGGCGTCGTCTTCGGGCGCGAGGGTGGCCGTCGCCTCCTGCGGCGGGCCGGCGTCCTGCTCTCCGGCGAGCGAGAAATCCAAAGGTGTGTTCTTTTTGCGCGCCATGCGCTGCCGATCCTACAAGGCGTAATAATCGACTATCGGCGCGCCGCCCCACTCACGCCGTCAATTCCAACTAAACATCAAGGCGCAAGTCGCCGCAAACTCAAGCCTTACCTTGCGAAAACGGCGAATAGCCGCGGGCGATTTCCTCCATCTCCCGCGCCACCGCCCGCCGCTCCTTCTCCAGATACCGGGCGACGGGGGCGGCCAGGGCGGGATCTGCAATGTGGTGGGTGGAATAGACGGGGGCGGGCAGGTAGCCGCGCGCCAGCTTGTGCCCCCCCTGCGCTCCCGCCTCGACCCTTGGCAGGCCCAGGCGGATCGCGTGCTCGATGGCCTGATAGTAGCAAAGTTCGAAGTGCAGGAAGGGGATGTCTTCTATGCAGCCCCAGTGGCGGCCGTAAAGGGCGTCGCGGCCGATCAGATTTAGGGCGCCCGCCACCGGCCGGCCATCCCGCCTGGCCAGGATCAGCAAAACCTTGTCCGCCATCCGCTCGCCGAGCAGGGAGAAGAAGGCTCGGTTCAGATAGGGCCGGCCCCACTTGCGCGAGCCGGTGTCCATGTAGAAGGCGAAGAAGGCGTCCCAGGCCTCTTCGGTAAGGTCGGCTCCGGTCAGGCCGGCGATCTCGACCTCCTGCTGGGCGAGGCGCCGCTCCCGCCGGACGGTCTTGCGGTGGCTGGAGGACAGGGCGGCGAGGAAGTCCTCGAAGGTGGCGTAGCCGGCGTTGGTCCAGTGGAACTGCTGGTCCTGGCGCATCAACAGGCCCTGCTCGCCCATAAGGGCCCATTCCTCGGCTTGCGGAAACGTGACGTGCAGGGACGAGGCCCCCAGCCTGGCGGTCAATTCCACGGCGCCCTGGAGCAGGGCCTTTCTCCCGGCCGGCTGCGCGGCGATCAGCCGGGGTCCGGTCACCGGCGAGAACGGAACCGCGCTCAACAGCTTGGGATAGTATTGGCCGCCCGCCTGCTCATAGGCCTGCGCCCACGCATGATCGAAGACGTACTCCCCCTGGCTGTGGGTCTTGAGATAGAGGGGCATGACCCCGCCGTCCGTGGCGAGGTGGCAGGGGGTCCAGCCGGAGCGCGGGCCGACACAGCCGCTTTCCTCCAGGATGTGGAGGAAATCGAAGCTGACGAACGGATTGCCGCTGGGGCCCGCCGCCGCGTCCCAGCGCGCCTGGCCGATCTCGGCGATGGTGGGGTGGACGGAGACGCTCACGCGCTCGGCTGGAAGCCTTCGAAGATCAGGTTGTCGGCGTGGTCCTTCAGGGCGTCCCATTCCTCCTGGCCGCGGACGGTCCAGGTGATCAGCGGCATGCCCTTGGCCCGCAGCTTCGCGCCCTCGGGCTTGCCCGTGATGTCGCGGCCGAGCGCCAGGAACTGCGGCTTCGCCAGGCCCACGTGCTCCAGGGCCGCGTAGGAGGCCCGCTGTTCCCGCGCCAGGATCTCGTTGTCGCGGTAGGAATAGCTGTTCAGCCCCCGCAGGATCTGCGGGTGATGCTGGGCGAACCAGGCGTGGGAGTAGGGGTTGAAACCGATGATCGCCACCGGCCCATTGTGGTCGATCAAAACGTCACTGACGCGCTTCTCCAGAGGCCCGACCTCGCCGTACGGCGTTTTCAGTTCGATCAGCACCAGGGACTGATGGCCGATGACGGCAAGGGTCTCGGCAAGGGTCGGAATAGTCTCGTCCGTCCCCTTGAGCTTCATCTTTTGCAGATCTGCGGTGTGGTGGTCGGAAACCCGGCCTTCGACGCCGCACATCCGCTCCAGCGTGGCGTCATGAAACACCATGGCCTCGCCGTCGGCGCTGACCTGGACGTCCAGTTCGATGCCGAAATCGCCAGCGCAGGCGTGCTGGAAGGCCTCGAGGGAATTCTCCGGCGCGCCGCCGGGCGTCCACAGCCCACGGTGCGCTATGGGCCGCGAAGTCAGAAGGTCCCAGGCTTCTCCGTACTCGTGCCTCACCTGACCTCCACGATCGCGTCGACTTCCACGGCATAGTTGAGCGGCAGGCGATAGACGCCAACCGCGGCGCGGGCGTGGCGACCGGCCTCGCCGAAGGCGGCGACCATCAGGTCGGAGCAGCCGTTCAGCACCTTGGGAATGTCGAAGAAACCGGGGCCCGCCTGGACAAAGCCGTTCAACTTCACCACCCGGCTGATCCGATCGAGATCGCCCACCGCCACCCGCATCTGGGCGATCAGGTTGATGGCGCAAATCTTCGCCGCCTCCTGGGCGGTTGCCAGGTCGACGTCCTCGCCGACGATACCCTTGATGCCGCCGTTCTCGTCGATCGAAACCTGGCCACTGATGTGCAGCAGACCCCCCGCCGTGACGAAGGGCACATAGTTGGCGATCGGCGCCACCGGCTGAGGGAGAGAAACCCCCAGGGCGGCCAGACGGCTTTCGACCTCGCTCAACACATATCTCCTTACGGATTCGATCCTACGCCCGCGCCGGGTCGCGGAAAACCGCTTAAGGCGAAAGGACCAGCAGGGCTAACTCGATTTTAGGGATATCGGCCGCATTGTTCTTTTCCACTCGGCGCTTTTCATGAGCGCCCGCGAAAGGCTGTCGGGGATTGATGTCCAAGAAAGTCCTCATCGTCGAGGATAACGAGCTGAACATGAAGCTCTTTCATGACCTGCTCGATGCCCAAGGCTACGAGACCCTGCAGACCCGTGAGGGGCTTCAGGCCCTGGCGCTCGCCCGCCAGCACCATCCGGATTTGATTCTGATGGACATCCAGTTGCCCGAGATTTCCGGCCTCGAGGTCACCAAGTGGCTGAAAGAGGACGACGACCTCTCTCATATCCCGGTCGTCGCGGTCACCGCCTTCGCCATGAAGGGCGATGAGGAGAGGATTCGCGAGGGGGGCTGCGAGGCCTATATCTCCAAGCCGATCTCGGTCGCGCATTTCCTCGAAACCATCAGAAAGTTCCTGGGGTAGTCCGCTTATGGTCGCGCGCATCCTGGTGGTCGACGATATCGAGGCGAACGTCCGCCTGCTCGAAGCGAAACTTTCCGCCGAATACTACGAGGTCCTGACCGCCAACGACGGGCCCACCGCCCTGGCGCTGGCCGCCGCCGAGAGTCCCGACATTATCCTCCTGGACGTGATGATGCCCGGCATGGACGGCTTCGAAGTCTGCCAGCGACTCAAGGAAGACCCCATCACGCGCCACATTCCGGTGGTGCTGGTCACCGCCCTGGACGGCCGGCACGAGCGCATCCGCGGCCTGGAATGCGGGGCGGACGAGTTCCTCAACAAGCCGATCGACGATGTCATGCTGTTCTCCCGGGTGCGCTCGCTCACCCGCCTGAAGATGGTCATCGACGAGCTTCGCCAGCGCGAGGCGTCCGGCCGCCGCATGGGCGTCATCGCCGGAGCCGCGGCGCGCCTGGCCGGCACCGGCGGTCGGATCCTCATCGTCGACGACAACGAACGTCAGGCCCAGCGCGTCGCCGCGGAACTGGCCATCGAACACCGCCCGATCACCGAGACCGATCCGGAAAAGGCCCTGCTCACCGCGCGGGGTCCCGTCGACCTGCTGATCATCAACGCCAACGCCAAGGGCTTCGACGGCCTGCGCTTTGCCGCCCAGTTGCGCTCGGACGAGGCGACCCGCCACCTGCCGATCCTGGCCATCGTCGATCCCGATGAGCGTGGCCGCATGGTCAAGGCGCTGGAGATCGGCCTCAACGATATCCTGCCGCGTCCCATCGACCCGCAGGAACTGGCGGCCCGGGCGCGGACCCAGATCAAACGCAAGCGCTATACCGATTTCCTGCGCAACAACCTCGACCATTCCCTCGAATTGGCCGTCACCGACCAGCTTACCGGCCTGCACAACCGCCGCTATATGGCGGGCCAGCTGGGGGCCCTGGTGACGCGCTCGACCAAGGGCGGCGAGCCGACAGCGGCCTTGCTGATCGACATCGACCACTTCAAGAAGATCAACGACAGCTTCGGCCATGACGCGGGCGACGAAGTCTTGCGCGAGTTCGCCCTGCGGGTCGCATCCAACGTCCGGGCCGTCGATCTGCCCTGCCGCTACGGCGGGGAGGAGTTCGTGGTCATCATGCCCGACACCACAATCGAAGCGGCCCAGATGATCGCCGAACGGATCCGGCTGCACGTCTCAGGCACGCCCTTCCGCGTCGCGGGCGGCAAGGAGCTTTTGACCGTCACCATATCTATCGGCGTCGCCGCCACCAGCGGCGAGAACGACACCCCGGCCGCCCTCCTCAAGCGCGCCGACGAAGGCGTCTATGAGGCCAAGGCCGCCGGCCGGAACAAGGTCTGCGCCCGGGCGGCCTAGTTCCAGGGCGCCTGGAACAGGACCGCGAGAGCGCGGTCGCCCTTGAAGGCGAAGACGCCCGCCCACACCAGGAAGATCAGGACATAGGTCGTCACCAGGATGCGGTGGGCCAGACGCCGGCGCGTGTGACCGAGCCAGGCGATCACCGGCACAAGGATGAGTGTGGCAATCGAGAAGTAGTGCGGAATGCTCAGGCCGCCGTTGATCTGATGCATAAAGAAGCTGACCAGCGATCCCAGGACGAGGCTGCCAGCCCAGGCGATTCCCAGCTGACGATGCATTCTCGTCCCTTTCGGCATGGCGAATTGCGCCACGGTCAGCACCAGGGCGACGAACAGCAGCATTAGGTGCACGGCGCCCGCTCCGGTGCGCAGGATCGGCGGGGCCGGCGCCGCGCCGCTCACCCACAGGGCGATGCACGCGAAGGTCGCCACTGAGAGCCCCAGGCAGCCCAGGGCGGCGATCGCCTGGAAGGGCCGGAATCGGAATTTGCGTCCGGCCTGCGCCAGTCCAACGGTCTGCGTCGTATCCATGAGACCCTCCCTTTCGCGATTGGAGGGCGCGGCTTCGCAGATTGGATGCAGAGCGAATCTAATTGAAGGAGGGGCGCCTATCGCGCACGGGTTCGGGGAGCGCCGGTCCATCCGCTCTTGCGAGCCTCAAGTCCGTCGCTCCCCTTCCGCTTCCGGATCCGCGTCGCCGCGTCCCCGGTTGCCCATTCATAAGACGCCTAAACCCCTGGAAACACAAGGCTTCCTGACGCGTAACGGTGCATAAACGAGCTTAGCTGCTGGAAGGCCTTTCCGGGTTGGCGGCGCGAACCCCCAGTCCCAGCTTATCCACAGCTTATCCCCCAAATGGCGCACCGGCTGGCGGTTCTACCAGGGCTCGCAACTGGCCTGGGCCCCGATCCTGAAGCTCGTCCCCTTCAACTCCCGCCCGACCTGACCACCCAGGTGGCCGCCTTTGAAGGTGACGTTGCCGCCGCTGATCGCGAAGGTCCCGGGGTTCTTGTTGTCGAGATCCGTATAGCGGTTCCCGGGGAGCACCTTGAACCCCAACCCGATCATCGGCCGCCCGCCCGACCCGTAGCAGGCGTATTCGCCTATCTTCAGACCGGCGGCCGCGGCCGCGGTCTTCGGCGCCGCTGGGGCCGCCGTTTTCGCGGCGGCAGGGCCGATGCGCCCTGTCGCCTTACGAATGGAGCCAGGGGAGTTCTGCGCGATGTAGACGCCTTCCGTTCTGGAAAGCGCCGGATAGGCTGAGCAGCGGGCCCTGACAATCTGGGGGCCGGGCTCGGTCACCACGCAGGGCACCCAATGCTTGCTGGCCTCGATTTCCACGGCCTCTCCCACGGCAAAACTCTGTTGTGCCCGGGCCGGAGCCGCGGCGGAAAGGGCCAAAAGACCAAGCGCGGACGCCAGGAGAATTTTTTGGGGCATGGTCTCAAACCTCTTCCGGAACGGCGTGTTCGCCACACCCTACAACCTTTTTGGCCAGCGAGGTTGACGGCTGGCGAAAGACGATGCCAACTCGCTTTCTGCGTGCGCTGGGGGCGTCACGACGAGGGGGTGCGCCTATGAAAGCGTCTAAGGTCTTTGCGACCGCGAGCAAGTTTGCGGCGGTCGTCGCCGTTTCCGCCATGCTGGTGGCGTGCGGCGGGGGAGGAGGCGGCGGCGGAGGTCCCGGCGTGAGCCCAACGCCCAGCCCCACACCTACGCCGCCGCCTCCTCCC
>DGYN01000151.1:0-423 GCA_002398405.1 Caulobacteraceae bacterium UBA5005
CTCCGCCTCCCCCGCCGGTCGCCCGTCCTGCCCCCGCGCCCCTGAAGCGCAAACTTGAGGCCGCCGAGGAGACCCTCGCCCGGATCACCAAGGAGGTCGAAGCCCTCGACCTGCAGCTCTCGGACCCGGCGCTCTACACCAAAGACGCCAAGAAGGCGGCGGACCTGGGCGAGAAGCGCGACCGCCTGCAGGACAAACTCGACGAAGCCGAGGCCGCGTGGCTGGCCTGCGCCGAAGCCTACGAAGCAGCCTTGGCGGCCGCCTAAGGTTTTGGCTAGCTTGGCAGTATGGCCGGACTTGCCCAGCACACCGAGATTCGCCAGGAGGGGGACAGGGCCCTCGCGACCTTCCACAAAGACTGGGAGATCTGGGGTCCGGACGGCGGCTACATGGCCTCGATCGCCCTGCGCGCCGCCGGCCTCG
>DGYN01000151.1:575-13524 GCA_002398405.1 Caulobacteraceae bacterium UBA5005
CGCCCTGCGCGCCGCCGGCCTCGCAGCGCCGCAGGGCCACCGGCCCCTGTCCCTGAGCTGCCAGTACCTCAATCCCGGAAAGTTCGACGAGGTCGAAATCGCGACCACGGTGCTGAAAGCGGGGAAAAGCATCGCCTGCATCCGCGTCGATCTTCTCCAGGGCGAGCGTCATGTTCTGTCAGCCCAGGTCTGGACGACCAACCGCACTGAGGGCCCCATCGCCCGGGAGGCCAAGCGGCCCCGCGTCGCGCGCCCGGCCGACCTCGTCTCCCTCGAAAGTCATCCCATGGGGACCGGCCAGCGGCACCCTTTCTGGCAGAACTTCGAGCGCCGCCCAGCCAAACAGCGAGTTCCCGGCGTCCCGGATCCCCGCGGAGCCCGGCTGGAGGGATGGTACCGCTACCTGGATTTCGAAGAGACCCCCGATCCCTATCTCGATTTCAGCCGGGCCGTGGTTCTCATCGACACTCTTTTGTGGCCGACCTTCTTCTTCAACCAGCCGCCGCCTGTCGACTACATCGCACCCAGCCTCGACCTCTCCGTCTGGTTCCACGAGGCCCCCGGGGCCCGCGACTGGCTGCTCCTCGACTCCCGTGCCGATACCGCCGGCGGCGGCGTCATATTCGGCGACGGCCGCATCTGGACCGACGACGGCCGCCTGATCGCCACCGGCGCCAGCCAGATGCTGGTCGCAGCGCTGGCGCCCGGGTCATGAGGACGATTCCGGCCCTTTGATGAAGCCGCGCATCGTATTGAGAGCGACACGCGCCGCCTCACTCCCGGGGTCGTCCTTTCCCGACGCAGAGTCTCCCGCGGCGGAGGCCGCCGCGATTGCAAGGCTGAAAAACGGATCGGCGTTCAAATCCGGCGCATATTGCGGGCCGCCAATCGCTTTCAGGACCGTCACCACATCCTTTGGCGGCCGCTTGCCTGCCCATCCACTTAGGGCCTTTATTGCGGCCTCCCGAACGCTGAAATTTTCTTTGCGGCGGGTCTCGGCAGCTAGAGCGTACCGCGAGTTCAGCCCGCTGAAGACCGATTCAACCTCACTTTTGCGTTTGTCTTGCGCTTCCTTGAGCCCCTGGCCAGCCTTTGTCTTATCCTCCGCCGTCGCCTGGGGGTTTGCATTGGTCTCATCCAGGGTCTTCTTGGCGGTACTCACCAGGGTCTGAGCGGCATCGAGCAAGGCCTTGGTCTTGTCAGCCGATACCAGTTTGCGAGCAATATCCTGGAAGGCGGCCACCCAGCCGCTCGTGCGGCTGCACTCGGCCAGGGGCTTGTCCGTCGGAAACAGCTTATCAACGAGAACCGAGCCATCCGCGCTGTCCGTCAGCGCCTTCTGCGCAGCCGCAAGGCAGACCCTGCCCTCGACGTCGAGCCGGGCGATGTCCGCCTCAAGGGCTTGCGCGGGAATTGTGTCCCCAACTTCCGGCACGGCAACGGGCGCTCCGGCGAAGACGGCAAGCACATGGTCTTTGGATCCACCTGCCACCGCGACAGCGGAGGCTGCGGCGCGCAAGGTGCGCACCTCCAAATCACGGTTCACCACTGCGTCCCGCATGCGAGAAAAGCCACGCATCATGGTGCAGTCGCCATGGAAGGCGAAGACGTCGGCCAGCGCCAGGCCCATAGGCCAGTCAGCGTAGGCCTTCTTCATGTTGGCCTCGATATTGCGCCGCCCTTCCATTCGTAGCTGCATGATCGCGTCCGCGACCAGTTCAGCCCCTTGCTGGGCAAAAATGTTGCGGTCAATCGAAGCTCCGGTGGTGATGGAGTAAGCGCTGAGAGCGCTGAGCATCTCCGCTGTCTCAGCGGGCCGGACCAGACTCGCAGCGGTGGCAAACCCTGCTCCGAGCAGATCAGTGGTCATGCGGCTGGTGACCTGACCACTGCGCAGGGCCTGCACATAGGCATTACAATTGGCTGTGGATGACGCGACTAAGACGCTCACAAGGTCGTTGCGCACAGACTTTGGGTCCTCCGCCGCACCAACACTGATGATTAATCTGTCGAAGTCGGCCTCGGTCATGGAGGACGCAGCGATCCGGCCTTTGATCTCGGCAACCGTTGCCTTGGCCGTCGTCGCCCTGGCTTCGCCCACAGCGCCTGTATCCAGTTCCATCCGGGCGACAATCAGTCTTTCGAAGCTCGGCTGGTACTCACGCATGCGCTTGTTGTTGACCGTCGCCATCGAGGCCGGCTCGGTCTTGATGCCACGGCGGCCTGTCTGGCCGGCGAGACAGCCGCACAGAAGCATCGACAAACCAATGGCGATCCAAACCCTCATTTCAGCCCCCAAAGCTTTGTGCGCAAGCTTGCAGAGGCCCGGGAAGGTCACAAGTAAAAAGTGTTTTTCTCCGTTAAGCACGCATGCCGCGCAACACTTTTTGGCGAAATTAGCCGCACTTCACCGTTTTCACGATGCCGGTCTCTTCGTCGAAGACGATGTTCAGGCGTTCCGGCCGGTAGTCCATGGTCACCGGGCAGGTGGTGCAGGAGACTCGGCGATTGCCCGGGGTCGTGGCCACGGGAATTTCGGTCTTGGGCCGGCCCACTAGACCCTGCAAGGCCGCGGCCCCACAGGTGTCCGGCGCCTTGCTTTGGCCGGGAGGCGGCGCCGCCTCGTTCTGCGTGCAGGCCGTGGCGGCCAGCGTCAGGGCGAGGACCGCGGCGAGGGATCTGATCATTGCTGTTTCTCCCAGCCGCGGTCCGGATTTTCCTTCCAGTAGGAAACCGGATGGCCGTCGGCCTTCAATGTTTTCCAGCGCCCGCGCGCCAGGGAAAGAGCGTCCGCGTCGCGGCCGTCGAAAAGGATGATGCACCGCTGGTACGGATCCAGCGATCCGGGCTCGGCGCCGTCGAGCAGAAACAGCGCCTGGGCCCCGTTGGGATTATCCCCGGCCGTGGTGATCAGCACCGGCTGGCGCTCGGCCAACGGCTCGCCGGCCAGGCCGTGCGGCAGGAAACTATCCTCGCGATAGGTCCAGAGCTGCTGGTCCAGCCCCTCGGCCCGCTCCGTCGCGGTGGTTTTCACCAAGGCCCGCCAACCCTTGGCCAGGGTCTTGTCCAACAGCCCAGGCAGGGCCTGGTCGAGGCCGGTCCGCTCCAGGTGATAGAACCAGACCTCGCAGGTCATCTAGCCCTCGTAGTTGTCGGCGACGAGCCGGTCGAGCAGGCGCACGCCGAAGCCCGTGGCGCCTTCCGGTATGGTCGGAAAGGCCGATGGCTTTTTCCAGGCGGTGGAGGCGATATCCAGGTGCGCCCACGGCAGGCCGTTGACGTACTTCTGCAGGAACAGGGCCGCGGTGATCGAGCCGCCGTAGCGCGGGCCGACGTTCTTCATGTCGGCGGCCATGCTTTCGATGTGTTTCTCGTACTGCGGCGGCATGGGCATCCGCCACAGGGGGTCGCCCGAAGCGCTCGACGCGCTGAGAAGTTTTGCCGCCAAGTCGTCGTTATTGCAGAATAACCCGGCATAATCGTTGCCCAGAGAAATGATGATCGCCCCGGTCAGAGTGGCGAGGTCGACCATGAACTTCGGCTTGAACCGTTCCTGGCAGTACCAGAGCGCATCGGCCAGGACGAGGCGGCCCTCCGCGTCGGTATTGATCACTTCGATGGTCTGTCCGGACATGGAGGTGACGATATCGCCCGGCCGCTGTGCGTTGCCGTCGGGCATGTTCTCCACCAGCCCCAGGACGCCGACTGCGTTGACCTTGGCCTTGCGCGACGCGAGCACGTGCATCAGCCCGGCGACGGCGCCGGCGCCCGCCATGTCCCACTTCATGTCCTCCATGCCGTCGGCCCCCTTGATGGAGATGCCGCCCGTGTCGAAGGTGACGCCCTTGCCGACGAAGGCCACCGGCTGAGCCTTGGGATCGCCGCCGTTCCACTGGATGACCACGAGCTGGCTCTCGCGGCGGCTCCCCTGCCCCACCCCGAGAAGCGAGCCCATGCCAAGCTTTTCCATCTCCGCCTCGCCCAGCACCTCGACCTTGAGGCCAAGTTCCTCGAGCGCCTTCACCCGGCGGGCGAACTCCGCCGGATAGAGGATGTTGGCCGGTTCCGAGACCAGGTCCCGCGTGAAGGTCACCCCGTCCGCCAGGGCCGACAGGGGCGCGAAGGCCTCCGCGGCTGCGCCGGGATCGTCGCAGACGATGCGCAAGGTGGCGACCGACGGCTTCTTGTCGGCGGCCTCGGTCGTCCGGTACCGGTCGAAGCGGTAGGCCGCCAGCCGCACGCCCAGAGCCGCGTGGGCCGCGCTCTTCGAGCCGCCGTCGTGGGTGTAGAGGGTCAGGATCTCCGAGCCCGAGGTCTTGGTCGCATGATAGGCGTGGGCCGCGGCGGCTTCGATCCCGGCATCGTCCAGGTCGGCCTTGACCCCCAGACCGACGATGACCACACGCTGGGCCGCCACGCCCTGCGGCGCCACGATATCCAGGGTCTGGCCCTTGCCCCCCTTGAACCGGCCCGACGAGACCGCCTTCGCCACCGCCCCGCCCGTGGCCGCGTCGAAAGCCGCGGCGGCGGGGGTCAGTTCACCCTCGAAGGACCAGGCCGCGGCGGCTCCGACAAGATCGCGCTCCACCGGAACGGAGACAAACTCGATCTGCATGGTCCTAAACTCCTCTTTCGCGCGGTTGTAGCAGCCGCCCGGCGGCGTGTAGAGAAGCCGTGCGCACCCCTGCGTCAACTCCCCGGACCTTGATGAAGCTCTTCGAGCGATACCTTTTTCGGCAGCTCGCGGTCTCCACCTTCTGGGCCGTGGCCGCCCTGGCGGGGGTGGGGGTCCTGAGCCAGAGCCTTTCGGGCCTCGAACTCATCGTCGACCAGCGGCAGAGCGGCGCGGTGTTTCTCAAGATCACCCTCCTGGCCATGCCCAAGATGCTGGCCCTGATCGTGCCGCTCGGCCTCTACGTCGCCGCCCTGATCACGCTCAACCGCATGCAGGCCGAGCAGGAAATCATCGTCGCCCAGGCCGGCGGCCTCTCCCGCTGGGGCGTGGCCTCCCCCGCCCTGCGCCTGGCGACCTGGACGGCGCTCTTCATCCTCGTCGTGAACCTCTGGGTCAGCCCGCTGGCCTCCCGCAACATGCGCGCCGAACTCAACGCCGCCCGCGCCGACCTCGCCGCCGCCCTGGTGCGCGAGGGCCAGTTCACCAATCCCGCCAAGGGCCTCACCGTCTACGCCCAGGAGGTCGAGCGCGGCGGCCTGATGCACAACCTCTTCATCAACCACGAGGAAAAGCAGGGCGAAGGCGTCACCTACACGGCCCGCGAGGGCCTGCTGTCAAAACGCAACGGCGCCCCCGTCCTGATCATGAAGGACGGCTCCACCCAGCGCTTCGAAGAGCGCGGCGCCCTGGTCTATCTGACCTTCCAGGAATACGTCTTCGACCTGCGCCCCTTCATGGCCATGAGCCAGGCCCCGACCACCAAGGCCGCCGACCGGTTCATGTCCGAGCTGCTCAATCCCCACCCCAAGGACGTCTGGGGCCAGAAGAACCGTGAGGCCATGCTGGCCGAGGCCCACGGCCGGATCGCTTCGCCGCTTTACGCCCTCACCTTCATGGCCTTCGCTATCAGCGCGGTCCTGGGCGGCGGATTTTCCCGTCTGGGCTACGCCAAGCGCATCGCCTGGGTCTCGGCCCTCGCCGTCTTCTTCCGGATCCTCGGCTTCGTGGCCCAGGAGGCGGCGAGCAACAGCCCGTCCCTGAACCCCCTGCAGTACGCCATGCCGGTCGCCGGGTTCGCCCTTGCCTTCACCCCCTATCTGATCGGCAAGGTCCGGCGGCCGAAACGGGCCTTTGCGGAGGCCAAGAGCTAATGCGCCTTCGCCTCACCGCCATCGAGCGCTATGTCCTGGGCCAGACCGTGTTCGCCGTCGCCGGCGCGATGCTGATCATCAGTTCGGTCATCCTGCTGATCGATTTCGTCGAGGTCGGCCAGCGGCTTGAACTTACCTTCACCGGCACAGCGCGCCTGGTCTCGATGAAGTCCCCCGCCGTCATGGTGGTCGTCGCGCCCTTCATGCTGCTGTTCGGCACCCTGGCGGCCTTCGTCAGCCTCAACCGCCGCTCGGAGCTGGTGGCCATGCGCGCCGCGGGCGTCTCGGCCTGGCGGTTCATCATGCCGGCGGCCACCGTCGCCTTCGCCTTCGGGATCCTCACGATAGCGGTCCTCAACCCCGTCACCGCCTCCCTCACCGACCGCTTCGAGCGCGAGCGCGCGGCCATCAGCGCGGGGGTGAGCACCGCCGCTCCCAAGGCCATCTGGCTGCGCCAGGGCGACGAACGCAGCCAGACGGTGATCCACGCCCGCTCCAGGGCCAATGTCCGCCCCGATGTCGTGCTCAAGGGCGTAACCTTCTACCTCTTCACCCTCGACAAGGACGGGGCGATGAACTTCTCCCGCCGGATCGAGGCCAAGGAGGCCCAGCTAACCGCCGGCGCCTGGCGGCTCTTCCAGGTGGGCGAAGCCATGCCCGGCGGCGGGGCCCGGCGCTACGACACCATGCTGGTCCCGACCATGATCGCCGACGGGCGCGATGTGGAGCGGTTTTCCTCCCCCGACGCCATCTCGTTCTGGGCCCTTCCCCGGGTGATCCGCCAGACCGAACAGGCGGGTTTTTCCAGCCTGGGCTACCGCCTGCGCTTCCAGCAGCTCCTGGCGACCCCGCTGCTGTTCATGGCAATGTCGATCCTCGCGGCCGCTTTCTCCCTTCGCCTCATGCGCCTGGGAGGCCTGGCGGCCCTCTCCACCTCGGGCGTCGCCCTGGGTTTCGTGTTCTTCTTCCTCAATGAATTCAGCGGCGCCCTTGGCCAGGCCGAGGTCATCCCGCTCTTCGCCGCCGCCTGGGCGCCGCCCGTACTGGCCCTGCTGTCAGGGCTGACCTTGCTCTGCTATACCGAAGACGGCTGATCGGGGTGGGCGCTTGTATCGACGCATCTAAGGGTCTCTGTTTGACGGCCATCCGCTTATCGTTGCTGACCGGAGCCGCCGCCTGCGCGCTCATGGCCGCGACACCCGCCTTCGCGCAACAGGACGAGCAGGTGATCTTCACCGCCGATCAGGGCGCGCGCTCGCCAGAGGGCGTCCTCACCCTCGAGGGCTCGGTCGAGCTGCAATACAAAGACCGCACCCTAAAGGCCGAAAAGGTCTCTCAGGACCCCGCCACCGACACCATCCGCGCCCAGGGCGGGGTCGAGCTCTACCAGCCCAACGGCACGGTGCAGTTCGCCGACAGCCTGATCTTCAACCAGTCCCTGACCACCGGCGTCGCGCGCGGCTTCTCCTCGCGCCTGCCGCAGAACGCCACCATCGCCGCCGACAGCCTGATCCAGCGGGACGAGAACTTCGCCGAACTAAACCAGGCGATCTTCACCATGTGCGACATCTGCGAGGCCGACGGGGTCACCCCCAAGGTCCCGACCTGGACCATCGAGGCGGAAAAGGTCGTCCGCGACATCGCCGACCAATCGATCAACTACAGGAACGCCACGATCCGCATCAAAGGCGTGCCGGTCCTCTGGACACCCTTCTTCTCGCACGCCGACCCGGAGGCCGAGCGCAAGTCCGGCCTGCTGGCGCCCGATTTCTCCGCTACCCGCCGGCGGGGTTTTTCCTACGAACAGCCCATCCTGTGGGCCATCTCACCGCATCAGGACCTCGTCGTCAGTCCGCAGATCAACACCGAGGTCAATCCCTTCGCCAACCTCGCCTACCGCCGGCGCTTCTACACCGGAATGGTCGAGGCCAGGTTCGGCGGCACCTACGAGCGGGACTTCAATTCCGGCGGGCTGCAGTTCGGCGACAATCAGGTCAAGGCCTACGTCCTGGCCTATGGCGCCTTCGAGCCGTCAGTGGACTGGCGCTGGGGCTTTACCGCCGAGGCGGCTCGCGATCGCCGCCTGTTTGACCAGTACTCAATTTCGCTGGAGCGCCAGGACCGGGGCATCTATCGCGCCGACGATCGCCGCCTGATCAGCCAGTTGTATGCCGAGCGCCAGACCGAGCGGTCCTATTTCTCCACCGCCGCCCTCGCCTTCCAGAGCCTTCGTCCCGTGTCGGGCCCCGCCAACCCCTTCGGCGTCTTCCCGCTGGAGGAAAACGACATCCTGCCCGTGGTCCTGCCCCTGGCCGAACTTCGCTATGAGCCGGAAGGCCCGGTTCTGGGCGGGCGGCTGCGCGTCGTCGGGACAAGCGCCTCAATCGCCCGGGACAAATCGCCCCTCCTCACCGGCGGGCCGGGCGTCGACAGCCGGCGCGTCAGCCTTGAGCTCGACTGGCGCCGGGCTCTGACCTTCTCGACAGGGGTCCGGCTGGAGCCCTTCGCCCACCTGCGGGGCGACGCCTATTCCACCGCCGATCTCTCCCTGATCGACCAGAAGGCGCGCTCAAGCGGCCGCGCCATTCCCACCGCCGGCCTGGATGTTTCCTGGCCCTTCGTCCGGCAGGGCGCGCGCGTCACCGCCATCATTGAACCGGTCATTCAGCTTGTCGCTTCGCCCGACACCCGTTTCGACCCGGACATCCCCAACGAAGACTCCATCGCCTTCGACTTCGACGACACCAATCTCTTCGAGTTCAACAAGTTTCCGGGCTACGACCTTTACGAGGGAGGCCGGCGCCTGAATGCGGGCA
The DNA here is from genome assembly GCA_002398405.1 of Caulobacteraceae bacterium UBA5005. GTDB lineage: Bacteria > Pseudomonadota > Alphaproteobacteria > Caulobacterales > Caulobacteraceae > UBA5005. Next base: position 9,218 of record DGYN01000151.1, read on the forward strand.
TCGTCACCAGCCTCGACTTCGGGACCGACAGGTCGCTGCGCCTGCTCATCGGCCAGAGCTTCCGCGACGATCCCGATCCGAACTTTCCGCTCCACACCGGCCTTGGCGACAGGACTTCCGACTGGGTCTTCGGCGCGGAGGCCGTTCCGGTGGCCGGATTGTCGCTCTATGCCCGGGGACGCCTCGATGATCTGAACCTGCAGCGCATCGAGGGTGGCGTGAATGCGACGCTCGACAGGGGCTCGACGTACCTGCGCTACATGCGCGTCGAACGGGATTTTCAGGGCCGGCCGCGGGAAGATATCGAAGGCGCGGCTGAAGTCTTCCTGACCAAGAATTGGGGCCTTGTCGGCGACGCCGTCCGCGATCTTGAGCAGAAGTCCTGGCGCCGGCGCAGTGTCGGGGTGGTCTATCGCGACGAATGCCTGCGGTTCGAGGTGTTGTACCAGCGCGACAACAATCCGGTGCTCGGAACAAAGGCCTCGCAATCCATCGCCGTGCGCCTAACGCTCGCCACATTGGGCGACACAGGATACAGGGACTACGGTAATCGCTGATCATGCCTAGGCGTGCATAGGGACTATGGGATAATGGCTTGTAATTCTTCAGTTTTCCGCATGAGCGCCGGTGCGGCGCTTGGCTTGGCGGCGGTGATCGCGGGCCTCACCGGGGCGCGGGCCCAGACTCAACCGGTCCCCAAGGCCGCTCCGCTGCTGAGTGAAAGTGTCGCGGCCATCGTCGATGACGAGGCGATCACGACCTATGCCCTCAAGCAGCGCATGCAATGGCTGGTGATGACCACCGGCATCCAACCCACCGCTGAGAACCAGGCCGAACTGCAGCGCGAAGCCCTCTACGCCCTCATCGATGAGCGCCTGAAGATTCAGGAGCTGAAGCGGCAGGAAAGACAGCGCAAGCTGAAGCCCGGCGACCTCTTCGCCGACGACGCCGACGTCAACGAGATGATCAAGGACTACGCGTCCCAGAACAACATGAACCCGCAGCAGTTCGTAGCCATGCTGCAATCCCGCGGCATCGCGGAAAAGACCATGCGCGACCAGGTCAAGACCGACCTTTCCTACCGCCGCTGGATCAACGGCTTCTACCGCAACCGCATCCGGATCAGCGACGACAAGGTCGACGCCATGATGCGGGAGCTGGCCGACGCGGCCTCCAAGCCGAGCTATCTGATCAGCGAGATCTTCATCGACGCCGCCCGCGCCGGCAGTGTCGACGCCGCGGTCACCGCGGGAACCCAGATGATCGGGCTTTTGCAGCAGAACGCCCGTTTCGATAACCTGGCCCGCCAGTATTCCTCCCTGCCCTCGGCCGCCAGCGGCGGCGACGCCGGCTGGCTGAGCACTGCCGAGCTTGAGCCCGAGGTCGCCAAGGTCCTGGAAACGCTTCGCCCTGGGCAGGTCGCGCCGCCGATCCGCACCAGCGACGGCGCCTATCTGATCATGCTGCGCGAAAAGCGGGCCGGCGGAACAGGCAGCGCCATCGTCAACCTGCGCCAGATCGCGGTGAATCTCCCGGCGGACGCGACGCCCCAGCAGGTCCAGGCCGCCCAAAACCAGCTCGCCAACGCCAAGAGCCGCTTCTCCGGCTGCCCGACCCTGCAGGCCGCCGCCCAGGGCGTGCGCGGCGCCGAGGTCAGCGACCTGGGCGAGGCCGATATCAAGGACCTGGCCCCCGCCTTCAAGGAAGCGGTGGACAAGCTGCAGGCCAACCAGATTTCCGACCCGGTGCGCACCGCTGTCGGCATGCATTTGATCGCCGTCTGCACCCGCACGCCGACCGGCGCGGGCGTCCTGTCGCGCGATGAGGTCGAAGACCGGCTGTACGGCCGGGAAATCGCCATGATCCAGCGGCGCGAGATCCGGAACCTGCGGAACGCGGCGACGATCACCCAACCCCAAGCCCGGTGAAGGCGGCCACCCTCGCGCTCAGCCTGGGCGATCCGGCCGGCATCGGTCCGGAGATCACCGCCAAGGCGTGGCGGGCCCTCAAGGACAGCGGCATCGCCTTCCTGGTGGTGGGCGATTTCGACGCCATGGCCGCAGCTTCGGGCGGAGCTGCAAATGTCCGGCGCGTAGGATCGCCCGATGAGGCGGCGCGGGTGTTTTCCGAAGTCATCCCCATCCTCGACTTGCCCCTGCAGTCGGGAGTCGTGGCCGGCCAACCGTCAGTCTCCTACGCCCCCGCCGTCATCCGCTGGATCGAAACGGCCGTTGGCCTGGCTCTATCCGGTGAAGTCGCGGGCGTGGTCACCGCTCCGATCGCCAAGGCGCCCCTCTACGAGGCCGGCTTTGAATTCCCGGGTCACACCGAATTCCTCGAGGCCCTGACGCTTGGCGCCCAGCAGGAGGGCCCGCGCGGGCCGGTGATGATGCTGACCGCCGGCGATCTGCGCGCCGCGCTCGTCACCGTGCACATCCCCCTGTCGGAGGTTTCCGCCGCCCTGACCATCGAAAAGATCGTTTCCGCCTCCGTCGTCACCGCCACGGCCCTGAAACGGGATTTCGGCATCGAACGGCCAAGAATCGCGCTCGCGGGCCTCAATCCCCACGCCGGCGAACACGGCAAGATCGGGCGCGAAGAGGCGGCCATCATCTCCCCCGCTTGCCGGGCCCTCAACGACCTGGGCATCGACTGCAAGGGGCCGCAGCCCGCCGACACCCTGTTCCACCCGGAAGCCCGGGCCAAGTACGACGCGGTGGTCTGCATGTACCACGACCAGGCCCTGATCCCGGTGAAGATGCTCGACTTCTGGGGCGGGGTGAATGTGACCCTCGGCCTTCCCATCGTGCGCACCTCCCCCGACCACGGCGTCGCCTTTGATATCGCCGGCCGGGGCCTGGCCCGCGCCGACAGCATGATCGCGGCGATCAGGCTCGCCGCCGGCATCGCCGCCCGTCGCGCGAAACTATGAACCTCGGCAGCCTGCCGCCTCTGCGCGAGGCCCTGGCCGATCACGGCCTGATGGCCAGGAAGAGCTTCGGCCAGCACTTCCTCCTCGACCTCAACGTCACCGCCAAGATCGCCCGCCTCGCGGGCCCCCTGGAGGGCCAGACCGTGATCGAGGTCGGCCCGGGCCCCGGCGGCCTGACCCGCGCCCTGATCGAGGCCGGGGCAAAGGTCATCGCCGTGGAGAAGGACGCCCGCTTCCTTCCCCTATTGCAGGCGCTGGCCGATGTGGCGGACGGCAAGCTCACCCTGGTCAACGCCGACGCCCTAACGGTCGACGAGGCCGCCCTGCTGGGCGGGCCGGGGATCGTGGTCTCGAACCTGCCCTACAACGTTGGAACGCCGCTGCTCATCAAGTGGCTGACCGGTCCCTTCCGCCCTACCTCCATGTCCCTGATGTTCCAGAAGGAGGTCGCCCAGCGCATCGTCGCCGCGCCCGGTTCCGACGCCTACGGACGCCTGGCGGTGATCACCGGCGCCGTCGCCGCGGCCCGCATCGTCATGGACCTCCCCGCCCGCGCCTTCACCCCCCCACCCAAGGTCGCCTCCGCCGTCGTCCGCATCGATCCCCTGCCCGATCGCCCCTCCCCCGAAATCCTCTCCGCCCTGGAAAAAGTCACCGCCGCCGCCTTCGGCCAGCGCCGCAAGATGCTCCGCTCGAGCCTCAAGACTCTCGGCGGCGAAGTGCTGTGTGAAAAGGCGGGCGTTGACCCCAACGCCCGAGCCGAAGTCATCCCCGTTGAAGGGTTCCTCAGCTTGGCCACCATATTTGTGTCATCCCGGCCGTAGCGTAGCGAAGAGCCGGGACCCAGGCGACCGGGCGCTGCAGTAAGTGTGAGAGCTATACTCTAGTCGTGCGCTAGATAAACCCAAACATCCGAATATTCGCCACGATCAACAATCAAAATACTTCGTATACCAAGTTGGGATGAATTCTTCTGACCTGAGCGAGAATTATTCGGTATACTTTTTATCCACCACTTAGGCGCACGCCTTCCTCCAACTTGAAATGCATTGTTGGAATTTATGGGGATATATCCAAGCAATTTCTCAGAAAACTGATCTACGACAGTTTTAGAATCTGAAAAATGGATGAACTCAATGGAATCCTGAAATCCAATGATGGAATATCTGAAATTCCTTGCGCTACTTGGGAATTCTATCAAGCTTGAGCGCTTGGCCTCCGCAAATTGACGCTCGCTATCAGGAGCGCTGTTTGGACCTTCGGCAAATTCACAAGAAACCAAGCCCAATACGGCGAACGCGCATATCAATGACAGCTTCATGGCCTGACCTTTCAGCCGCTCAATATTTTAGGGTGCCGGGGGGGGGGGGGGGGG
>DGYN01000151.1:13774-14108 GCA_002398405.1 Caulobacteraceae bacterium UBA5005
ACTGGGTCAACGAGCCAGGAATTCAGTGACAGATCCAGTATTCCCTGGCTCACGGCGGCTACCCCAGCGGCTCGTCCAACAGCCCCTGCACGAACCCATCCAGCCCGGGGTTCCGCGCCCGCCGCAGCCGCTCCGCCCGATAGATGGCGTCCAGCTGGCTGTAGGTCGCTTCAAAGTCGGTGTTGACGATCACATAGTCGTACTCGCCCCAGTGGGCGATCTCGCCGGGCGCGCGGCCCAGGCGCCGCTGGATGACGTCTTCCTTGTCCTGGGCCCGGCTGTGCAGCCGTTCGGACAGGATCTTCATGCTCGGCGGCAGGATGAACACCCGCAC
>DGYN01000151.1:14353-15826 GCA_002398405.1 Caulobacteraceae bacterium UBA5005
GCGGCAGGATGAACACCCGCACCACGTCGGCCGGCGCCGCGGCGGCGATCTGCTGGGCGCCCTGCCAGTCGATGTCGAAGAGGACGTCGCGCCCAGCCTCAACCCGGCCCATCACCTCGTCCTTGGGCGTGCCGTAGCGATGCTCGTGAACGTTTGCCCATTCGAGGAAGGCGCCGCGCTTGAGCATGTCGTCGAACTGCGCGCGGGTGAGGAAATAGTACTCCCGGCCATTGATCTCGCCGGGCCGGGGGTCGCGCGTCGTCGCCGAGGTCGAAAGCACGATGTCGGGATGGGCGCCGGTCAGCCGCCGGCACATGGTCGTCTTGCCCGCGCCGGAAGGGCTGGACACCACCAGCATCAGGCCGCGACGGGAAGCGAACGGACTATTCGACATTCTGGACCTGTTCGCGCAGCTGCTCGATCACGGCTTTCAACTCTAGGCCCACCGTGGTCAAGGCCGTCGTCGCCGACTTGGAGCAAAGGGTGTTGGCCTCGCGCATGAATTCCTGGGTCAGGAAGTCGAGCCTTCGCCCCGCCGCCTGATCCGACGCCAGCAGGGTGCGTGCCGCATCGATGTGCGCCCCCAGGCGATCGAGCTCCTCGCGGACGTCCGCCTTGGCGGCCAGTATCGCGGCCTCCTGAATGATCCGCTCTTCCAGGTCCTTGCGGTCGGACAGCAGTTCGGCCAGGCGGCGCTCGAACCGGTCCTTCACCGCGGCCGGCTGCGCCGCGGCTTCCTTTTCCGCTTCGGCCACCAGGGCGGCGATCCGGTCAACCTGCCCGGCCAGGATCGGCGCCAGGGCGACGCCCTCCTCCGCCCGCGAGGCCTTCAATCCATCCAGCGCCCGCTCGATCGACAGGATCATCGCCTTCTCGACGCCGGCGCGGGTCTCGGCATCGTCCGTCTCGTCCGCCGCCTCCAGTACCCCGCGAAGGCCGAGCAGTTCACCGACCGTCGCAGGCGCGGCGTTCGGCCCGGCCACCCGCTTGGAAAGCTCGATATACTGGTGCAGTTGGGCCTCATTGACCCGCACCTGGCCCGCCGCCTCGACGCGTTTGGCGGTCAGGCCGACGGTCAGCTGACCCCGTTGGAAGCGCGCCTGCGCTCCGTCCCGCGCCGCCCTCTCCAGAGCGTCGAACCCCGGCGGTCCGCGAAAGCGCGCCTCCAGGCCCCGGCCGTTGACCGACCGCGCCTCCACCGTCCAGGTCCAAGGGCCAAGGCCGCCGTCCTCACGGGAAAAACCGGTCATGCCTTGCAGGGCCATTTACCTAGCGGAGCTCCTTGCCGGCCGACCGTGTACGCTCAATCTCGCGCCAGCGGGCGACATTCTTCTCGTGCTCGGCCAGCGTCGCGGCGAAGGCGTGGCCGCCGCTGCCGTCGGCGACAAAGAACAGGTCATTGCCGGGCGGGGGCGAGAGCACCGCGGCCAGGGCCTCGCGGCCCGGCAGCGCGATCGGCGTCGGCGGCAGGCC
>DGYN01000071.1 GCA_002398405.1 Caulobacteraceae bacterium UBA5005
CTTCGATGGTCCCCCTCCCCCAACGGGGGAGGATTAGGAAAGCCCTATGCGTCCGTCGTTGCCAGCTGGCGCAGGATGTCTTTCTTGACCTTGCCGGAGGCGGTGCGGGGGAGGGCTTCGATGAAGCGCACCGCGCGGGGGCGTTTGTAGCCGGCGAGGTGGGTTCGGCAGGCGGCGATGAGGTCTTCGGGGTCGGGGGCCGATCCGCTCTCGACGACGATGAAGGCCAGGCCCGCTTCGCCCCAGCGGGGGTCGGGGACGCCGATGACGGCGACTTCGGAGACGCCCGGGAGGCGCTGGAAAACGGCTTCGACCTCGGCCGGATAGACGTTTTCGCCGCCGGTTATGTACATGTCCTTCCAGCGGTCGAGCAGGGTGTAATAGCCGCCGGCGTCGACCATGCCGGCGTCCCCCGTGCGCAGCCAGCCATCGACGAAGGCCTTGGCGTTTTCGTCGGGGCGCATCCAATAGCCGGGGGTGACGCCGGGGCCCTTCATCCAGATCTCGCCGGACTGGCCTATGGGGGCGTCGAGGCCCTCGGCGGTGACGATGCGAAGCTGGATCGCCGGGGCGGGAAGGCCAGACGCGGTGAGCCTTTGCCGGATCAGGGCGGGGTCGAGCGGCATGCACAGGGCCGTTCCGGTCTCGGTCATGCCGTAGCCGTTGGCGAGCGTCACGCCATCGTCGAGGAAGGCCTCGATCAGGCTGGGCGGCATGGGGGCGCCGCCGGTGAAGAGGGCGGTGAGGCGAGACAGGTCGGACGTCGCGTAGTCGGGGTGGTCGCGCAGCATCTGGGCGATCTGGGGGACGGCGAAATAGTGGGTGACGGCCAGGGATGGGTCGCTAATCGCCTTCAAGGTGACATCGGGCAGGAAGCGGTCGGTGAGGGCGGCGGCGGCGCCGGTCTGCAGGGCCGTCTGGCAGACGGCCATCAGGCCGACGGTGTGGAACAGGGGGGCGTCGCACAGCATCACCGAATTGGGCGTCACCTGGCCGACGGCGGCGAAGTTAAAGCCCGCGAAGAAGGCGCCTTGACGGGTGATGATGACGCCCTTGGGCTTTCCCGTGGTGCCGGAGGTGTAGAGGAGGATGAAGGGGGCGGCCGGATCGGCGGCGACGGCGGGCGCGGGTTTTGCGCAGGCGGCCCCGGCGGCGAGGTTGGCGGCTCTCGGCTCGAGCACGAAGAGGGAAACGCCGGGGAGATCGGCCAGGGCCTCCATGGCCGCGCCGGCGAATTCGACGTCGGCGATGAAGAGGGCGGGCTTCGCATCGGCGGCGATGACCGCGACCTCGGGGCCGGAAAGGCGCCAGTTGATGGGGGCGAAGATCGCGCCGATGCGGCGGGCCGCGAAGAGGACGGCGATCTGCCAGGCGCCGCTTCGGCCCAGATAGGCGATGCGGTCGCCGCACCTGACGCCGCGAGCGGCGAGCCAGCCGGTGGTCTTCGCGACGCGCTCATCCATCGCCGCATAGCTGTGCCGCTCGCCGGTGGAGACCTCGATGACGGCGGTCGCGTCCGGGCGGCCGCGCGCGTGATAGGCGATCGGGTCGCAATCCAGCCAGCCTGAAAACGCAGAATCCACCGAAAACCTCTCCCCGATATGCGTGCTCGACACGGATAGGCCGGTCGCAATATTGTATGTGTTACTTACAACTATTCCCGCGCCGGAGGAAACTGCCCATGGCCTGGCCGCAAGCCGAGGATTTCGACGCCCTGGCGCCGGAGACCTTTGACAGCACCCAAGCGGTCTATGCGGACCTGCGGGAGCGGTGTCCAGTCGCCTACAGCCGCGCCTGGGGCGGGTTCTGGGCGCTGATGACCTATGACGACGTGGTGGCCGCGGCGGGGGACTATAAGACCTTCACCACCACGGTGCAGAACGTGGTGCCCAAGGTGGCGTTCACGGGCAGGCGCCCTCCCCTGCACCTGGATCCCCCCGAGCACACCCCGTTCCGCCGGGCGCTCAATCCGCTGTTTGTGAGCAGCCGGATCAAGGCCATGGAAGCGCCGGTGCGGCGGTTCGTGGTCGAGCTTCTGCAGCCGCTGATCGATCGGGGGGAAGGCGACATCTGCGGGGATTTTTCCAGCCACCTGCCGATCCGGGTGTTCGCGGAGTGGATGAACATCAACGATGAGCAGGCCGCGGAACTGCGAGCGGTCGGGCGGGCGTTCAACATCGCGGTGCAGTCCAACATCGACGAGGTGGTGAAGGAAACGAGCCTGCAGCTCTATGCCATCGCGCGGGCGCTGATTGAGGAGCGCAAGGCGCGGCCGCTCAACCCCGAGACTGACGCGATCACCGCGCTTCTGGCCGCGCGGCACGAGGGCGAGCCGCTGAACGAGGACCTGATCCTGGGCTGTATCCGGCAGGTTCTGGTGGTGGGGATCATCGCGCCCACGGTGATGATCGGCTCGATCGCCGTGCACCTGTCGCGGGACCCCGAACTGCAGGCGAAATTGCGAGCCGAGCCGGAGTTGATCCCGGATGCGATCGAGGAGTTCCTGCGGCTCTACACGCCGTATCGCGGCTTTGCGCGGACAGCGGTTTGTCCGGTGACCATGGGCGGGCGGGAGATTGAGCCGGGGGAGCCGATCGCGCTGGTCTACGCCTCGGCCAACCGGGACGAGGCGAAGTTTACGGACGGGACGAGGTTCAAGCTCGGGCGGGAAAACATCGGCGAACATGTGGCGTTCGGGCGAGGACCCCACGCCTGTCCGGGGGCGCCGCTGGCGCGGTTGCAGCTGCGGCTGGCGCTGGAGGAGTTGCTGGCGCGGACCAAGGGGTTTGAAGTCACCGGCGAGATCACGCCGACGCGGATGCCGGAGATTGGGGCCTTGATGGTTCCGATGCGGTTTGTCGGGGTTTAGGGGCGGCTGAGCATCATAGGTCGCCGCCCTTGAGGAGCTGGTCGAGGGTCGGGTTTTCGGCGAAGCGGCGGTCCTTGAAGACCACCGGATAGACGCCGAAGCGGTCGCCGAAGTTATCCTGGTAGACGTTTAGGAACTCTTGGAGGCGGTGAAGGACCGGCTCGCCGCCGATGAAGGACTTGCCGTAGGTCTCGCCGGGCGGGGTGAAGCTCGCGCCATGGAGGGTGACTTCGCGCACCTCTTGGCCACAGAGGGTCGCGCAGTCGGCGCTGGCGTCGAAGGCGAAACGGCCAAGAGGGGTGGTGAGGAGGTAGGTGTTGACGCCATCCCTGCCCCCGAAGGCCCGGGTGACAGTGAGCTGATCGCCGTTGGCGGTATCGATGGTGCGGCGGTTGTGCGGCTCGTTGATGATGCTCAGGGGCGGGGGGCGGGTGGCCTGGGCGAGGCGATCGGCGCTGCTGCGGGCGGCGCCGCGGCGGTAGGCGTGGTCGGGGTCCTCTGCGGAAACCGAGGAAGAGGCGGGGGCCGGCCAGCGGGAAAGATCAGGTTCGGTCTGGGCGGCGGGAGGGCGCCATTTGTCGAAGACTTGCGTCTTCCAGCGGCGGAAATCGGGGTCTTCGGCCTGCGCCCCCGCCAGCGCCAGCGCGTCCGCCGCATGCTCAGCGGCCAATCCGGCGGACAGCTTTGCGGCCAGGGCGGCGGACTTCCTGCGAGCCATGGTCCCGAGCACGCGAAACGGCAGGGCGTACAGCGCCAGGAGCAGGAGCACGGCCAGCAGGATCAGAACGCTGCCGGTGAAGGGGGTGTAGAAGACGCGCATGGCCGCAGGCTATCGCCAAGGGGTTGAGCAGGCGTTACCCCGCCTCTACTCTTCCGTGGAGCGGGGAATATTGGACCTGGCGCCAGGCAGCCTGTCACCGGAAAGCCTGGGTCCCGGCTTTGGCTGCTTCGCGCCTCTGCTTCGCAGTCGCCGGGAAACCGGAAGAAAATTACTTCGCCACGGCCTCGTTCCGCCAGGACGGTGGCAGGTCCTGCTTCGTCGCGGTGAGGATTTCGAAGGCCGCGAGGCGGTCGGCTTGCGAAAGGCCCTGGTACTTCGCCGAGCGGTCGCGGCCGGTGAGGACGTCGGCCAGGCGGCGGTAGAGGCGGGCCTTGGGCTCCGCCGGGAGGCCGTCGAAGGCGGGGGTTTGGATCATGTAGCTTAGGGGGTAGCGGAAGAGGCGGGTCTTGAGGTCGAAGTCGCGCAGGGACCGGCCCTTGGGGTCCTTTGGGCCCTGGGACTGGAAGCGTTCGGTGAAGCCTGAGACGCCTTGGACCGGGGCTGTGAGACCGGCGTGGCCGACGCCGAGCATGTAGTCGGCCAGGTCCTCGACGGCTTTATTCATGGCGGCGGGGTCGTAGTCGACGGTGGCCAGGGCCTGGATGGCGCCCGCATGGTTCAGGAAGCCGGCCTCGTGCTCCAGGGTCATCAGGGCGACGATGTCGCTGGTCTGGCGGGGATAGGGGGCGGGGTTGAAACGGCCGGTGAGGGAACTGAGGTTCTGGGCCGCCTCGGTGATGTTGGGGGCGGCTGCGTCGGCGGCGACATTGCCGCGATGGCGCATGGTTCCGTGAGCGCCGGTGACGTACCAGCCGCCCCAGCGCTTTTCGATCGGGGTGCGGGCGTCGGTGAGCGGGCCAAACTGAATGACATCGCCGTTGGCGACCGTGGCGACGCTTAAGGTCATGGGCCCGGGCGCGGCGGGGTGCAGGCCCGCGTGGCAGAAGTTGCACTGCGCATCCTCGCGAGGGACCTCCGCCGCCTTGCGGTTGTCGAGGGTGTAGAAGCGGACCCGCCCGTCGCGGCCGACGGCCCACAGCTCCACCAGGGGGGCGCCCGGGATGTAGGCGATGGACACCGTATCGCTGAAATAGATGGCGCGGGGCGAGGCCGGACCGATGAAGCCGCCCTGGAAGCTGGATCGCGAGAAGACGAGGACCTGGGAGTCCTCGGCGACCTGCAGGCGGCGCAGGAGGCCGGGGAGGTAGCCGAGGGGGGACGGGGCGGCCGTAAGCGGGTTGGCGCCGGCCTTGAGCTCGGCCGCCAGGGCGGCGACGGGGTCGATGGCGGCGGGGGCGTCGTCCGGCGTGGCGACGGCCCTGGGCGCCGGGAAGGCCAGGGTGAGGGTCAGGGCCGCGCAGAGGGCGAGGTACAGGGTTGGGAGTTTGCGCTTCATTGTCCCAACGTCTGGCTGAGTCCTTGCGTGATTGTGCAAGGCGGCAGGCGGATAGGGAAATGCTTCTTCAAACTAAAAAAGCCTGGGTCCCGGCTTTCGCCGGGAAATCGGTTGAAAGATGCCGCCCCCCGGCCGCCTATCCCGGCGGAAGCCGGGACCCAGGCTTTTTATGATCGAGAGATGCGAGAAAGGCCGGGACTTGATCTGAGGTGTCGAAGAAATCGCCAGCCAAATCCCGCCAGCCGGGGTTATGCCGCTCGATCAGTTCCAGCTTCCACCGCCGTTTCCATTCTTTCATGGCGCGCTCGCGCGCGAGCGCGCCGTCGCGGGTGTCGTGGATTTCGTACCAGACCAGTTGCGTGACGGCGTATTTGGCGGTGAAGCCGGGTCGCAGCTTTTCGCGGTGTTCGTAGAGGCGTTTGGCCATGTCTTCGGTGTGGCCGATGTAGAGCGTCCCGTTGCGCCGGCTGGCCATGATGTAGGTGAAGAAGGCCATGGGTCCGCCAAACAAAAAAGCCTGGGTCCCGGCTTTCGCCGGGAAGGCGGTATATTATGTTCTGTTTTTGTTCTGGCGCAAGACCCTCAAGCCAACGCCCGCACCACCACTGGAGCCATGCGAGCGGCGATGATTTTCACCCCCGCGGCGTTGGGGTGGATGCCGTCGGGCTGGTTGAGGGCGGGGTTGAGGAGCACGCCGGCCAGGAGGTCGGGGTAGAGGGTGACGCCGGGCTGTTTGGCCAGCGCCGGGAAGATGGCGCCGAATTCCCGGGCGTAGGCGCCGCCGACATCGCGCGGCGGGATGAAGCCGGCGAGGACGACGCGGATCTTGCGGGCGCGGAGCCTGTCGATGATCGACTGCAGGTTGGCGCGGGTGGCGGCGGCGGTGAGGCCCTTGAGGACGTCGTTGGCCCCAAGCGCGACGACGCAGACGGCGGTGTCCTTCTGGACGCTGAAGTCGACGCGGGCGAGGCCCCCGGCGGTGGTGTCGCCGGAAACGCCGGCCCCGCGGACGGTGACCTTGCGGCCGAGCCGGGCAAGTTCGGCCTGGAGCTGGGCGGGAAGCGCGGCGGCGGCGGGGAGGCCATAGCCGGCGGTGATGGAATCGCCAAGCACGGTGCAGACCTTTTGCGCCTGAGCGAGCGCCGGGGCCGGGGCGGCGATAAGGCCTGCGAGAATGGCGCGGCGGGAAAGGACGGGTTTGGACATCGGGCTTTTCTATCTAAGAAGTCCCGGCGACATAGCCAACCACACAGGTCCCTCCCTTGTCAGATTCCGCCGGCGCGCCGCCCATCCTGAAGGTCGAAGACCTGACGCTGACCCTGCCCTCGGCGGCGGGACCGGTGGAGATCCTGCGCGGCGTCGATTTCCAGATCGGGCCCGGTGAGCGGGTGGCGGTGGTCGGGCCGTCGGGGTCGGGCAAGTCGTCGCTGATTTCGGTGGCGGCGGGGCTGGAAAAGCCGACGTCGGGGCGGGTGAGCCTGTTTGGGCAGGACCTGTCGCGGCTGGACGAGGACGGGCGGGCGAAGCTTAGGCGCGGGCGGGTGTCGCTGGTGTTCCAGTCGTTCCACCTGCTGCCCAACATGACCGCCGAAGAGAACGTGTCGGCGCCGCTGGAGATCGCCGGGGCGAGCGACGCGGGCGGCGTGGCGGCGGCGTGGCTGGACCGCGTGGGCCTGTCGGCGCGGGGCCGGCACTATCCGCATCAGTTGTCCGGCGGCGAGCAGCAAAGGGTGGCTCTGGCGCGGGCGCTGGCCGGGCGCCCCGCCCTGCTGTTCGCCGATGAGCCGACCGGCAATCTGGACGCGGCCAATGCGGCAATGGTTGCGCAGCTGATGTTCGAACTGGTGGCGGAGACCAAGGCGGCCCTGCTGCTGGTCACCCATGACAACGCCCTGGCCGAGCGCGCGGACCGCATCGTGCGGATGTTTGACGGGCGGATTGTCACCTGATGCCGCTGGCGCTCAAGTTCGCGCTTAGGGAGCTGCGCGGCGGCCTCTCCGGCTTTCGGATTTTCCTGGCGTGCCTGGCGCTGGGGGTCGGGGCGATCGCGGCGGCGGGGTCGACGGCGGAGGCCTTTCGCCAGGGGCTGGCCAGCCAGGCGCGGGAAATCCTGGGCGGCGATCTGGCGGTGACCATCGAGCGGCAGCCGTTCAGTCCCGCGCAGCAGGCGAGGCTCAAGGCCCTGGGGACGGTGTCCTACGCCTCCCTGATCCGGACCATGGCGGAGACGCAGGCGGGGGAGCGCAAGCTCGTCGAACTGCGCGGCGTCGACGCCGCCTATCCCCTGGCGGGCAAGGTGGAGCTGGAGGGGGCGCCAAGCCTGGCCGCCGCCTTCGCCGCTGTGGACGGGGTTCCCGGCGCGGTGGTGGAGCGCGGTCTGTTGGAGAAGCTGCGGCTGAAGATCGGCGACAGCTTCACCGCCGGGGGGATTCCCCTGACCGTGCGCGCGGTCATCCTGGCCGAGCCCGACCGGCTGGCGCGGGGATTCGCGCTGGGGCCCCGCGTGGTGGTCAGCATGGAAACCTTCAACGCCGCGCGGCGGGCCAGCGTCACCTTTCCGCCGATCACCACGGCGCGGATCGCCCTGGCGGAGGATGTTCCCGCCGCGAGCCTGGTTCCCGGGCTGAAGAAGGATCTGAAGGGCGACGGGCGCGCCGACCTTCGGGTGCGCAGCCGCGAGGACGCGGCGCCGGGCCTCAAATGGCTGATCGACCAGCTGGAGTATTTCCTGTCGTTCATCGGGCTGGCGTCCCTGCTCGCGGGGGGACTTGGGGTGCAGGGGGCGGTGGCGGCCTATCTGTCGACGCGGCGCCCGTCGATCGCGGTCCTGAAGGCGCTGGGGGCGTCGGGGGTCCTGATCCGCAATGTCTATCTGATCCAGATCGGCGTCCTGGCGGTGCTGGGGGTGGTGTTTGGCCTGATCGTGGGCGCGGCGGCTCCCCTGGTCCTGGGGCTTTGGGTGCAGCAGCAGCTGCCGGTGCCGGCCCTGTTCGGCCTCTATCCGCTACCTCTGGCCAAGGCGGCGGCGTTCGGCCTGCTCTCCGCCGCGGCTTTCTCTCTTATCCCGCTGGCCCGGGCGCGGCACAGCCCGCCGGCGGCCCTGTTCCGGCGGGCCCTGGACGGGCGGGTGAGGTTCGGGCTGGAGACGGCGGGGGCGGGTCTGGCGGGGGCGGGCCTCGCGGCTCTGGCCTTCATCGCCGCGCCCAATGCTCTATCGGCCGGGATTATGATCGCCGGAGTGGCGGCGGCGTTCGGGGCGCTCAGCCTGCTGGGGTTGGGGGCGGTGAGGCTGGCCTCGGCCCTGAGGGGGTTCGCCAAGGGCCCGGCCCGGCTGGCGCTGGCGAACCTGGCCGGCCCGGGCTCTGCGGCGAGAAGCGCGGCGCCGGCCATCGGCCTGGGGATCGCGCTGCTCTCCTGTGTGGTGCTGATCCAGTCCAGCCTGCTGCGCCAGGTGACCGACGTGGCGCCAAGGTCGTCTCCGGCGGTGGTCTACACCGAGATCCCCGGAGAGCGGACGGCGGAATTCGACGCCCTGGTGGCGCAGGCCTTCGGCGCGCGCCTGACCGCCCAGACCTATATCCGCACCCCGGTGACCAGCGGCCGGATCACCAGGGTGCGGGGCGAGGCGGTGGTGCGGGAGCGGATGCCGCAACAGGGCCGCTGGGCCTATGACAACGACCTGCAGATGGGGCTGATCGGGGCGCAGCCGCTGAACGCGGGGATCGTGTCCGGCCGCTGGTGGCCGGCCGACTATGCCGGCCCGCCGCTGGTGGCGATCGGCAGGGAGGCGGCGGGGGCCGGGGCGCTGAAGATCGGTGACGCTTTGACCGTGTCGGTGCTGGGGCGCGACCTGGAGGCCAAGGTGGCGGTGATCCGCGATATCGAGATGGGCGGCTTTGGGGCCAACTATAATGTGGTGCTGAACCCGTCAGCGGTGGAGGGAGCGGTGCTGCCCTCCCTGGCGGTGGCCAAGGCGACCAAGGCGCAGGAGGAGGCGGCGACGCGGGCCCTGGGCCGGGCCTTTCCCGAGGTGAATGTCATCTCGGTGCGCGAACAGCTGGAGCAGGCGACGGAGATTTTCGACCGCCTGTCCCTGGCGATCCGGGCGGCGGCCGGGGTGGCGGGCCTGGCCGGGATCCTGGTGCTGGCCGGAGCCATCGCCGCCCGCGCCCAGGCGCGGCTGCGCGAGGCGGCGACGTTGAAGGTGCTGGGGGCGTCGAGGATGCAGATCCTTTCCGCCTACAGCCTGGAATACAGCGGGGTGGGACTGATCGCGGGCCTGGCGGGGGTGGGGCTGGGCTATCTGGCGGCCTGGCCGGTGGTGACCCGCGTCTTCGAGGCGGAGTGGAGCGTCGATTGGGGCGGGGTGTTCGGCCTGATCGCCGGGGCGGCCGCCCTGACCGGCGCGGCGGGCCTGCTGGCGACCCTGCAGACGCTTGCCAAACGCCCGGCGGCGGCCCTGAGATCGGTTTAGGGCGAGGGGGGCCTAGACGCCGGGAAAACTGTAGGCCACACATACAATCTAGGCCGGCGCGGACCGGCGGGGGAACCATGTCTCAGGACGCCGATCTCAACCCCATCGAGACCCACGAGGTCCGGGAAGAAGCCAAGGGGCTGACGGGCGTCCTGGCGCGGGGATGTTTCGTGGTCGGCGCCATCGGCCTTTTGATCGCCATGGCCAGCGACGCCATCGCGGTGGTCGGCCGGCACATCAATTTCCCGTTGCTGGGCTCCATCGAGATCGTCCAGGCCTGTATCGTCACGGCGGCCTCGGCGGCCATGGTGGGGGCGACAGCCTCGCGCAGCCACGCGGCGGTGCACATCCTGACCGAGCGGGTCGGACCCAGGGCGCAGGATATTCTCGAGCGGCTGGCCAATGTGGTCGGCGCGGTGGTGGCCATCGCCCTTCTGATCGGGTCGGTATGGATCGTCAGCGATCTTTGGGATGGGCAGGAGATGACCGAGCTTCTGCGCATGCCGCTAAAGCCCCTGCGGCTGTTCTGGTGCGCCAGCGCGGCCCTGATGGCGGTGCTGTTCCTGGCGCGCGCGATCGCGCCGCCCAAGCATAGGGAGCCCGATCATGGCGCCTGAGCTGATCGGCGGCCTGGGGGTCCTCGTTCTCTTGATTTTGCTGACCCTGGGCGTCCCGATCGGGGTCTCGCTCGGGCTGGTCGGTCTTTCCGGCCTGATGATTCTGTTGTCGCCCGAGGCGGCGGTGATCAAGTCGGGGGTCGCGGCCTTCGAGATGATCTCCAAGTATGAACTGGGAGTCCTGCCCCTGTTCCTGCTGATGGCGCACGTCTGTTTTTCGGCGGGCGCGAGCCGGGATTTCTTCGCAGTTGCCGCCAACTTCCTGGGGCACAGGAAGGGCGGCCTGGCGCTGGCCTCGATCGGGGCCTGCGCGGGATTTGGAGCGATCAGCGGATCGAGCCTTGCGACCGCCGCCACCGTGGGGCTGGTCGCTTTGCCGGAGATGCGGGCGCAGAAGTATTCGCCGGCGCTCGCCACCGGGGCGCTGGCCGCGGGGGGGACGCTGGGCGCCCTGATCCCGCCGAGCGGAGCCCTGATCGTATTCGGGGTGATCGCCGAGCAATCGATCGGCAAGCTGTTCACCGCCGCCATCATTCCGGGGATTACCCAGGCGCTGTTCTACATGGTGGCCATCGTCATCATCTGCACGATCAGGCCCCAGGACGGGCCGGCCATGCCGCGGGCGCCGTGGGCTGAGCGCTGGGCCTCGCTGGGGAAGATCGCCGACATCGGCCTGCTGATCCTGTTCGTGATCGGGGGACTGTCGCTTGGCCTGTTCACCCCGCCGGAGGCCGCCTCGGTGGGGGCGGTGGGCGCGCTGGTGCTGTGCGCCTTCCGCCGCAAGCTGACCAAGGAGTCGATCCTGCGGTCGCTGCGCGAGACGCTTTCCACCACCGGCATGATCTACGTGATCATCATCGGGGCGGTGATCTTCTCGACCTTCATCAGCGTCTCGGGCCTGGCCGACCAGGTGACGGCCATCGTGCGCAATATGGACGCGGGACCCTTGGCGGCGATCCTGGTGATGACGCTTGTTCTGCTGATCCTGGGCTCGTTCCTGGATGGGCTTGCGCTCATGCTGCTGACGACGCCGATCTTCCTGCCGATTGTTCAAGACCTGGGGATCAGCCCGATCTGGTTCGGCATCTTTTTGGTGAGGACCATGGAGATCGGCATGGTCCATCCGCCGGTCGGGATGAACGTCTATGTCATCCATGGCCTGGCCAAGGACATCCCGCTGACCACGGTGTTCAAGGGGATCGTGCCCTTCCTGCTGACCGACTTCGTGCACCTGACGGTGCTGATCCTCGTGCCCGCCATGGCCCTGTGGCTGCCCGGGGTGCTGGGGCAATGAGGATGCTGCGATGGCTCCGAGCGGCGATCGCTTCTTCTCCCCTCCCGGAGGGAGGGGCTGGGGGAGGGATTACGGCGGCCGGTGGTCTTGGCTCTATCGGCGCTCTATCCCTGGGCGGAGGTAAACCCTCCCCTGACCCCTCCCTCAGGGAGGGGAGAAGAAGGAGGGGCCGCGCCGGGGCGATGCTGCTGCTGGGGGCTCTCGCGCTGGCCGCCTGCGGCAAGCCGGCGGCCGAGGGGGTGCATGAGCTGACCTATGCGACGCCCTATTCGCCGGGGCATCCATTCAGCAAGGCCGACATCACCTGGATGAAGTTTGTGGAGGAAAAGTCCGGCGGGCGGCTGAAGATCAAGCCGGCGTGGTCGGGGGGATTGCTATCGTCGAACCAGAGCCTGATCGAGATCCGCCACCACGTGGCCGACATCGGGCTGATCACGCCGATCTATACGCGCGGGGGGGTGCACCTGGTGCGCGCCCAGTCCGGTTTCTATGGCGGGGTGGCGACCATGGAGGACCAGGTCACCATCTATAAGTGCCTGGCGGCGGAGTTTCCGGAGCTGGACCGCGAGATGGCGGGCCTCAAGGTCCTGGCGGTGCAGGGGGGCAATTTCCCGGGCGTCGTGACGCGGGATAGGCCGATCCGCACCCTGGCCGATTTCAAGGGTCTGCGCCTGCGGGTGCCGACGGAACTGACGGCGGTGATGCGCGAGCTGGGCGCCGATCCGGTCGATATGCCGATGGGCGAAGTCTATTCGGCCATGGCCAAGGGGGTGGTGGACGGGGTGGTCGCCCCGGCCGACACCTTCAGAAGCCTGCACTTCGGCGACATCGCCAAATACTATTCGACCCTGCATGTGAGCCGGGGCGGCTATCCGGCCCGCGCCATGGCGGCGACGACCTGGGACGCGTTGCCGGCGGACCTGCAGGCGGTGCTGACCGAGGCCCAGCCGCTATGGGAGACGGCGATCCTCAGCGAACTGACCAAGGCGGAGGTCACGGGGGCGGCCTTCGGCAAGGAGAGCGGCGTCGAATTCGTGACCTTTGATTCGGCAGACCAGATAAAATTCGATCAGATCTACAATGCCGCCGCCTTGGCCGACGCCAAGCGGTTGTCGCGGTTCGGCATCGACGGCGAGCCGGTGTTCCGCCGCGCGCAAAGCCTTATCGCATCGGGGCCCAGCAATTGCGGAAAGGCGCCTGTGACGGCGGCGCCATGACCAGCGGGCGCCCAGATGCGATAAATTCCGGAACCTTGCGTCCAACCATTGACAGTAGGCGACGCGTATTGCTTGTGCAGCGCGATCATTATTGGCAAGACCGGCATGTTGCAGCGCAACTGGCGAAGGAATTCCATGGCTCGATCCTCCACTGCGGCGAAACCCCAGACCGACAGCTTCGACGAATTGGACGACGGCGGCCTCGAGTCTCTTCTCGGCTTCCATCTGCGGATGGCCAATGTCGCGGTCTATCGCGACTTCGCCGCCAGCATGAGCAAGTTCGACCTGACCCAGCGCCAGGCCGCGACGCTCGCCCTGATCGAAGCCAATCCGGGAACGCCTCAGGTGGCGATCGCGGCGACGCTCGGTTCGGACCGCGCCACCATCATGGCCATGGTCGACCGGCTGGAAGCGCGGGGGTTCCTCACCCGCACCCGCTCGCGTTCGGACCGGCGCCGGCAGGAACTGTATCTGACGCCCTTGGGCCAGAAGGTCTGCAAGGACGCCAAGAAGCTGATCACCGAGCACGAGAAGCGCTTCACCTCGATGTTCTCGCCCGAGGAGCTGAAGGCCTTCATCGACGGGTTGCGGCGTATTCACGGGTAGGACTATCCCGATGAACGCGGCGATGGACCTTCGCGCCGCCGCTTCGAGACGCCGCACTGAGCCGCTCGCGGTTAGCGGCGACGTCGTCGGTTATATCGGCCTCGATACCCCCACAGAGCTGATCTCCGCCGCGGGATTCACCCCGGTGCGGGTGATTGCGGGGGCGTCTTCGGAAGGCGTGGAAGCCTATGCCGAGGGGTTGGGCAATCCCGTGCTGCGGGGGTTGGCGGCCGCCCTGCTGGAGGGGCCGTATCAGGATCTGAAAAGACTCATCATCTCCCCGACCCCGGCGGCCTACGGCTGGCTGGCGAGCTTTCTGCGCGAACTTAGGCGCGGAGGAGAAGGGCCGGCTGGGCTGGAGGTGGTTCTGTTCGACCTGAACCATGGGCGGACGGCGGGGCTATCGGCTATCCGCCGCAATACGGTCGCGGACCTGGCCAAGACCCTTGGCGACTGGGCGGGACGCGCCGTAGCGCGGGACCTTCCCGAAGCGGTGGCCGGCGCCAACCGAACGCGGCGGGAGCTTCGGGTCCTGGAGGGCCTGCGAGCCGAGGGCCGGATCAGCGGCGTCGACGCCCTGGCGGCGTTCGCCGCGCGGGAGGCGATGGACGAAGGGGATTACCAGGTGGCGCTGGCCGGGTTTGCGCAGGAAGCCGGGGCGCCGATCGCGGCTAGGCGGGTGATCTACAGCGGGGTCGAGACGATCACGCCCGAGCCCTATGGGCGGCTGGAAGAGGCCGGGCGGCTGATCGTGGGCGATGACCAGGACGCGGGATCGCGGTCGATCGGGCGCGAGGTGGCCGAGGGCGGCGACCTGCTGGCGGCTTTGGCTAAGGCCTATGCGGCGCGGGACCCGGCGCCGGCCAAGTCGGCGCTGGGGGACCGGATTTCCTATCTGTTGGAGATGGTGCGGCGGACCCATGCGGAAGAAGTCATCTTCGCCCTGACGGCCTTCGACCATCCCGCGGGATGGGAGGCGCCGGCGCTGATGGAGGCGCTGCAAGCCGAGGGGATCGCCTGCACACGGATGGAGGCGGCCGGTGGCTGAGGAGACGCGCGCCAAGAACCTGTCGTTCGCCAAGGAGAACAGCGCCTACAACCGCGACTGGTTCGCGGGCGTGCGGGCCCGTGTCGAGGCCGGCGAGCCCTATGCCTACGTCAACGCCGACGTCCCCACCGAGATCTTCAAGGCCATGGATGTGCCGGTGGTGGTCAATCAGTGGTGGTCGAGCGTCATCGCCGCCAAGCAGAAGTCGGCGGGGTATCTGGATCAGCTGAACGCCCAGGGGTACGGCAAGAGCCTGTGCAAATATTGCTCGCTGGGGCTGGCGGGCGCGCTTGCCGAGGACGCCGATCCGCCGTGGGGGGGATTGCCCCGGCCCGCCATGCTGGTGACCGGCAACGACTGCAACGGATCGTCGAAGATTTTCGACCTGATGGCGCGGCGGTTTGAGACGCCGCTGTTTGTTTTGGAGCGGGCGGCGGCGCGGCCTCCGGAGGGGACCGACTGGCTTTCGCGGTCGCGCACCGACTGGGAGGAGATCTTCGGATCGGACGCCATCGACGCCCTGGTGGTGCAGTATCGGGGCTTGATCTCGTTCATCGAGGAGACGACGGGGCGGACCTTTGATGAGGGCAAGCTTGCCGAGGTCATGGACCTGGTGAACGAGCAGGAGGAATATTATTTCAAGACGCGCGAGTTGATCGCCAAGGCGCGGCCTGCCCCGCTCAATATCGCCGACCAGATGCCGGCGACCATGATCCCGCAGTGGCACCGGGGGACCGAGTGGGCGCGGGACCGGGCCAAGCAGTTCTATGAGGAGACGGCGCGCAAGGTCGCGGCCGGCGAGGCGGCGGCCCCCAATGAAAAGACCCGGCTGATGTGGCTGGGGACCGGGCTTTGGCACAATCTGTCGTTCTATGAGTATTTCCAGCGGGAGCACGGGGCGGTGTTCATCTGGTCGATCTATCTGGCCATCGCGGCGGATGGATACCCGACCTATGGGGACGATCCGTTGCGCGCCCTCGCGGGCCGGATGACCAAGATTTTCAACATCCTGGGGGTTCCGCCGTTCAACACCGACTGGTTCGCGGCCGAGGCCGTCAAGGCCGGGATCGATGGCGTGGTGTCCCTGACCGGCGGGACCGAGGACGATTGCCGGGAAGCCTTCGGCCACCACTATCTGGTGCGGCGGGCGCTCGAGAAGGTGGGCGTGCCGATGCTGCGGCTCGGGGTCGATAATGTCGATGCGCGGGGGTGGGACGATGAGGCGGTGAAGGCCAGGGTTGAGCAGTGGCTCAAGGATGAGGTGGAGGGGCGCTGACCTCCTCCTCCACGAACCCCGGCCAGTTGCGCATGTAGGTGACGAAGGGGGGGCTGAGGCCCTCGTCCAGGAGGTGTTGGACGGTGACTGGCAGGGGTGGGGAGACGTAAGCGGGGTCGGCCTGGACCCGCAGGGGGAAGTCGTGGCGCAGGATGGCGGCGCGGCCGATGACGCAGAAGTCGCAGCCGGCGGCGATGACGGCGGCGGCGTCCTCAGCGGACATGATCTTGCCGGCGGCGCCGAGGCGGACGGCGCCGCGGGGCAGGCTGGTGAAGACGCTCAGCAGGGTTTGGCCCTTGTGGGCCTCCTCGGTGGGCTCTTTCAGGAAGTTCCAGACGGACATGTCGAGGTAGTCGATCTTGCCTTCGGAAAGGACCTGGGCGGCGACGTCGCGGATTTCAGCGAGCAGCAGGCCGAAGCGTTCGGGGGAGAGGCGTAAGCCCAGCTGGAAGTCCGGACGGCAGGCGGCGCGGATGCCGTCAATGATCTCGAAGATGATGCGGGCGCGGTTCTCGAGGGAGCCGCCGTACTGGTCGGTGCGGTGATTGAACTCGGTCGATAGGAACTGGGCGAGGATGTAGCCGTGGGCGCCGTGGATCTCGACCCCGTCGAAGCCGGCCTTGTCCGAGCGGACGGCGGCGGCGATGAAGTCGTCGCGCAGGGCTTCGACCTCGGCGAGGGTGAGCGCCCGGGAGCCGGTGTCGGGATTGTCCGAGGGGCAGACGGGCTGGCCGACGAGATCGGCGGGGGAACGGCAGCCGGCGTGGTGCAGCTGCACGGCGGAGACGGCGCCGGCGGCGCGCAGGCCGGCGGCCAGGCGGGTCAGGCCCTCGAGGTGTTCATCGCCGAAACAGCCGAGCTGGCCGGGAAACCCCTGCCCCACCGCCTGGACGTGGGAGGCGGCGGTGTGGACATGGGCGAAACCGCCGGCCGCGCGCTTCACCAGCCAGGCATATTCGGCGTCGGAGATGCGCCCGTCGGGATGGCTCTGGGTGTTAGTCAGCGGTGCCAGCATGAAGCGGTTCTTCATGGCCGGGCCGCGGGGAAGGGTCAGGGGGGTGAAGAGGGCGTCGGTGGACAAAGGGGCGGATTCCAGTCTTGGGCTAAGCGGCGGGTAGAATCCGTCATCGATCTCTTGGCGGAGCGTGCTTTCGGCCGGCCGTCGAAGTCAAGGACGGCCCTGCAAGGGCCGCCGCAGCGCGGTCGCCGCAGGCGATCCTTGAGTTCGCCGGCCGACCGAAAAATCATTCCATCAAGAGGTCGACGGCGCGGTGTCGATTAGGAGTAGCGCGGCTGAATATCTCGGTGTGAGTTCGGGAGGACCGCACATCGAACGTTGGTCGCCGTCCCGGTCGTTACAAGTTCACCGCCCTTCGCGGCGCAGGCCGCCTCTGCCGCCACCTGTGCTTCTAGAGAGGCGGGCCGAACGCAAGCAGAGACGCTTAGAGCCGCGGTCAAAACAAGCAGCCGACTGCCCCAGGATAGCAACCTCAACATCAGCCTAAGGCCCCAGACGCCTTCAGCGCATCGCCATCGATCCCCAGCATCCGCAGCACCTCCTCCGTATCCGCCCCCGGAGTCCTGCCCAGCGTCCGCACGCTGGCCGGCGTTTCCGAGAGCTTGATCGGGGAGCCGATGTGGAGGACCTCGTCGCCGTCTTCGGTGGCGTAGGTCGGCATCATGTCGCGGACCTTGTTGTGCGGGTCGGCGGCGGCCTCGTGGACGTCGAGGACGGGCATGTACTGGGTCTGGGCGGTCTCCAGGATTTCGCACCATTGGTCGCGGGTTTTGGTGGCCATGATCGCGGCGATTGCAGTGGCGATCTCGCCGCGTTTGCCGGCGTCGAGCTGGAGGGCGATGAAGTCTTCGCGGCCGATCACCTTGCAGAATCTGGCCCAATAGGCGGGCTCCATGTCGGTGGTGCAGAGCCATTTGCCGTCGGCGCATTTCCACAGGCCCGAGTCGGCCCGGCGGGCCCCGCGCTGGGGCAGCCTCGTAAGGTCGGCGTTGCGGGCGACCAAGGTTCCGATCAGGGCCACGGAGGCGTCGGACATGGCGATGTCGACGTGCTGGCCCCGGTCGGTGGCGTTCCTGGCGTGCAGGGCGGCGAGGATGCCGATCACCGCGTTGGAGCCGGTCAGGAGGTCGGCCACGGGGACGCCGGGGAAGCTGGGGGCCTCCGGATCCTCGCCGATGCGCGACAGGGCGCCGGCGATGGCGAGCGCAATGGGGTCGTGGCCGGGCTTGTTGCGATAGGGCCCTGTTTGTCCGCAGAGGGTGACCGAGGCGTAGATAAGGCGGGGATTGAGCTTTTTGACCGCCTCATAGCCCCAGCCCATGCTTTCCATGACGCCCGGGCGGTAGTCCTCGACCAGGACGTCGGCCCAGCGGATCAGGGCCTCGATCACCGGCTTTGAGGCTTCGTGGCCGGGGTCGATGAGCAGGCTTTTTTTGTTGCGGGCGAAGACGTCGCGGCCCTTGCGTAGGCGCACCTCGCGGGGGGACTGGCTGTCCCAGCCGAAGACCTTGGCCTGTTTGGCCAGTTCCCGCGGGTGCTCGATGCGGACGATCTCGGCCCCCAGATCGCCGAGCAGCCAGGTGCAGTAGGGGCCGGGCAGGAACTTTGAAAAGTCCAGGACCTTGACGTCGAAGAGCGGGGTCATGCGAGGCCGAAGTCCGCGTTGGCTTCACCCAGAGCCGGGGCGGGAGACAGACGCGGCTTCATATCGATGGAGGAGGTGAAGAGGGCGCCGGGAAGGGAGAGGGCGAGGCCCCGGGCCTGGTCATCGACGATCCGCCAGAAGCGGCGATGATTCCATTGCGGGCTGGCCAGGGCGTCATCCGGGTCGTCGATGCGCGAGAGGCCAAGGCCCGCGTCGTTGGACATCTTGAACAGCTCTTCCTTGGTGTGGGCGAGGAAGAAGGGCTCGATCAGGGCCTCCCAGCGTTCGATGTCGGCCTGGTCGGCGTTGGCGACAAGGATGTGCTCCCAATCGATGGTGAGAAGCTCGCCGCCGACGCCCTTGGCGCGCATGTAGCCGACCATGCCCTTCATCATGCCGGGATTGTCGACGAGCGCCCAGGTGACGTAGCCGTCCTTGGCCGGCCAGACCTGGCGCACGCCCGAGCGGCCGCGAACCAGCTGGTTGCCGGTGCGGCGGCCGATGCGGCCTTCCCAGTCGAAGACCAAAGGATCGCGGTAGTTGGCGAGCACCCCGGACTGGAAGGCGGAGACGACGGCGCGCTGGCCCTTGCCGCTGGCGTGGCGGGCGTAGACGGCGAGGAGGGCGGCGGTGGCGGCCTGGATGCCGACCAGGGCGTGGATCTGTTCGCCCGGCAGGTTAAGCGGCGCACGGTCGGGATCGCCGACGGAATTGAGCAGGCCCGACATGGCCATGAGGGTGAGGTCGCTGGCGGGGCGTGAGCCATAGGGGCCGTCCTCGCTGAAGGGACGGATGTCGACCTCGATGAGGCGTGGGTTCTTGGCGGCGAGCCCATCGTAGGCGGGAAGGCCGCCGCGGTCTTCGCCGATGAGCAGGATGTCGGCGGCATCCAAAAGGGTTCCGATCGCGGTGACGCTGCGTTTTCCCGCGTTCCAGACGAGCCAGGGAAGGCCTGCGTCGGTGACGCCGTCGGCGAAGGGCGGGAGTTTGCGGGCCGGATCGCCGCCCTTGGGTTCGAGCTTGATCACCTCGGCGCCGAGTTCGGCGAAGATGCGGCCGGCGTAGGATTCGAGGCCCGATGTGCATTCGATGATGCGCAGGTGGGAGAGCATCAGGCGAGCGCTCCCTGCTGGATGAGGTCCGCGACCTCGGCCTCGGACATGCCGAGAGTGTCGATGAAGATCTCGCGGTTGTGTTCGCCCAGGAGCGGCGAGAGGCCGACCTGGATCGACAGGTCCGAAAAGGTCATGGGCGGGGCCGGCATGAAACAGTCGCCGAGCGCCGGGTGGGTCTGGGGGATGTAGTGGCGGCCCTGGAGTTCGGGGTCTTGGAAGACGTCCTTGCCGTTCTGGACGGCGCCGGCGGCGACGCCCGCCTTGACCAGCAGGCCGGCGAGGGCCTGCTTGTCCTGGGAGGCGGTCCAGGCGGCGAGCCTGGCTTCGATCTCGCCCTCGGCGGCCTTGCGTTCGGCGAGGGTGGGCGTCGCGTTTTCCTCGCCCATGAGGCGGCAGAGGGATGCCCATTGGGCGTCGTCCTGGCAGGCGATGGCGATCCAGTTGTCCTCGCCGGCGGCGGGGAAGATGCCGTGCGGCGCATAGGCGGGATGGCGGTTGCCGCGGCGGATGGGGTCGGCGGGCGCGGCCTGATGGGCGGCGAAGAGATCGCCAAGCGTGTGCATCAGGGGCTCGGCCTGGGAGATGTCGAGGTGCTGGCCCTCGCCGGTCTGGCGGCGGTGCTCGAGGGCGGAGAGCGTGGCGACGGTGGCGAACATCGGAGCGACGACATCGCCATAGGCAAAGGGCGGCATGTGCGGCGGGCGGTCGGGCCAACCGGCCAGGGCGGCCTGGCCTGAGAGGGCGGCTGCGGAGTTGCCGTAGCCGCGGAAGTTGGAGAGCGGGCCGGTGCGGCCGGCGACGCTGACCGAGATGAGGATGATGCCGGGCCTCAGGGCCTTCATGTCGTCGTAGGAGAGGCCCACCCGGTCGAGGAAGCCCTTGCCGAAGTTTTCCACCACGACATCGGCCCAGGCGACGAGCTTTTTCGCCACCTCGACGCCGCGCGGATCGCCGAGGTTTATGGTGACCGACTTCTTGGAGGTGTTGGTGATGGCGAAGAAGGCGCTGCCGTCGTGGTGGCGTTTCCTGTCCTTGAAGGGCGGGCTCATGCGGCCAAGGTCGAGGCGCTTCATGGACTCGATCTTGACGACCGTGGCGCCGTTATCGGCGAGGTCCTTGGTCGAGCGGGGCCCGGCGCCGACCCAGGAAAAGTCAGCGACCTTGAGGCCTTCGAGGGCAAGCGGTTTGGTCATACGGCCTTCTTACCTAAGCGGGGGCCGATGGACAGGACCACGATGGCGATGATCAGGAGGACGGCGCCGAAAAGCTCGGCGCCGGTGGGGGCGGCCTTGCCGAAGAACCAGAAGAGGACATAGGCCGCGCCGAGCCCCGCGAGGATGCTGGCCGAGCGTTCCAGCGGCACGCAGTAGGTGTTCTCGCGGTGGTCCAGGAGGATGATGGCGGCGACCACGCTGATCATGAAGAGCAGGACGGCGGCCAGGATGATCCAGCCAATCTGGGGACTGCTCCAGACATCGACGAAGCCGAACTGCAGGGCCTCGCCCTGGGCGTTGAGGCCCACGAAGGGCAGGACGGCGAGAATGGCGATGGCGAAGGGGATGCCGACCAGCTTTTCCTCGACGAAATAGCGTTTGACGTCGTCCTCGTTGCCCGTTTTGCCGACCTTGGTCATCACCGCCAGGCGGCCAAAGTAGCCGATGGTGTAGAGAATGACGGTGAGGATCGCGAGCGGCGGCAGATACAGACCGCCCCGGTCGGTGATGGTGACCGCCAAGCCGATGAGCACCAGGACGAGCGCGGTCCAGCTGTACCAGCGGACCTTGCGGCCTGACACAAGGTCAACCACCGGCGCGATGATCAGGACATCGCCCCGCATGAGGAGCTGGATGAAGGGAATCGAGACGCCTTCGAAGGTGATGGACAGGGGGACGGTGACCAGGACCAGCGCCGTGCACAGGCCCGACAGGAAGGTCCAGCGGGTGGGGGCCGCGACGGTGAAGCCGCCGAGCTTTCTCTTGTTGGCATAGAGCCACCAGCCGCCCCACCAGGCGAAGATGAGGGTGGCGAGGCCGGAGATGATCTGGGTGGCGGGGAGGATCTCGAGGCCCGTCAGCGGGCGGCCAAGGTCAAGCACCGGGGTGATCGAGAGCCAGCGGACGATGACGAAATAAGGCAGGTAGAGGAGCAGGTAGGCGAGGACGATGACCTCAAGCGGAAAACGCGACCAGCCCCTCATGCGGTAGGCTCCTCAATGCGGATGATGTCACCGTCGGGGACAAGGGTGACGGGCAGGTTCTGATGCTTTGAGCACCAGTCGACGTAGTCCGCCACCTTTTGGAAGCGTTCGTCGGCGGCGGTCAGGGTTTCGGCCTGGGCCTCGCGGTTGATGAAGGCCGGGTGGAAGCCGACGCCTGTCACGCCATCCCTGGTGAGGTCGGCGCGGACAATCAGGGTCATGCGGGAGTCGGGCGGGAAGTTGTAGAGGCTGTCGAAGTCCGGCTCCCACTCAGTGGCCAAAACCTTGATTTCCTGGAAGCTTTTGCTCGCGGCGTGCTCAGGCGTCATGCGCAGATCAACGGCGAAATTGCCGAGGGAATAGAAGATCACCTTGCCCCTGTAGACCTCGATCCCCTTGAGGATGTGGGCGTGGTGGCCGAGAATCAGGTCGGCGCCGGCGTCGATGGCGGCGTAGGCGACTTCGCGCTGATAGTCAGCCAGCGTCGCCGGGACGAAGTGGATGCCCCAGTGCAGGGAGACCACGACAGCGTCGGCCTTTTGTCGGGCGGCCTTGATGTCGGCGACGAGGGCCGCCAGGTCGCCGGCGTGGGCGAAGGTGTGGATGCGGGCCGGCGTTCCCGGCTGATCGTGCTCGATCTGCTCATAGACGGTGTGGGCGCGCAGGGGGACGCAGCCGGGGCGTTTTTCCTCGGCCCAGTAGCTCATCGGCAGGATCGAGGAATAGGCGAGAAAGGCGGTCTTGACGCCGTTGGCTTCCTCGATGACCGGGGCCCGCGCCTGATGGATGTCGGCCCCGACGCCGACCACGGAAAGGCCCTCGCCCTTAAGATTGCCGATGGTGTCGAAGAAGCCCTCCGGTCCCCAGTCCATGCAGTGGTTGCCGCAGAAGGAGACGGTGGTGAAGCCGGCTTTCTTGAAGGCCGCGGCGGCGGCGCGGGTGGAGCGGTGGGTATGGCGGGCCTGAGGCAGGCGAACGCCGCGCTCGGTCAGATTGCACTCCAGCTGGCAGAAGACGACATCGCCGGTCCGCAAGGTTTCGGCGGCCAGGGCGAAACACTCGTCAGGGTTTTGCCGGTCGGGCGCCACATCTCCAACCGCGAGTAGAACAGCTTTGGACAATGCCTGACCCCGGGACCCAATATTGACAATAGTATGTATTGCAAACAATCATGGACCTCAATCATGACCCGCAAAAAGTGGGCGGAGGGAAACGTTACGGTTTGAGGCCTGTCAGGGCGCCCCGCCCTGGCGCCTCGCCACTAGGGGGGCGACATGACCGATTCCACAAAGCAAGGCGCCGCGCGTCTTAGGACCCTGCTGCTCGTCAGCGCCGCGACGAGCCTGATGGGCGGAGCGGCCCTGGCCCAGGACCAGGCGCAGGACGACAATATCGAAGAGCTGGTGATCACCGCCTCGCGGGTTTCCGGTTTCACGGCGCCGACCCCGCTGACGGTGATCGGCGAGGCCGAAATCGAGCGGGTGGCGCCGGCCCAGGTGACCGAAATCCTGCAGCAGATGCCGGCGTTCCGCGTCTCGGGCCAATCCTCGACGGCCGCGACCTATGCAAACCTTCGCGCCATCGGCGCGCAGCGCACCCTGCTGCTGGTCGACGGCCGCCGCCACGTGCCGACCTTCTCGGACGGCACGGTCGACCTTTCCCTGATCCCCACCGCCATGGTCGGCCGCACCGAGGTGGTGACCGGCGGCGCCTCGGCCTCCTGGGGCTCTGACGCGGTGGCCGGGGTGGTCAACCTGATCTTCAAGGACGACCTCGACGGCCTGGAGGGCGTCGTGCAGGGCGGCATCAGCAAGTACAGCGACGCCGAGAACTATTCCGCCTCGCTGGCCTACGGCACGCGCTTTTCGGGAGACAAGGGCTACCTTTTGATCGGCGCGGAATATGCCAGGGACCTGGGCATCCGCGGCCTGCAGCCGCCGAACCTCAGCCGTCCCTGGGCGGGCCGCGGCTTCGTCGGCAACATCGCCTTCTCCACGGCGGCGACCACCTCCACCGGCGCCCCCATCAACCCGAACAACCCCGGCCGCGGACAGCCCGGGCGGCTGTACGACGCCAACACCCAGCGGGCGGACGTCTCCGACGGCGGCCTGGTGACCATCGGCCCGCTGCGGGGCACCAACTTCATCACCAGCACGACGACGGCGCCGTTCCAGTTCGGCTTCGTGCCCGCCATCTGCCCAACGAGCGTGGTCAACCCGACCCCCTCGACCACCAACTGCACCTCCTACGCCACCGGCATGATCGGCGGTCCGCAATACGGGGATGTCGCCACCCCGGGGGGCGATGCGCGCTATCCCCTGGAGCGCTACTCCCTGGCGCTGCACTCGACCTTTGACGTCAGCGAAAACCTCAGCCTGCTGGGCGAGGTGTCCTACGAGCACTCCCTGTCGGAGGGCCGCACCAACCCGATCCGCAACAACGGCGCGGTCAGCGGCGCCCTGCCGACCTGCACCACCAACACCATGCCCTCGTCCCTGGGCTCGATAAACATCAACATCAACAATCCCTTCCTGCCGGCCAGCGTCCGGACGGCCATGCAGCAGGCCAACGTCGTCTGTATCGCGATGGGCCGCACCTTCCGCGACGACACCATGGGCGAGATGCGCACCGCCGACGGTTCGCCCAACGTCGGCCGCGGCGTCCTGGGCTTCGACGCCAAGCTTCCCTGGGGCGGCTGGACCTCGAACGGCTATGTCCAGTACGGGGCGGCCCGCTACCAGGCCCGCCGGATCGGCAACATGAACGTTGCGCGGTTCCGCAACGGCCTGGACAGCGTCATCACGACGGGAGGGCAGATCGCCTGCCGGATCAACACCGACGCGGTGACCACCAACGACGATCCCACCTGCGTGCCGATCAATGTGTTCGGCCCAAACTCCATCACCCAACAGATGGCCGACTCGTTCCTCGGCACCGCGGCGCTGGATTCGGACACCAAACAGACCGTGGCCGCCGTCGAGGCCGACGGCGAGTTCCTCGCCACCTGGGCGGGCCCGATCGGCGCGGCGATCGGCGTCGAATACCGCAAGGAAGAGTTGGAGACGCGGGTCGACGCGATCTCGCAGGCCACGGGATGGCAGACCGGCAACCGCCGGGCCATCGCCGGCGAATACCATGTGCGCGAAGCCTTCGCCGAACTGGCCGTTCCGCTGGCCAAGGAAGCCACGCTGGCCAAGGAGCTGTCGCTGAACCTGGCGGGGCGCCTGACCGACTATTCGACCAGCGGCGAGGTCACCACCTGGAAAGCCGGCCTGAACTGGGAGCTGAATGACTCCCTGCGCCTTCGGGCCACCCAGTCGCGGGACATCCGCGCCGGCAACCTTGGCGAGTTGTTCACCGCCACGGCGACGGCGACGGCCAACGTCCAGGACCCGAGGACCGCGGCGAGCCTGCCGGCCCTGATCACCACCACCGGCAATCGCAACCTTTCGCCGGAAGAGGCGGACACCTTCACCGCCGGGGTGGTGTTCACCCCCTCGTCCGTTGCCGGGCTTCGGCTTTCGGCCGACTACTATTCGATCAAGATTGATGGGGTCATCGCCACGATCTCGGCCCAGCAGGTGGTGAACTTCTGCCTGCGGGACAATGTCACGTCCTTCTGTCCGCAGGTCACGCAAGGGCCGACCGGCGCCATCACCGGCGTCACCATCGGCTTTGAGAACCTGGACGAGTTCAAGACCTCCGGCTGGGATTTCGAGGCGGCCTACAATTTCGAGGGCGCGGCCCTGCCGTGGAAGGTTCCGGGGGATTTCTACACCCGCGTCCTGGCGAGCTATGTGAAGGAGTTGGCCAGCACCGCCAGCGCCACCGCCGTGACCCTGGATCCGGTCGGCCAGTTCACCAACCCGAAATGGACGGTGTTTTCGACGCTGGGCTGGCGCTCGGGCCCCTGGGACGTCTCGGGCGAAGTGCGCTGGTTCGAGGGCGGCGCGATCGACAACCAGCGGATCGAGGGAGAAATTTCGGCCCTGGGCTCGAACATCAACCAGACCGGCGCCTCGACCTACGTGAACTTCTCCCTGTCCTATGACCTGCCGGCGGCGGAGGGCCATACCCGCGAGATCTTCCTGCGGGTCAACAACGCCTTCAACCGCGCCCCGCCGTTCCCGAGCGTCGGCGGCGGCATCTTCGACGAAGTCGGCCGGGCGTACCGGGTGGGGTTGAGGTTCAAGTACTAGGATCGCCCTTCCCTCCCCTCCTGCAGAAGGGAGGGGTGGCTCGGCGGCGATGTCGCGGTATGCCTAGGCATGGCGCCCCTGAGCCACGACCTTAGACGATCCCTGGTGATGCTCGCCGAGGCGGCGGCGAAGGCCCGCGATCCCTGGTGGATCATCGGCAGCGCGGCGGCCGCCCTGCACGGCGCGGCCGTGGGCGATGTGAAGGACATCGACCTGTTGATGACGGCTGATGACGCGGAACGGTGTCTGCAGGGCGTTGGCTTGCCGGCGGAGGCCGGAACGCCGGACGAGCGGTTCTGGTCGGAGATTTACGTGACCTGGCGGGAGCCGCCGGTCCCTGTGGACGTGATGGGCGGCTTTCGCGTCGCCCAGGAGGGTGAATGGCGCGCGGTGCTGCCGCTGACCCGGGAGACGATCCTGGTGGATGGAGCGGGCCTGTTCACGCCGTCCAAGGCGGAGTTGATTGATCTGCTGCGGTTGTTCGGCCGGGGCAAGGATCTGGAACGGGCCCGGCTGCTGGGCGGAAATCTGTGATTTTATTACGTGTTCTCAGGGCTCGGCTTAGCCGCTATAGGCCGGACATGGTGCTTCGAAGCGATTGGCGGCGGTGGCGCGGCTTTCTGGCCGCCCTGCTGGTGTTCGCCTTCGCCGCGGCGCCGGGGCTGGACGCCATGATCTGCGGCTGCGGCGAGGCGGCGGCCGCGGAGGCCCACGGCGCCGGCGTCCCTAGCTGTGACGATCCGCCGGAGGATGGCGCGGGGCATGAGGGGCACGGTCCCTGTCTCCATGGGCACTGCCATCATGGCCTTTCGATCCTGGCCAGCGCCGGACCGGCGGTGACGGCCTCGGCGACGGAAGGACAACTCTATCTCTCCCCAACGATGGGGCCGGCGATTTCCGACCGGCAGTTCGGACTGATGCGACCGCCCCGCGCGTGACGGAAGGGCGCCAAGCCGGCGCCGGTCCTGATCATGCGAGGAGATGTCATGCCTACCCCCTTTACGAGGATCCGTCTGGCCGTGCTGGCCGGCGTCTGCCTCAGCGCCCTGGCTGGCCCCGGAGCCGCCCAGCCCCCCGCCGGCGCCCCGGCGCTCGCGGCGAAC
>DGYN01000127.1:0-30252 GCA_002398405.1 Caulobacteraceae bacterium UBA5005
CCACTGCCGCCGCCGCCGCCGCCCGAACCCCCTCCGGAACCGCCGCCGGAGCTGACTCCGCCGCCACCGCCGCTACAGGCCACGGTCAGCAGCGCCACGGTCATGGCAACGGCCCGCATCAGTCGCTTCATCGACATAGCCCCCCTTAAAAGCTTGCCGTTGACGTGTAGCGTAGCAGCAACACCGTCGTTCACCAGCCCCCCGGGGTAGAGTTTTTCCGGCGGGACGTCGATTTGAGCTTTGGCCCAAGCGGGCCAAGGATTCAGGCGGCGCGGAACTTTGATCGCGCCACGGTTCCCCTTGCATGCCGCCTATCCGCGGGTTAGTTACTGAACTAGATGGTTCAGTTATTGACGGCCCGACTCGACGCCTCGTTCGCGGCGCTCTCGGACGCCACCCGGCGGGGCGTGCTTGAACAGCTGGGGCGCGCGGACGCGTCGATCACCGAACTGGCCGACCGGTTCCACATGACCCTGACGGGCATGAAAAAGCACGTCGGCGTGCTGGAGAAGGCCGGGCTGGTGGCGACCGAAAAGATCGGGCGCGTGCGCACCTGCCGGCTGGGGCCCAGGGTTCTGGCGGAAGAAACGGCCTGGATCGAGGCGCACCGGCGGCTTTGGACCGCGCGCTTCGATGCCTTGGACAAGGTTTTGGAACACCTCAAACAGAAGGAAGAGGCCGATGGACGCGATGAGTAATCCGACGACCGCGGGACGGGAGTCGGAGCGCGAGTTTGTCGTCCGGCGGACATTCAACGCCCCGGCGCGCATGGTCTTCGCGGCCTGGACCACGCCGGAACTGTTCGTGCAGTGGTGGACCCCGAAGTCCTTCGGCATGACCATCCTGTCCTGCGAGATCGACGCCCGTACAGGCGGCGGCTACCGCCTGGTGATCAGCCACCCGGCCATGCCGGAGCCGATGGCGTTTTTCGGCCGCTATATCGAGGTGACGCCGCCGTCCCGCATCGTGTGGACCAATGAGGAAGGCGAGGAAGAGGGGCAGGTCACCACCGTGACCTTTGAGGAAAAGGACGGGCGGACCCTGCTGGTCATGCGCGACGTTTATCCTTCGAAGGAAGCGCTCGACGAGGCGATGGTCTCGGGCGCCACGGACGGGTTTGGCGAGGTGTTCGAGCAACTGGACGCGGTGCTGGACGGTTAGCCTTGAAAGCCCGCCTGCAGTGACCTTGAAATGTGTATGATTTCGCACTAACATACACCTCATGCGCACCAACATCGTGATCGACGACGCCCTCATGGCCGACACCCTCAAGGCCACGGGGTTGAAGACCAAGCGGGAGGCCGTGGAACTGGGCCTCAAGACCCTGCTGAACCTTCGGCGGCAGGCTGAAATCCGCGCACATCGCGGCAAGCTCGCCTGGGCCGGCGATCTGGACGCCATGAGAACCGATCAGTGATCCTGGTCGATACCAGCGTCTGGATCGACTATTTCAGGGGCGTATCGACACCGCAGTCCGACCGGCTGGACGCCCTGCTCGGGTCTGAGCCCCTGGGCGTGGGCGACCTCATCCTGACCGAGGTTCTGCAAGGCTTCACCAGCGACCGGGACTTCAACACGGGCCTGGGGCTGATGGGCTCGCTGACGATGGTCGAGATCGGCGGACAGGATGTAGCGGTGAAGGCGGCGCAGAACTTCCGGGTGCTGCGGGGAAAGGGCGTCACCGTCCGCAAGACCATCGATACCCTGATCGCGACCCGCTGCATCGAGAGCGGCCACGCCCTGCTCTACAGCGACCGGGACTTCGATCCGTTTGTTGAGCATCTGGGGTTGGTAGCGGTCGTCTAACCCCTCACTCCCACTCAATCGTCCCCGGCGGCTTTGACGTAACGTCGTAGACCACACGGTTGATGCCCCTCACCTCATTGATGATCCGGGTCGCGGCCTTGCCGAGCACCGCCCAGGGGAATTCGTAGAAGTCGGCGGTCATGCCGTCGGTGGAAGTGACGGCGCGCAGGGCGCAGACTTCGTCATAGGTGCGGCCATCGCCCATGACGCCGACGGTGCGGACGGGCAGGAGGACGGCGAAGGCCTGCCAGATCTGGTCATAGAGGCCGGCGGCGCGGATTTCCTCCAGGTAGATGGCGTCGGCTTTCTGGAGGGTGGCGACCTTTTCAGGCGTGACTTCGCCGGGGATGCGGATGCCCAGGCCCGGCCCCGGGAAGGGATGGCGGCCGACGAAGGCGGGGGGCAGGCCCAGTTCGACGCCGAGCGCCCGGACCTCGTCCTTGAAGAGATCGCGCAGGGGTTCGACCAGTTTGAGCTTCATGCGCTCCGGCAAGCCGCCAACGTTGTGGTGGCTTTTGATGACGTGGGACTTGCCGCCGATGCTCTCGATGACGTCGGGGTAGAGGGTGCCCTGGGCGAGGAAGGACGCGCCGTGGATCTTGTTGGCCTCGCGGTCGAAGGTTTCGATGAAGACGCGGCCGATGGTTTTGCGCTTGGTTTCGGGGTCGGAAACGCCCTTGAGCGCTCCAAGGAATTCCTTAGCCGCATCAACGTGTATCAGCGGAATGTTGTAGTGATTGCGGAACAGGGTGACGACCTGGTCGGCCTCGTTGAGACGCAGGAGGCCGGTGTCGACAAAGACGCAGGTCAGCTGTTCGCCGATGGCCTCGTGGATCAGGACGGCGGCGACCGATGAGTCCACCCCGCCGGAGAGGCCGCAAATCACCCTGCCCTCACCCACCTGCTCGCGGATCTTTGCGACCATCTCCTTGCGGAAGTTGGCCATGGTCCAGTCGCCTTTGAAGCCGGCAATGCCGTGGGTGAAATTGCGCAGCATGGTCGCGCCGTTGGGGGTGTGGGCGACCTCGGCGTGGAACTGGACGCCGTAGATGCGGCGGGTCTCGTTCGCGATGGCGGCGAAGGGGGAATTGGCGGAGTTGGCGACGACTTCGAAGCCCTCGGGGATGGCGGTGATCTTGTCGCCGTGGCTCATCCAGACGGTCTCGCGGGCGGAAAGGCCAGCGAACAGCGGACAGTCCCTTTCGATGTCGATCTCAGCGCGGCCGAACTCGCGGTGGTGGCCGCTTTCCACCCGGCCGCCGAGCTGCTGACAGATGGTCATCTCGCCGTAGCAGATGCCGAGGATGGGAACACCGAGGTCGAAGGCGGCCTGGGGGGCCCGGGGGCTCCCCTCCTCATGGGCGCTTTCCGGGCCGCCGGAGAAGATGATCGCCTTGGGCGGATGGGCGGCGATGTGGGCGCCGGATTTGTCGTAAGGGATGACCTCGCAATAGACGCCGCTTTCACGGACGCGGCGGGCGATGAGCTGGGTGACCTGGCTGCCGAAATCGATGATCAGCAGGCGTTCGTGCTCGGCGGGTGCGGTCATGGCGGGGTCCTAAACCGAATCCGGCCCGCGTTCCAGAAGGGCGGCGAAGAAGCCGTCGGTCTCTGAAGAGAGGGGCGAAAGGCGCAGGTATCCCTCCTTGGTCCGGTGCTTTTCGAAGCCTTCGATGGGCATCACCTTGAAGGCGGGATTGCGTCCCAAAAAGGCGGTGACCCGGTCCTCGTTTTCCTCAGCCAGGACTGAACAGGTGGCATAGACCATGCGGCCGCCCGGCTTGACGAACTGGGCGGCGTCTTCCAGCACACCCGCCTGTTCGGTCATACGGCGCTGCAGGAGCTCCTGCTTGAAGCGCCACTTGGTGTCGGGGTGCCGCCGCCAGACGCCCGAGCCGGAACAGGGGGCGTCGACGAACACCAGGTCCATCTTGCCCTCCAGCCCCTTGAGGGGCTGCTTATCCATGGGTGAGCGGACCTCTATATTGCGCACCCCGGCGCGGTCGGCGCGGGGGATGATATCCTTCATGCGGCGCGGGTCGCTGTCGAAGGCGTAGATCCGGCCCTTGTTGTTCATCAAGGCCGCCAGGGCGAGGGACTTGCCGCCGCCGCCGGCGCAAAAGTCGAGCACCTGCATGCCCTTGATCTCGCCGACCGTGCGGGCGGCGGCCTGGGAGGCGGCGTCCTGGACCTCGAACCAGCCCTTCAAGAAGGCCGGATGGGCCTCCACCGGGGCGGCGCGCTCGCTGGCGGCAGGGGCGGCGATGCGGACAGTTTCGTGGGTCAGGCCAGAGGGCGCGGCGCCCAGGTCTTCGAGGGCGTCGAGAACCTTGCCGGTGTCGGCTTTCAGGGTGTTGACGCGCAGGTCCACCGGGGCGCGCTGGGCGAGCGCCGCCATTTCCGCGGCGCGGCGGTCGCCGAAGACGCGGGCCAGGCTCTTGTCCAGCCATTCGGGATAGTCGCCGCGGACGGACGGAGCGGCCTTGGCGAGGTCGACGGGGGTGACGAGCTTGTCGATCTCCTGCGGGGAAAGCTCGCCGGGGCCATGGCCGGGATCGGCGCAGGCCTCAGCGATGCGTTCCAGAGACCAGCCCCAGACAAAACAGAGCACGCCGAGCACGGCGGCGCGCGGGCTGTCCTCGCCCATCATCCAGGCGGCGGAGCGGCGGCGGCGCAGGCTGTCGAGGACAAGGCCTGAGACAAAGGCCCGGTCCTTGGATCCGGCGTAGCGGCTGGCGGCGCCCCAGTCCTTGAGGGCCAGGTTGACGGGCCGGGGCCTGGCCTCCAGGGCGGTCAGGATCTCGATCGCGGCGGCGATACGCCCGCCGTCCCTCACGGCAGGAGGAGCGAGATGAGGATGGCCACAATGGCGGCGAAGGCGGCGCCCCACACCAGGCTGCGCACATAGGTGACGCCAAAGGCGTAGAGCGGCAGATAGAGAGCGCGGGCGATGACGTAGATCCAGCCCGCGGTCACCACCAGATCATCCATCTGGCCGCCGAGGTAACAGCCGAGAAGAGCGGCGGCGAACAGGGGGAAGGTCTCGCGGTAGTTGGCGAAGGCCCGTTCCAGCCGCCCCGCCATGCCGGTGAGCACGCGGGGCTCGTCCCTGGGCCCGACGTTCCATTTGAGGCCGCGCTGGGGTTGGGCGGCGATGGAGGCCCACAGCAGGTGCACGACGCCGATCAAGGCGGCGAGACCCAGGATGAGGATGGGCGGGTTGTCGATCATCAGTTGGCGCTCGGATAGTTGGGGGCCTCACGGGTGATCATCACGTCGTGAACGTGGCTTTCGCGAAGACCCGCGCCGGTGATGCGGATGAACCTGGCGCGGCTCTGGAAGGCTTCGATATCGGGGGCGCCGACATAGCCCATGGCGGCGCGAAGCCCCCCGACCAACTGGTGGATAATCGGGCTGATGCTGCCCTT
The DNA here is from genome assembly GCA_002398405.1 of Caulobacteraceae bacterium UBA5005. Lineage (GTDB taxonomy): Bacteria > Pseudomonadota > Alphaproteobacteria > Caulobacterales > Caulobacteraceae > UBA5005. Next base: position 5,235 of record DGYN01000127.1, read on the forward strand.
GTAGGAGACCTGACCCTCAATGCCTTCGGGAACCAGTTTGAGGGCGTCTGCGACGTCCTTCTGGAAATAACGGTCGGCGGAGCCGGCGGCCATGGCGCCCAAGGATCCCATGCCGCGGTAGGCCTTGTATGAACGGCCTTGGTAGAGGAACACCTCGCCGGGGGCTTCCTCGGCGCCCGCGAACATCGAGCCCATCATGGCGGTGTGGGCCCCGGCGGCGATGGCTTTCGCCAGGTCACCGGAATATTTGATCCCGCCGTCGGCGATGACCGGCACCCCTGAGGCGCGGCCGGCGCGAACCGCGTCGGCGATGGCGGTGAGCTGGGGAACGCCGACGCCCGCGACGATGCGGGTGGTGCAGATGGAGCCCGGGCCGATGCCGACCTTCACAGCATCGGCGCCCGCATCGATGAGGGCGCGGGCGGCGTCATAGGTGGCGACATTGCCGGCGACGATCTGGACGCGGTTGGTTTCGCGCTTGACCCGCTCGACGGCCTTGGAGACCTGGACCGAGTGGCCGTGGGCGGTGTCGATGACGACCACGTCGACGCCGGCGTCGATCAGGGCCATGGACCGCTCATAGCCCGCGTCCCCGACAGTAGAGGCGGCGGCGACCAAGAGGCGCCCCTGCGCGTCCTTGGCGGCCAGCGGATGGGCCTGGGCCTTTTCCATGTCCTTGACGGTAATCAGGCCCACGGCGCGGTAGGCGTCGTCGACGACGATGATCCGCTCGATGCGGTGCTTCTGCAGCAGGGCCCTGGCCTGATCCTGCGTCGCGCCCTCGCGGACGGTGACCAGGCCCTCGGTGGTCATGATCTTGCTGGCGGGCAGTTTGTCGTTGGTCTCAAACCGCATGTCGCGGTTGGTGAGGATGCCGACGAGTTTGCCGCTGGCCTTTTCCACGACAGGGAAGCCGGAAATCTTGCGCTGAGCCGAGATGGCGCGGACTTCGCCCAAGGTGGTGTCGGGGTTGATGGTCAGGGGATTGATGACCATGCCGCTTTCATAGCGCTTGACCGCCCGGACCTCGTTGGCCTGTTCCTCGACCGAGAAATTGCGGTGAAGCACGCCGATGCCGCCGGCCTGGGCCATGGCGATGGCGAGGCGGCTTTCGGTGACCGTGTCCATGGCGGCGGACACGATGGGGATGTTCAGACTGATCTCGCGCGTGAATTTGGTGGCGGTATCCACCTGCCCCGGCATGACTTCAGACTTGCCGGGTTCGAGCAAAACATCGTCGAAGGTGAGCCCTTCGCGAATCTCCATGAGGAGCCTCCGTTTTGCGAGCGCGGTATCATCGCAAAACGGTGGCGAGTCAATGCGCGGCGGCGCGCTAGAGGTGGCGAACCGAGCCGTGGTCGTAAGCTTCGACGTCGACGGCCAGCGGGGCGCCATGGACATCGATGTCGCCATGGTTGCGGGCCCGGCCGCGCAGGCTCTTGGTGGCGCGGACACTGACGTCGGCGTGGTCGCTCGACTCGACGCGCGCCGCGCCGCAATCCATTTCGCGGCCAATCACCTCGGCGTGGGACGAGGCGGTCAGCGCCAGGCTGTCGCACCGGCCGCGATAGGTGAGGTCGCCGTGGTCATGGGCGTTGACCGTAAGGACGCCGGCGGTGATCTCGCCGGTCAGGTCGCCGTGGCCGCTGGCGGCGAGCGCCAGGGTGCGGACGTTGAAGGCGCCGCTGACCTTGCCGTGGTCGCGGGCGACGACGCTGAGGCTGTCGGACGAGACGTTGGCGGAAACCCGCGCGTGGTTCCGGGCGGTGATCCTGGTGAAGGCCGGCGCAATGACCGTGATGGTGTAGCGCGGCGGATCCCTGAATTGCCACCAGTTTCCAATGTAGTCGCCCCGGCGGGAGGCGATCAGGGTCGACCCGCGGACAGACAGCACCACGTGGTCGAAGCGGCCGAAAGGCTCTTCCACCGTCACCGAATAGGCGTCGCCCTGGCGTACGATGACCCGCACGTGGTTGGAGGCTTCGACCTCAGTGAAATTCGCCAGGTTGTAGCGGTTGGTCCCTGCGCTGGCGGGGATGGCGCAAACGCTTAAGGCCGTGGCGGCGAGCAGAATTCCCAGGCGCTTCATGGTTTTGTCTCCAATTGCCGGCGCCGCGCGGAACGAGGCCTTCAGGTTTAGTGGCAGTGAAGAGGGCATTTGGATGCGGGGAGCTTCGATCGAGCGCCGCGAAACCGAGAAAATCCTTTCCCGTAGGGGAAGGATTTTTGAGGAGGGCGTCTGAGCGAACTCAGCCCTTAAACCCCGTCGCCACCAGATAGACCTCGGAGCTGCCCGAGCGGCTGGCCTTGGGTTTGACATGCTGGACCTTGGTGAAGCGGGTTTTCAGGCGGCCGAGGACTTCGGCGGTCTCCCCGCCCTGGAAGGCCTTGGCGACGAAGGCGCCGCCGGGCTTGAGGACTTCGGAGGCGAAGTCGGCGGCGGCCTCGATCAGACCGACGATGCGCAGGTGGTCGGTCTGTTTGTGGCCGGTGGTGTTGGCGGCCATGTCGGAGAGCACGAGGTCGGCGGGGCCGCCGAGGAGTTCGATCAGGCGGGGGCCGCAGTCGGGGTGGGTGAAGTCCATCTGGATCAGTTCGGCGGGCGGCAAGGGGTCGATGACCAGCAGATCGACGCCCACCACCCTGCCCGCCCCGCGCTGCAGGGCAATCTGCACCCAGCCGCCGGGGGCGGCGCCCAGGTCGATGATGCGGCTGCCACGGTGGATCAGGCCAAAGCGGTCGTCGAGTTCGGCGAATTTGTAGGCGGCGCGGGAGCGGTAACCCTCGGCGCGGGCCCGGGCGGCGAAGGGGTCGTTGATCTGGCGTTCCAGCCACGCCTGCTGCGAGGAGGTGCGGCCCTTGGCGGTTTTCAGGCGCGCGGGCGTGGCGCGGGCTTCGCCGCCGCCGGGCGGTTTGACCATGCGCTTTCTAGGAGGAGGCTCGTCGCTCATGCTGCGGTCTGGGCGGCGGCCGGGGCGGGGCCGCGCCGTCTACGCCGTCTGCGGCGGCGCTTGCCCGCGCCGGCCATCAGGGACAGCAGCAGGCCTTCACGCAGGCCGCGGTCGGCGACGCGGGCGCGGGCGCAGGGCCATTCCTCCTGTACAGCGCGCAGGATGGCGGCGCCGGCCAAAACCAGGTCGGCGCGATCGGGGCCGATGCAGGGCTCCTGGGCCCGGCCTTCGGGGGTGAGGGCCAGGAGCTTGTCGGTCACGGCCCGGCAGTCGGCTTCGGTGAGCCACAGCCCGTCGACCTGGGCGCGGTCATAGCGGCGAAGGCCCAGGTGCACGCCGGCCAGGCTGGTGATGGCGCCGGAGGTGCCGACCAAGTGGGTGCGGCCGCGAGCGAAGACCTCGCGCAACTTTTCGGCGTGAGGAAAGCCGACGACTCGGGCCCGGACATCCTCGACCATGGCCTCGAACCAATCGGCCCGCGAGGCCTCCGGATAGCGTTCAGCGAGGCTGACGACGCCGACGGGCATGGAAAGCCAGGCGCGGATCGGCAGGCGATGGGGCTCGAAACGGCGCTGCTGGCCGTCGAGGCCCGGATCGGTCAGGTCGACCCAGGAAAGCTCGGTCGAACCGCCGCCGACGTCGATGACCAGGGCCGCTTCCGCGCCATCGCGATCGAAGAGGTTAAGGCAGCCAGCCACCGAAAGCTGGGCCTCCTGCTTGGGGCTGATGACTTCGAGAGCCAGGCCGGTTTCCTCCTTCACCCGGGCGAGGAACTCGGGGCCGTTGTCGGCCGAGCGGCAGGCTTGGGTGGCGATGGCGCGAAGGGCTGTGATCTTGCGGCGGGAAAGGCGCTCGGCGCAGGTCTTCAGGGCGGCCAGAGCCCGGGTCATGGCCCCTTCCTGCAGGCGGCCGGTGCCGGTCATGCCTTCGCCCAGGCGCACGATGCGGGAATAGGCCTCGACGATGCGGAAGCCGCCCACCGTCGGTGCGGCGATCAGCAGCCGGCAGTTATTCGTGCCAAGATCCAGCGCCGCATAACACGGGCTTTCGCCTCGTCCGGTCCGCCCGCGAACCCCGTCGCGGTGGTCTCGGCGGGCGTCGGGCGTCAACGGCGCCTGCGACATCCAACTCGCTTTTGTCCAAAGACCGGGACATCCGGCCTCGTTTCAAGCGAGACTGTAGCAGAAGTCAGCAGAAGGGATACGTTCACTTTCCAGTCAGGCGGGCCGTGCTAAGGTCAAGCCGTTATGATCAACAGACTCGCCAAATTCGGTATCGGCCAAGTGGTCAAGCACCGGGTGTTTCCCTTCCGGGGCGTGATCTTCGACGTCGACCCGACGTTCAACAACACCGAGGAATGGTGGCTGTCGATCCCGGAGGAAGTGCGTCCGACCAAGGACCAGCCCTTCTACCACCTGCTGGCCGAGAACGATCAGAACTCCTACGTGGCCTATGTGTCCGAGCAGAACCTGCTGCCGGACGAGACCGGCGAACCGGTCGGCCACCCGCACACCAGCCTGATTTTCGAAGGCTTCGACGCGGACCACAGCCAGTACAAGCTTAGGCCCAGGATCAGTCACTAAACCGTCACCCCCCGGACCTGTTCCGGGGGCCGGACGATGGCCCAGGCTGTGCGCCTATCACTAACAACGATCTGAGCGGCGGATGACCCGGCCCCCAGAATAAGTCCGGGGGTGACGATCATTTCGCCGGCTCCGGCCCTCTGCGGCCCGACTCGCGGCGCCAGCGGACGGAAAGGCGCGTGTCGCCGGCCTGGCTGACACGGCTGACAACGGCGAGGTTGCGGCGCACGCGCCATTCCACCTGGACAGACGCGCCCTCGCGGCCGCCGCCGGTGAGTTCCAGATAGACATCATCGGTCAGGTACTTGCCGCCGGAGATGGTGAAGCCGCCGGCGGATTCTCCGCCGCCGCCGAAGGACAGGCGGTCGAGACCCGCGAGGCCCCGCAGGCCGCCGATGACATCGAAACCGCCGCCCGTGGCGAGCGCGGCCAGCGAGGCGGCGAGTTGGGCGGCCTCCACGGGGGTCAATTGCGAGGCTGAGCGGCCGAACAGCACCTGGGCGAGGACCTCGTCCTGGGGCAGGACCGGGCGTGAGGTCAGGGTGATCTCGGGCTTGGCGGCGGTGCCGCGCACCTGGATAACGGCGGTGAGCGTCGGATCCTCGCGGGTGGCGGTGAGATTAAGGCGGATGCGCTCGGCGGAGGTGGAAAGGTAGACGACGCCGGAGTCGTCGAACTCAAAGCGCTTGCCGGCGAAGTCGTATTCCCCGCGGACGATGCGGGCCTCGCCGGTGAGCTGGGGGGCGCTGGTGGTGCCGCCGACGTGGGCGTTCAGGGATAGTTCGGCATTGAGCCCCCTGCCCCGCACGAAGACTCGCCGGGGGGCGGTGAGGGTGACGTCGAGGGCGACGGACGGGCCGCGGCCGATAGGGGCGGTGAAGACGTCAGCGCGGCTTTCCGGAACGTTGATCTCGACCACCTGCCAGGGAACGACGCCGGAGGGGGTGGGCGGGTCGGCGACAATGTCGGCGCGGTCGATAGTGAGCTTGCCGGTGAGGGTCGCCTTGCCGTCGGCGCCGCGGGTGACGGTGACGGAGCCGCTGGCCTCGGCCTCGGCCATGTCGTTGTCGATGACCAGGAAGCTCTGGGCCGTCAGGTTGAAGGTCGAGGCGCCCGCGCGGTCGAGGGAAATCCTGCCCTGACCGTTGAGCGTCCCGTTGCCGGCGTCCTGGCCGGTGAAGCGGGTGACGGTGATGGAGTCGTTGGCAAGATCCGCCGCCAGGGAAACATTGCGCAGCTTCAGGCCGGTGGCGAAGTCCTCCAGCCGGCCGTTGGCGAGCTGGGCCGATCCGGTGACGCGGGGCTCATTGAGGGTGCCAGCGATCACGCCGTGCGCGGTGGCTCTGCCCGCCAGCGTGCGTGCGCCGCCGTAGAACAGGTCCCAGATGGGTTGCAGTTCGCCGTCGATGTCGAACTGGCCCTGGATCGGCCGGGTGCGGTTGATGGCGACGCGGAAAGGCGAGGCGCTGGCCTCGGCGGGCAGAACCAAGTTGGCTGACGAGCGCAGGCCGCCGCCGCCGGTGGCCCGCGCGTCAACTGTCAGGCGGTTTCCGGCGAGAGCGGCGGTGACGACGCCGTCGATGGCGAGATCGGTTGGGCCGTCACGGCTGCGGAAATCGTCGAGCTTGGCTTCCATCTGGCCGGCCAGGGTCGCGCCCCGGCCGGACGCGCTGAGCGTTCCGTCGATGCGCCCCAAAAGGTCCGGAGAGAAGACGCTGACGTCGACGCCGGCGAGGGTGGCGCGAATATCGGTCTGTTCGTCCCGGATGCGGGCGTTGATGTCAGCGCGGCCGCCGCCCACCGAAAGGGCCGCCACGGCGGACTGCTCACCGCCGCCGAAGGCCACGGTCATGGGTTCAAGGGTCCTGATCTGCACCTTGTTGACCTTGCCCTGGCCGCCAAAGGTCACCGTCCACTTGTTGTCGAGGTTGGAGGCGACACCGGAGCCGTCGGCGACAATGGGCATGTCGCCCCGCTGGATGTCGGCCTTCACGGTGTAGGGCATGCGCGAGAGCGGGCCCTGTGCGGTCAGTGTCGCCGAACGGATCGAGAAGTCCTGATCCTTCAACCGGACATCGTTGGCGGTGAGGCTGATGGTCCCCTGCGGCCCGCCGGCCTGGTCGACGATACGCACCGTCCCCTGGGCGCGCCCAGAGGCGATGAAGGCGCCGGGGACGACAGCCAGTTGCAGGTCGGCGCGGGAAGGTTCGCCATCCCGCAGAGAGAGGGAGCCCAGCGCGGTGAGGCCGCCGGCCTTAGCGTCGATCTCGGAAAGGTCGAGGCCGCCTTCGCGGAAGTTGAACTTCGCGGCGCCGGACGCCTCGCCGTAGTTGGAGCCGCTGGTCAGGCGGAAGGCGCCGTCCGTGCCGCCGGGCCCCCGCGCGAAGGTCAGGGCGAGGTTGGCGCCGGCGAGATCGAGCGGACCGACATCGATGGCGTCGATCCGGGCTTTCAGGTCGGCGCGGGGCTCGGAGATCGTGCCGACGACCGCGCCGTCGCCATCGACCTTGCCGGCGATCTCCACCGGGCCGGCCGAGAACGGACCCAGGGCTCGCCAATCGAAGGTGAACCTGACGGTCTGCTGCGGGCCATAAATCCCTGCGGCCTTCACGTCCCCCGCCTTGCCCTGCACATCAAGGCGAGCGAAATTCCAGGCGCCCTTGTTGAGGGTCGCCTTGGCCTGGACCTTAGGCGCAGGCCCGAGCAGGCGGTCGAGTTCAGCCATGCCGGTGGCGAATTCGCGGCCCGTGGCGTCGGCGGTGAAGGTCCAGGGCGAGCCCTTGCCCGCGGCGGCCGACCATTTGGCGTTGATACGGCCGGCGGCGCCATTCCGGGCCTGGGCGAGATTCCACAGCTCGACATCCCCGTCGAAGGATAGGCCGCCCAGGAGGGTGCGGTTTCCCTTGGCCTTGAGGTCAAAGCCGTTGCCGCGGCCGGTGAGCGAGCGGATCAGCAAGCGTCCGTCGGCCAGGCGAGAGAGCTTGATCGCGGCCCTGGGGCTGGCGCCCATCCAGGTGGCGAAGAGACCCGATCCCCGGCCCCCACCGCCGGAAAGATCGGCGTCGAGCGTGAGTTCGCGCTTGGCCAGCCGAAGCTGGGCCGGACCCTTGGCGCGGCCGAGGGAATATTCAAAGAGTTTCAGATCGGCGATGTCGACATCGCCCTTGAGGGTGAAATCGCCAGGCGTCCCGGTGAGGCGGGCCTTCACGACGCCACCGCCCATGTCCGGGGTCTTGACGATGCGGGAGAGCTTTCCGATCCGGGCGTCGACGGCGAGGCCCCCGGGCGTGGTCTGATCGGAAGGCCGGACGGGGCCCTTGGCGGTGAGGACGATGTTCTCGGATTTCAGATCGAGGACGAGGTCAAACACGCCCGATTGGGCGGTCCGCCGGCCGGTGGCGGTGAACTCGGCGACGGGGCCGAACATGGTGACGATGCGCTTGAGGAGGGTGGAGGCGGAAAGCTCGGCCCGGCCGGCGGCGGTCAGGCCATTGGCGCCCCACGAACCCTTTGTGTCGAGCGGGGTCGCGGCGCCGGATTTGGCGAGGCCCAGGAACGTCCCGGCCTTTTGCGTGCCGTTGGCGCGGACGGTGAGCTGGAAGGGGCGGTCGGCGGGAAGGCCTACCGATCCGGCGATGGGGCCGCCCAGGGCCTCGACCGCATCGGCATTGATGATGAAGACCTGGTCGCGGCCGTACTTGAAGTCGGCTTTTACGAAATCGCCTTTGTGGAGCAGGCTTTCGGCCCCAATCGTCCCCTCCCCGCCGCCCTGGCGCTCGATCTCGAAGGCGGCGGCGAGGTTGAAATCACCCCGTTCGACCGAGAAGGCGGGCAGGGTCTCAAGGCGGGTCTTGAGGCTGTCGATATCGAAGGAGACCGGCAGGCCGGCGGACTTTTCCTTGGGCGTCAGGACCGGCCGGCGGATCAGGCGGACGAGGTCGGCGCTCACCGTTTCGGCGTGCAGCTTGCGCCGGAAGAGCGGCATGTAGTCCCAGTCGACGGCGACGTTGCTGGCCTCGAGCCAGACCCCCTTCTCGTCGGCGATGGTCAGGCGGCGGACCTTGAAGGAATCCCAGATGTCGCCGGAGAGCCCCTCGATCTTCAGATTGCCGATGCGGCCGAGTTTGAGGCCGTCGGTCCTGGCCTCAATGAGCAACAGAACCCTGGGATTGAGGACCACATAGCGGCTGCCTATGGCGATCAGCCCCACCAGGGCGACCAGGGCGACGACCAGGGCCAGGAACCAGTGCAGCGCCGTACGCGGGCGCCTGATCCAGCGCGTCTTGACCGTCGGTGTGCCGATCTCCTCGGTCAAAAGCTTTGTCCGATACTCAAGTAGATCTGGTAGGTCGGGTCGCCCTTGCGCTTGGTCAGCGGCACGGCGATGTCGGCCCGGATAGGACCAAAGCCCAGATCATAGCGGACCCCGACGCCGACGCCCGTGGAAACATTGGAGAAGTCCGGCGCTGCGCTGCTGGAAAGTCCGCCGACGTCGGCGAAAACCACCCCGCCCCACCGCCCGCGGAACTTGTGCCGCAGCTCAATGGACGTCTCGAAGAGGCCAAGGCCGCCCTGCGGCGTGTTGTCGGTGAGGCGCGGCCCGACCCCCTGATAGGAATAGCCGCGAACCGATCCGCCCCCCCCGGCGTAGAAGCGCTTGGAGGCCGGAATATTGTCCAGGTCGCCGCCGACCACCGAGGCGAGGCGCAGACGGCCGGCGACCACCGTCCTGCCCTGGCTGTCCAGGGGCAGATAGGCGGTGCCCTGGGCCTGGGCGCGAAAGAAGAGGGCCGAGGCGTCGCCGCCGGAAACCGTGGGCTCTCCCGACGCCAGGATGCGCCAACCCTGGGTCGGATTGAGCGGATCGTTGGACTGGTCCCAGGCAATGAGGGCGAGACCCGAGATCGAGGCCAACTTGCGTTCGCGGACCAGAGGCACACGCTCATCGGTCTGAGTGACATCGATAGCGCCGCCGAAGGTGCGGTAGGAGGTGCGGCTGTAGCGGAAAGTGAGGTCGGCCCGGGCGACGGCGCCGATTTCGTCATAGGCGTCGGTCAGCTCCTGATAGAGGCCGCCGCCCACTCGCAGGGTCCTTTGAGCGACCCGCCAGTGCGGCAGGGAAAGCTCGCCTTCCAGCCGCTGTTCGATCTCAGCAAGGCGGATGAGCGCCGTCAGGGTGTCGGCGCGCCCGAAGCGGTTGTACCAGGTGTAACGGGCGTCGAGACCGATGCCCTCGCTGCTGGAATAGCCGGCGCCGACTTCCTGCAGCCGGCGCGGGCGCTCTGAAAGGCTGACCAGAACGGGGCGCTTGCCGTCCACCAGGACGTCGGGGGTCGACAGGGAGACGGTGACGGAGTCGAAGACCTGAGCGTCCAGCAGGCGGCGTTCCAGCTCGGCGACGTCCTCCGGATCGTAGAGATCGCCCGTCTCCCAGGGGGCCAGCTGGCGGACCCATTCGGGGTTGGTGCGGCCGTTGGTGCGGACCTCGACACCGTCGAGGATGACCAGGGGGCCGGTGGTGACGTGGAAGTCGGGCAGGACGCCGGTGATGTCGTGGTCGATGATGCCGGGCTGCAGCTCGGCGACGGCGTCGGCGTAGCCAAGTTTCTGCAGGGCCGCGAGCACCCGGCCCTGGCCTGCATAGATCTCCGCCGTGCGGGCGGGATCGCCGTTCTTCAGGCCAAGGGCGTAGGTTCCCGCCTCCTGGACTTCCGGCGGCGGCGCGGTCCCCTGCCAGACGATCTTGGGATCGACGATCTTGAACACCGGCCCTGTGGTGATGGTTACGACCGGCTGGTTGGTGTCGGAGACTTCGGGAACGATGATGTGGGCGTAGTAGCCGAAGCTGGTCAGGACCTGCAGGGCGTCAGCAGCGGCGTCGGTGGAGCGGCGGCGGGCTTCCAGGCGGCTGGCAGGGGGGCGCTCGGCCTCGCCGATGGCGTTGAGGATCGCCTCACGCACCTCAGCGGGCATGTCTCCGCGGATGGTGGCCCGCGGCTCCTGGGCCTGGGCGATGCCGACGGCCAGGAACTGGACGCAGGCCGCGCCCGTTACGGCGGCGAGACGAAGTCGGACCAACCCTTGCCTTCCCTACACGCAGCGCCCCTTGGGGCATGGCTTTAACCCGCGCCGCCTTGCCGTGTCACGCCTCGCGAGGCGCGGCGCCCAATTCGTGAGCATCAAGTGATGCGGAGTCCAAACCCTTAAGAAATTCCATGGCGTCGCAGGGTCGAGTGCGGGCTTGTTCCTAAACGTACAGACGGCGAAAAGGAGACAACGATTCATTCCGGGGGCGCCCTTAGCGTGGCGAAAATAAAGTCAGTGGAAGACGCGCCGGGCCTGCCTCTCCCCGAGGCGGCCTACATGCCCGGCCGCGCCTATGACGAGATGTTCCTGGCCGACGGGTCAGTGCGGGAGCACTACGAGGCCCTGAACAGCCGGATGCAGGAGCTGTCGCCGGCCGACCTGGCCGAGCGGCAGAAGATCCAGGAACAGCTGTTCCTGCTGCAGGGCATCACCTTCACGGTGTACGGGGCCGACACCACGGTCGAGCGAATCATCCCGACCGACGTCTTTCCCCGGATCATCCCCGCCGCCGAATGGGCGATCATCGAGACAGGCCTGGTTCAGCGCCTGACCGCGCTCAACATGTTTCTGTCGGACATCTACGGCGAACAGAAGATCCTCAAGGACGGCATCCTGCCCCGCGAACTGGTGCTCGGCGCGCCGTCCTTCCGGCGGGAGATGGTCGGCCTCTATGTGCCGCACGGGGCCTACGCCAACGTCTGCGGCTCGGACCTGATCAGGAATGAGGCCGGGGAATATGTGGTGCTGGAGGATAACCTGCGGGTTCCGTCCGGCGTCTCCTACATGCTGGCCAACCGCGACGCGGCCAAGCGGGCGTTTCCGGGGACCTATCGCCAGGCGGGGGTCGCGCCGGTGGAACGCTATCCGGACCTGCTCTTGACCACCTTGAGGAGCCTGGCGTTTGACCTGCGGGCCAATCCGCAGGTCGTGGTGCTGACGCCCGGCGTCTACAACTCGGCCTATTTCGAGCACGCCTACCTGGCGCGGCTGATGGGCGTTCCCCTGGTCGAGGGCCGCGACCTCGTGGTGCACGACAATATCGTCTATATGAAAACCACCGTGGGCCTGCGCCGGGTGGACGTCATCTACCGGCGCGTGGACGACGATTTCATCGATCCCCTGACGTTCAGAAGGGACTCCTCGCTAGGCGCGGCGGGCCTGTTCAACGCCTACAGGGCCGGCAATGTGGTGATCGCCAACGCGCCGGGGACCGGGGTGGCGGATGACAAGGCGGTCTATGCCTTCGTCCCCGAGATCATCCAATACTACCTGGGGGAGGACGCGATCCTGCCCAATGTCGAGACCTTCCTGTGCCGCGAGGCCAGTCAGCTGTCCTATGTGCTGGCCAATCTCGATCAGCTGGTGGTCAAGGCGGTGGGAGCCTCTGGCGGCTACGGCATGCTGGTCGGGCCGCACGCCAGCCAGAAGGAACGAGACGAGTTCGCGGCGCAGCTGAAGGCCGACCCCGATAACTACATCGCCCAGCCGACCATCCAGCTTTCCACCGCCCCCTGCCTGGTCGACGGGCGGATCGAGCCACGCCACATCGACCTTCGGCCCTTTATCCTGTCCGGCGAGAAGACGGTGGTGACGCCGGGGGCCCTGACTCGCGTGGCGCTGAAGCGCGGTTCGCTGGTGGTCAATTCCAGCCAGGGGGGCGGGTCGAAGGATACCTGGGTGCTCTCCCAATGATGCTCGCCCGCGTTGCCGACAGCCTTTACTGGATCGGCCGCTATATCGAGCGGGCCGAACATATGAGCCGGCTGGCCGACGTCATGCTGATGGCGAGCCTGGATCAGAGCGAGAGCGCCGGGCAATCGGCGCGGATCGCGCTTGCCGCCGTTGGCGAACCGGATGACGCGACCGCCGCCATGGACCCCTTGGGCGCGGCCTATGACCTGCTGTTCAACCGGGAGGATCACGGCTCGGTCGTGACCTCCATCTCCCGCGCCCGCGAGAACGCCCGCCAGGTGCGCGACCAGATCACCGCGGAGATGTGGGAGCGGCTGAACCTGCTCTATCTGCGGATCACCGCCAAGGACGCCGAACGGGAGTTCGCGGCCGGATCGTCCAGCTATCTGCACGGCATCGTCGCCGACCTGCACCTGTTCAAGGGCGCGGCCGACGCCACCATGAGCCACGGCGAGGGTTGGCGGTTCCTGCTGGTGGGGGTCTATCTGGAACGGGCTCAGCTGATCGCGCGGCTATTGGACATCTCGTTTGGCGCGAGCCGGACGCCCGTGACCGACCACCTGGTGCAGATGAGCCTGCTGCGCATGGCCTGCGCGCTCGAGCCCTATCTGCGGGTCTACACCTCCGACATCCAGCCCAGGCACATCCTGGAGTTCCTGCTGTTTAACGAGGAGTTCCCGCGCTCGATCCGCTTCGCCACCGCGCGCATGGAAGAGCATTTGAAGGCCATCTCGCGCCACGCCGAGGCGACCGGCGCGGCGCCCGAACGCCTGGCGGGGCGGCTGTCATCGCGCCTGGAATTCGCTGACCCCGAGGAACTGGCCGAGGTGGGCGCCGGCGATATCCTGAAGACCGTGGTCAATGAGTGCGCCCGCATTCACGGCGCCATCTATGAGACCTTCGTGGCTTACCCCATCGACGAGAGGCTGCCGGCCTGATGCTGCTCGAGATCCGACACCTCACCCAGTATCACTACGCGGAGCCCGTGCGCGAAAGCGTCATGGAGCTTTGGATGCAGCCGCAGAAGACCGCCCGCCAGCGGCTGGTGAGCTTCGAGCTGCAGCTGGACCCGCCGGCCCACCACTTCAGCTACGCCGACGTCTACGGCAACGCGGTCTATCATTTCGACGTCCCCCACCCGCACGACCTTTTGACCATCCGCGCCCACGCGGCGGTGGAGACAAGCCCCGCGCCGGTCCTGCCGCAGCAGCTGGACATGGGCGAATGGGACCGGATGAAGAGCGATTTCATCCGTGGCGAATGGTTCGATTTCCTTAGGCCACATGGGTTTGCCGCGCCCACCGAACTCCTGGCCGCCTTCATCGCCGAGCACGATTTGGAGGACCTTAAGCGCGAGGATCCGCTGACCGCGATGATCCGGCTTAATGAGACCATCTCCCGGGCGTTCTCCTACCTGCCCGGCGTCACCGAGGCCGACAGCCCCATCGATCTGGCGCTCAAGACCCGAAGCGGGGTGTGCCAGGACTTCGCCCACATCATGATCACCATCTGCCGGCTATGGGGGATTCCTGCCCGGTACGTCTCGGGCTATCTGTTCACCGACCGGGCGGGCGCCGACCGGTCCTCGCCGGACGCGACCCATGCCTGGGTGGAGGTCTTCCTGCCGTCCCTGCGCTGGGTGGGGTTCGACCCGACCAACAACCTTTTGGTCTCCGAGCGGCATGTCGGGGTGGCGGTCGGCCGCGACTATGACGACGTCCCGCCTTCGCGCGGCGTCTACAAGGGCGAGGCGGATTCAGAACTGCTTGTCGCCGTGTCCGTCGGCCGCGCCAAGGCGGCGCACGTGGAGCCAGAATTGACCAGGCCCAGCGCCCGGCCCAAGGCGGACGCCAAGCGGCCCAGGCCCGATGCGGCCTATCGCGAATACCAGCAGCAACAGCAGCAGCAATAAGACTGTTATTGCGAGCCGCGCGGGGCCAGGCGGATGAAGGCCTGGGCCGGTCCGTCCGGCTGGCCGCCCGCCGCAAGGCTGCTGAAATCGCCGATGAAGCGGCCGCCCTCCACCCTTCCCTCGATGCGTTTCGAGAGGCCGACAAATCCCGCGACGAAGGGAGTGGCGGGGGCTTCCTGGATTTCCGCGGGAGTTCCCACCTGCTCGAGGCGGCCCTCGTTCAGCACGGCCACCCGGTCGGCGAGCTCGAGGGCTTCTTCCTGATCGTGGGTGACGAAGAGGGTGGTGACCCCGGTGGCGTCGTGGATACGGCGCAACTCCCGGCGCAGGGACCGGCGCACTGTAGCGTCCAGGGCGCCGAAGGGCTCGTCCAGGAGGAGAACGCGGGGGCTTAAGGCCAGCGCCCGGGCCAGCGCCACCCGCTGCCGCTGGCCACCGGAAAGCTGACCCGGATAGCGGGCGCCCTGGCCTTCTAGCTCGACCAGCTTAAGCAGGTCATCGACCTTGGCCGTGATCTCCGCGGGGGATGGGCGGACCTTCATGACATCCAGGCCGAAGGAGATATTCCTGTTCAGGTTCAGATGCTTGAAAAGCGCATATTGCTGGAAGACGAAACCGAAGCGGCGCGCCTCGGCGGGCGTGCGGGTAACATCCTCGCCATCGAAGGCGATCTGGCCGGCGTCGGGGAAATCAAGGCCGGCGATGAGGCGCAAAAGCGTGGTCTTGCCCGATCCCGAGGGGCCGAGCAGGGCCAGGAGTTCACCGTCGCGGACCTCCAACGACACGTCTCTGACCGCCGGATAGCGGCCGAAGGACTTGGACACCTGGCGGATCGATAGGGTCATGGTCAGGACCTAATCAACTCGAAAGCCTGCCAGAGCGCCAGGGCGACGACGAGGATGCCGGTGGCCCAGGTCAGGGCCCGCAGCGGGAGGATCTTTGTGGTCCAGCCGGCGAAGGGCGCGGCGACAATGCCGCCGGCGATCAGGCCGCCGATCGACCAGGCCAGGCCCGCCATGCCCTCGGCTTCCCAGCCGCCTGTCAGGAGCGAGACCAGAAAGGCGCCGGAGACAGCGGCGGCGACGAAGAACTCGGCGGTGTTGGTGGTGCCGATGGCGTGGCGGGGATTGGCGCCCGCGCCCAGCAGGGTCGAGGTGACGACGGGGCCCCACCCTCCCCCGCCGACGGCGTCGAAGAAGCCGCCGACCAGTCCCAGGCCGAAGGGCCGGGTGTTGGGCATGACCTTGGGCCTTGTCCCGCGCCAGGCCCGCCACAGAATGACGAGGCCCATGACGCCGAGCCAGGCGACGACGTAGGGCTTGATCAACTTGCCGTCGACGTTGGTGAGGATGTAGGCGCCCAGGACGCCGCCGAGCATGCCGCCGGCCGCAAGGGCGACCAGCAGCTTCACATCGACATTGCGATAAATGGCGTGGGAAATGGCCGAGGCCGCGCCCGTAAAGGTCTTAGCCGCATGGACGGAGGCTGAAACCGACGCCGGGGGCACGCCCAGGGACAGGAGAACGGTCGAGGACACGACGCCGTAGCCCATGCCCAGGGCGCCGTCGATCAGCTGGGCCGCAACGCCCACAGCCGCAAAAATCCAGAAATCGGGATCGATCAAAACGCCGGGCGCTCCGCTGTGCCGGGCCACTGCCTAGCCCCGTCACAGGCCTGAAGCAAAGCTCAGAAATACTGAGGGCGGCTTAGACAGGGTTGTATCAATTGTGGACATCGAGCGTGGCGTGAGTCTTGCGAGGCGCATTCCTGTGGCAATTACGAGTGATTTTAGGGTTTTAAACTTGCTTCCCCAGGGCTTTGCGTCATAGAGAGCGCTGTTCCGTGGGGCGGAAAAGAAGGTTGGGAGCGGCAAACCCAATGAGCGCCAACGTATTTATCAGTTTCGCCTCGCAGGACCGCAAGGTCGCGATGACGCTATGCTCCGCCTTGGAGAACCGCGGTTTCAACTGCTGGATCTCGGCGCGTGACATCCAGCCCGGCGAAAACTTCCAGACGGCCATCGTCAAGGCAATCCGCCACGCCAAGGTCATGCTGCTGGTGTTCACCGCCAATTCGAACACCTCCGAGGAAATGACCAAGGAGTTGGCCCTCGCCAGCCAGTTCAAGGTCATGGTCGTGCCGCTGCGCATCGAGGACGTCGCGCCGTCAGACGCCTTCGCCTACGAATTCGCCACCCGCCAGTGGATCGACTTCTTCTCTGACTGGGAGATGGCCATCCAGCAGCTCTCGCGGCGCCTGGAATATGCGACGACCCAGCCCGCCGCCGCGGCGAAGCTGGCGGCCAGTGTCGGCGAAGTCGACATCCTGGACGAGGGCCTGACCCCGGTCGCCGAGAGCGCGGCGCCACCGCCTACGGCGAAGGTCAAGGCGTCCGACCCTAAGATCACCAACCTGATCACCGAGCCGGCCCCTCCGGCCAGCGCCGCGCTGGATAAGCGCAAGACCGCTGGACCGGCGGCGCCGCCGATCGTCGAGTCCCTGGCTGAGGAAATGGACGGCCCCGCGGCCAAGAAGTCCAACAAGGGCATGCTCATCGCCGCCGCGGCCGTCATCGCCGTGCTGGTGGCGGGCGGCATTGGCGCGGCCGTGGTCATGGGCGGCAAGGGCAAGACCGCCGACCCGGCGGTCATGGATGTCAACGCCACGCCGGCGACCCCGATCACCACGCCGGTGACGACGCTCGGCCCCGAGCTTCCGGTCGATCCGGCGGCAGCCGCAGCCACCGATCCGAACGCCGTCCTTCCGGGTGTCCCGGTGGAAGGGGCGCGGGCCCCCGCGCCCAAGCGCCCGCGGCAAGGCTACCAGAAGGTCGAGACTCCCGGCGGCGCGACGAGCAGCGGTTCGCCCGGTGGATCGGCTCCCGCCCAGCAGGCGCCCAACCGCCCGGCCGAGCCCACGGTCATCTACTAGGCGCCGGTTTCGACCTCCTCTTGGGGAGGAAAATCCCAATCCACAAAAGGCTCGCAAGACCGCTTGTGAAGCCGCATCCTCGCCACTATGGTCCGCCGCCTTGCGTAGGGGTCGGTAGCTCAGCGGTAGAGCATTCGACTTTTAATCGAATGGTCGTGGGTTCGATCCCCACCCGACCTACGCGCCGCTTTGCGCCACAGTTGCGCCTTGGGGCGGCTGGCATCAGCGATAGGTTCGCTGTACGGTTTACTGATGAAACTGACAGCGGGTCTGGCCCTGTTGCTTGTGCTCCTGCCCGTCGCGGCGGAGGCGCAACGCACGGCCGGCAAGCAGGATTCCTTGAAGGATGCCGCGGCCTCGCCGCTCTATGATCTCAATGTCCTGAAGACCAAGATCCCGCCGGCCTTGATCCAAGCCGAGGCCGCGCCCTATCGCCTGCCGCAGCCCCTGACGTGCGTCACGGTCATGAACGAGATCATGCCCCTGGATGAGGCGCTGGGACCGGACCTTGATATTCCGCCGTCGCTGGAAAACCCCAGCGCCCTGGAACGCTCGAATGAGATGGCCAAGGACGGATCGGTCAGCCTGGTGCGTAGCGGCGCACAAAGCCTGGTACCGTTCCGCGGCCCCCTGCGCATTCTGACCGGCGCCGAACGGAACGACCAGATCGTCCGGCAATCGATCGTGGCCGGCGGCGTGCGGCGGGCTTTCCTGAAAGGCCTGGGCCACATGCTGCGCTGCCCTGAGCCCGCGCGGCCCGGACAGCAGTCCCTGGCGGGCATCGACCTCGATCCGCCAAAGCCCAAGATGCAGATGCCGCAGCTTGTCCGCCGGCCGGCCGGGGAGCCACCCCCCGCGCCGCCTCCACCGCCGACGCGCTAGCCCAACCGCTGTCGGGCGGCGAAATCCCGCCGGAAGGCCTCCAGGCGACCCTCGGTAATCGCCGATCGCAAATTGCTCATAAGCGACTGAAACATAGCGATATTGTGCCAGGAGAGCAGGACCTGGCCGAGGATCTCCTCGGACTTGAAGAGGTGGTGCAGATAGGCCTTGGAATAGTCGCGGCTGGCCGGGCAATCGCTGGCCGGATCGAGGGGGCTATCATCCTCGGCAAAGCGGGCGTTCTTAAGATTGACGGGGCCGTCCAGAGTCCAGGCCTGGCCGTGGCGGCCCGAGCGGGTCGGCAGGACGCAGTCGAACATGTCGACGCCGCGGGCGACGGCCTCCACCAGGTCGACGGGCTTGCCCACGCCCATGAGGTAGCGCGGACGGTCGGCGGGCAGCATGGCGGGGGCGTAGTCGAGCACCTCGCACATGGCCTCATGCCCTTCGCCGACGGCGAGGCCGCCGATGGCGTAGCCGTCGAAGCCGGTCTCGATCAGGCGGTCGGCGCTTTCCTGCCGCAGATCGCGAAAGGTCGAGCCCTGCTGGATGCCGAACAGGGCCTGTGCATCCCGCGTCCCGAAGGCCGCCTTGGAGCGCGCGCCCCAGCGGGCGGACAGCTCCATGGCCGAACGGGCGCGCGCCTCCTCCGCCGGCCAGGAGACGCATTCGTCGAGCTGCATGACGATGTCCGAGCCCAGGAGGTCGGCCTGTATCTCGATAGAGCGTTCGGGGGAAAGGACATGGCGAGAGCCGTCGATGTGGCTCTGGAAGGTGACGGCGTCTTCCTTGACCTTGGATATCTTGGTCAGGGACATGACCTGAAAGCCGCCGCTGTCGGTGAGGATGGGCCCGTCCCAGCGCATGAATTTGTGCAGGCCGCCGAGCCTGGCCACCCGCTCGGCGCCGGGCCGCAGCATCAGGTGATAGGTGTTGCCAAGGATGATGTCCGCGCCGGAGGATTTCACCTGATCGACGGTGAGCGCCTTGACCGTGCCGGCGGTGCCGACCGGCATGAAAGCGGGCGTCCTGATCTCGCCGCGCGAGGTCACAAGGACGCCGGTGCGCGCCGCGCCGTCGGTTGCGCTGATCTTGAGGGGGAAGGCCGCCATCAGGCGCGGAATAGCAGGCTGGCGTCGCCGTAGGAATAAAACCGGTAGCCGGTCTCAATGGCGTGGGCGTAGGCGCGCTTCATGCGGTCGGTCCCGGCGAAGGCGCAGACCAGCATGAACAGGGTCGACCTGGGCAGGTGGAAGTTGGTCATCAGGATGTCGCAGGCGCGGAAACGGTAGCCGGGGGTGATGAAGATCGAGGTCTCGCCCGCGAAGGGGCGGATGACGCCGTCTTCGCCCGTAGCGCTCTCCAGGAGGCGCAGAGAGGTGGTGCCGATGCACAGGATACGTCCACCGCGCGCCTTGACCGCGTTGAGGGCGGCGGCGGTCTCAAGGCTCACCTCGCCATATTCGGGGTGCATGCGGTGATCGGCGGTGTCCTCAGCCTTGACCGGCAGGAAGGTCCCGGCGCCGACGTGCAGGGTGACCTGGTGGAGGGAAACGCCGCCAGCGCTCAGCGCGTCGAGCAGGGCCGGGGTGAAGTGGAGACCCGCCGTCGGGGCGGCGACCGAGCCATCATGGCGGGCGTAGACAGTCTGATAGTCGGTGAGGTCCTGGTCGTCCTCGCGGCGCAGGGCGGCGATATAGGGCGGTAGCGGCATGACGCCCGCCGTGGCGATGGCCGCGTCTAGGTCTGGGCCAGAGAGATCGAAAGCGAGGGTCACCTCACCGCCCTCCCCCTTCTCCTCCAGCGTGGCGTCGAGCGTGGCGAGGCTGCAGGCGCGGTCCTGTGTCTCTCCCAGGCGGATGCGGTCGCCGGGAGAGAGGCGCTTGCCGGGCTTCATGAAGGCGGTCCAGCGGTGGGGCGAGAGACGCTTGTGCAGGGTCGCCTCGACGCGGACCGCGGAGCCTTCGCGGGTTCTTATCCCGAACAGGCGGGCGGGAATGACGCGGGTGTCGTTGAAGACGATCGCATCGCCGGACTGGAGGTACGACGGCAGGTCGCGCACACGGCGGTCTTCGAGCCCGTCCTTGACGATGAGCAGGCGCGCGGCGTCCCGGGGACTCGCCGGGCGCAGGGCGATGTTGTCCTCGGGCAGATTGAAATCGAAGTCGTCAACGCGCATCGCTGGGAAGGGCCTGATGCGGCGACCGGCGTCAAGCGCTCCTGTGGACAAGCCTGGCCCGGCTTGGGACAATGGGCAGGCTGTTCGGAGAGACTTTCCCCATGCGCCTTCCCCTTGCCGCCTGCGCGGCGATCCTGCTTGCCTTGGCCGCTTGCGGTAAGAAGGACGAGGCCAAGACGCCGGAGGCTGCGCCCGCGCCGGCCGTGGCCGCGATCAGCGGCTTCGCCCACGATCCGGCCTTCGATGCGGCCGGCTTCTATCGGCCCGCGCCGGATATCGTCATCGGCAAGCACCGGCTATCGACCATCGCCATCGGCGCGCCCAGCGATTTCGCCCAGTGGGAAGCAGGCGACCGGGAAGGCCTGTTCGGGCCGATCCTGGTGGAGTTCGACGACATCACCAGCCCCACCGAGACCAACGAGATGGGCGCGGTGGTGCACACGGTGCGGATCCGGGTGCTGCCGACGGCCTATCAACTGACCAGCGGCAAGATCGCCTTCAAAGGGTCAGACCCGGCCATCGGGGCCATCGTTATCGATGGCGTGTTCGATCCCGCCGCCTTCAAGGCTGGGCGTGAAACGGGCTCCAGCGGCAATACGCCGGTCCTGAGCGCCACGGTGCAGATCGGGCAAGAGGCGATCCGCGACCGCCGCTTCACCTTCTGGGCAGGGGACTAGGCGTCCGCCGCGATCTTGGCCGAGACGATCTTGCCGGGCTTGTGGGGCGGCTCGCCCTTGGGCAGGGCGTCGACCGCGTCCATTCCGTCGGAAACCACGCCCCAGACGGTGTACTGGTTGTCGAGGAAGGTGGCGTCGTCGAAGCAGATGAAGAACTGGCTGTTGGCGCTGTTCGGGTTTGAAGCGCGGGCCATGGAGCAGACGCCGCGGATGTGAGGCTCACGGCTGAATTCGGCCTTGAGGTCCGGCTTCTTGGAGCCGCCCATGCCGCTGCCGGTGGGGTCGCCGCCCTGGGCCATGAATCCCGGGATCACGCGGTGGAACACGACGCCGTCATAGAACCCCTCGCGGGTCAGTTCCTTGATGCGCTCGACGTGGCCAGGCGCAAGGTCGGGGCGAAGGTCTATGGTCACCGTCCCGGTGTCGAGAGTCAGGATCAGGGTGTTTTCGGGATCGGCGGCCATGGGTCCTCGCAGGAGAAATCAGGAATGTTGCGAGCGGACTATTGGACCTGAACTGCGATGTCGAGATCGCAGATGTCGAAGGCGCCGCCCTTGGCGGTGCGCTGCGCCTGGACATAGGCTGCATATTCCGGGCCCGACGTCTGCTGGACACGGATCTTGGGCCGCGTGGCGGCGGGCAGATCGGCGAGGACGCGCACGGTCTGCATGAGGTCCTGGGGCTCAGCCACCGGCTCACCGGTCTTGATTTGCTGCACGATATCAAGGCCCAGCAGGATGCGGCCGAAGGGGGTGTATTTGCCGTTCAGATTGTCGGTCTTGGCGCGCATCATGAAGAACTGGCTATTGGCGCTGTCGACGTCAGCGGCCCGGGCCATGCTGAGGGTCCCCTTGCAGTGGAGTCCCTGAGCCTGGACCTTCCCGTCGGCGGTGATGGCCATCTGGGCCTCAGGCTGGGACAGGATGGGGAAGGCGCCGCTAAAACCGGTGAAACCCCGATCGCTGGGGATCGCCGAAAAAGGAAGATCGCGCCCGCGCCGGAAGGTAAACTCGGCGGACAGGTTGGGCAGGGTCGATCCGCCCCGGCCGTTGTTCTCCGGATCGCCGGTCTGGGCCATGAAGCCGTCGATGACCCGGAAGAAGGTGCGGCCGTCGTAGAGGCCCTGGCGGGTCAGAATCTTGATCCGCTCCACATGCTTGGGCGCCGCAGCGGGGAAGAGCTCGGCGATGATCCGGCCCTTGTTTGTCTCGATGACCAGGATGTTTTCCGGATCGACATCGCGCCAGGCGACAGGGGCCTGGGCGGGAGCCGCCTGGCCGAACGCCTGCACCGCGCCCAAGCCGAGGAGCGCCGCAGCCGCGAGGGCGATGGTGATGGTCTTCATGGTCTTCCGCCTACCCGATCTTGGCGCGCAATTTGGCCGCCACCTGTGGCGGGACAAAGGCCGTAATGTCACCGTCCAGCTTGGCGATTTCCTTGACCAGCCGCGAGGCGACGGCCTGGTGGCGAGGGTCGGCCATCAGGAACACGGTTTCGATGTCGCGGGCCAGTTGCTGGTTCATGGCCGTCATCTGAAATTCGTATTCGAAGTCGGCGACGGCGCGCAGGCCCCTGACGATCACCGTCGCGCCGACCTCGCGGGCGAAGTGCACCAGGAGGCTCTTGAACGGCTGGACCACGATTTCCGCGCCCGTCAGGCCCTTGGTTTCCTCCCGCAGGATCTCCACCCGCTCTTCGAGGGTGAACAGGGGGCCCTTGCCCTCGTTGACGGCGACGCCGATCACCAGGCGGTCGACCAGCTTCACCGCCCGGCCGATGATGTCGAGGTGGCCGTTGGTGACGGGATCGAAGGTGCCGGGATAGAGACCGATACGCATGTTAGGAGCTCCCCCCGGAGGTCATTCGCCGCCTGTGTCCTCGACGTCGTCTAGCCTGTCTTCGCCACCATTCCCATCATCATTGGGGCCATCGTCAACGGCCTCATCATCATCGGACCCATCGTCACCGCCCGCATTTTCCGCAAGCCGTTCGACGCTGACCACATGCTCGTTCTCGGCGGTGCGGAAGACGATGACGCCCTGGGTGTTGCGAGCGGCGGTGCGGATCTGGCCGACCGGGCAGCGGATCAACTGGCCCTGGTCGGTGACCAACAGGATTTCGTCCCCCTGTTCCACCGGGAAGGAGGCGGCCAAGTGGCCTCCCTTGCGCGACAGGTCATGGGCGATGAGCCCCTGTCCGCCCCGGCCGGTGCGGCGGTAGTCGTAGGCGCTGGTCCGCTTGCCGTAGCCCTCGGAGGAGAGGGTGAGGATGATCTCCTCTGCCGCCTGCAGTTCGATGATGCGCTCTGGCGACAGCGCAACGCCCTCGCCGCCCTCATCATCCTCGTCCGGCGCGGGCGCCTCGTCGGCGTCGTCCCCTTCGGTGGCGCGCAGGAGGGCGCGCTGATGCTTGAGGTAGCCCACCCGTTCCGCCGGCGTCGCATCGACGCTGCGCAGAATGGCCATGGAGATGACCCGGTCGCCTTCGGCCAGGCGAATGCCGCGGACTCCATCGGAATCGCGGCCGGCGAAGACCCGGACCTCATCGACGGCGAAACGGATGCAGCGCCCGACGGCGGTGGTCAGCAGGACGTCGTTCTCGCCCGGCTTACAGATGCCGACGCCGACGATGGAGTCGCCCTCGTCGAGCTTCATGGCGATCTTGCCGGCGCGGTTGATGTTGACGAAGTCGGATAGCTTGTTGCGCCGGGCGTTGCCGCTCTTGGTGGCGAACATGACGTCGAACTTGTCCCAGGTCGCCTCGTCCTCCGGCAGGGGCAGGATGGAGGTGATGGTCTCGCCCTGCTGAATCGGCAGCAGGTTGACGAAGGCCTTGCCGCGCGATTGCGGCGTGCCGACCGGCAGGCGCCAGACCTTGAGTTTGTAGACCTTGCCGCCGGAGGAGAAGAACAGCATCGGCGTATGGGTCGAGGCCGAGAAGACGCGGGTGACCGCATCGTCGTCCTTGGTGGCCATGCCGCCGCGCCCTTTTCCGCCCCGGTGCTGGGTCCGGTAGATGGCGAGCGGCGTGCGTTTCACATAGCCGCCGTGGGTGACGGTGATGACCATGTCCTCGCGGGCGATGAGGTCCTCGTCCTCCATGTCCGCGTCGCCTTCCATGAAGGTCGTGCGGCGCGGGACGGCGAACTGTGCGCGGACCTCGACCAGTTCCTCTCGGACGATAGCCATGATGCGGTCGCGGGAGCCGAGGATTTCAAGATAGCCGGCGATAGCGCCCGCCAGCTCCGACGCCTCGGCGAAGATTTCGTCGCGGCCAAGGCCGGTGAGGCGCGAGAGGGTCAAGGCGAGGATCGCCCTTGCCTGCTCGTCCGACAGACGCACGCGGTCGCCGCCGATCAGCTTGGTGCGCGGGTCCTGGATGAGTTCGATCAGCGGGTTCATGTCGCCGGTCGGCCAGTCCTTGGCCATCAGGCGCTCGCGCGCCTCGGCCGGATCGGCGGAGGAGCGGATGATGTGGATGACCTCGTCGATATTGACGACCGCGATGGCGAGGCCGACCAGAAGGTGGCCCCGGTCGCGCGCCTTGGAGAGGTCGAACTTGGTGCGGCGGACCACGACTTCCTCGCGGAACTCCACGAAGAGGTCGATCATGGTCCGCAGGCCCATCTGCTGCGGCCGGCCGCGATCCAGCGCCAGCATGTTGACCCCGAAGGAAGCCTGCAGAGGCGTGAAGCGGTATAGCTGGTTTAGGACGACGTCGGGAGAAGCGTCGCGCTTGAGTTCAACCACCACGCGGATGCCGTCGCGGTCGCTTTCGTCCCGCAGGTCGGCGATGCCCTCGATACGCTTTTCGCGGACCAGTTCGGCGACCCGCTCAACCATGGCGGCCTTGTTCACCTGATAGGGGATCGAGGAGATGATGATGCCGTCGCGATCCTTGCGCAGCTCCTGGATCTCGGCCTCACCGCGCATGATCACCGAGCCGCGGCCGGTCATCAGCGCCTGGCGGGCGCCGGAGCGGCCCATGATCAGGCCTCCGGTGGGGAAATCCGGGCCGGGGACCATATCCAGCAGTTCGTCCAGGCCTACCTCGGGGTTGTCGATGACGGCCAGGCAGGCGTCAACCACTTCGCCGAGGTTATGCGGCGGGATGTTGGTGGCCAT
>DGYN01000127.1:30442-50908 GCA_002398405.1 Caulobacteraceae bacterium UBA5005
GGGATGTTGGTGGCCATGCCGACGGCGATGCCGCCCGAGCCATTGACCAAGAGGTTGGGGATGCGGGCCGGCAGGA
Organism: Caulobacteraceae bacterium UBA5005; assembly: GCA_002398405.1. Taxonomy (GTDB): domain Bacteria; phylum Pseudomonadota; class Alphaproteobacteria; order Caulobacterales; family Caulobacteraceae; genus UBA5005. The sequence continues at coordinate 30,519 of DGYN01000127.1, forward strand.
CGACGGGCTCCAGGTCCTTGCCGTCATAGTTTTCCTTGAAGTCGACGGCGTCCTTTTCGAGGTCCAGCAGCAGGGCCTCGGCGGCCTTGGTCAGCTTGCACTCGGTGTAGCGCATGGCCGCCGGCGGATCGTTGTCGACCGAGCCGAAGTTCCCCTGCCCGTCGACCATGAGCAGGCTCATGGAGAACGGCTGAGCCATGCGGACCAGGGCGTCATAGACCGACTGGTCGCCGTGCGGGTGATAGCGGCCGATGACATCGCCCACCACGCGGGCGGACTTCGAATAGGTTTTGTCCGACGTCATCTTGAGGTCGAACATCGAATAGAGGATGCGCCGGTGAACAGGCTTGAGGCCATCGCGCGCGTCCGGCAGGGCGCGGCTGACAATCACGCTCATGGCGTAGTCGAGATAGCTGCGCCGCAGCTCATCCTCGATGTTGATGGGCGCTATGTCACCGCCAGCGGACGGTGTTTTGGGATCGTCTTCGGACAAGGATTGGGACGCTTTTCAGACAGCGGAATCAGGAGGAAATTCCTAGGCTTTGAGATAGCATTTCGACCCCTCTCACGCCACCTTTTGCGACCTTTAAATGACGGGCTTGGCGAGCATCAGGACATAGATCGCGATGACCGCCGAGAAGGCCGGCCAACCGAGCAAAAACCAGAGCCGGAACAATCGGTTATAAGCTTCTGGAACTGGCTCTCCGGCGGCCAGGGCGGCGGTGAGCAGGTCGCGTGTCCGCATCTGAATGGCGACAACCGGGAGCCAGCAGGCGCCGGTCAGCAGATAAAGGCCGAAAGACCAAAGCAGCCAGGATGAATCCAGCGGAGTTTCGGCCATGCACGCGAGGGCCAATCCAGAGAGCGGCTGGATCACCACCGCCGCAGCGGTGAAGACGAAATCGGCGGTCACGACAGCGCGCGAAACTCCGGCCATGACCGCCAGGTCGCGCGTCCGATGGGCCCAGACCATGAAGAAGGCGATGCCCATGCCCGTGCCGAACAGCACGGCGGCCGATAACACGTGGACAGTCAGCAAGGCCGCATAGACAGGGCTCACCGGCGATCGTCCGTGGCGGCGATAAAGAGGCACAGGGCCATCATCGGCACAACCTTGAGCCAGGGACCCAGAGGATCGCCCCAGAGCTGCGGCAGGCTGATCGTCCCGGCGATCAGGTAACCGACGGTGGAAAGCGCCATCAGGATCGCGATTCTGGCGGTCCAGGCCCGGCGCCAGAGGGCGATCCCCAGCACGACGTCCATGAGGCCGCCGCCGACCAGGATGGCGACCGAGGCTTCGCCGTAGCCGCCGGTCTGCAGTACGCCAAGGGCGGCCTCCCAGCCGGGACCCAGGGAAATCAGGCCGGTGGCGATCCAGAAGACGCCAAGGGCCAGGATCGACAGGGGGCGCACGAAATAGAGCCGCGCCTGCCAGCGGTCGGCGCTGGTGGCCGGATGATCAGCAAGCATCTGGTCGACGCTCTTGGGTGTGATCTTCACCGCCTCCGCCCAGGCCCTGGAATCCCCCGCGACGTTGTAGAGGAGCTGCTTCATTGAGGTGGTGCGCAGCGATGAGGTCCAGCCGAGGCGGCCCAGCAGATCGCCAACGGTCAGGGTGGGGGCCGCCAGCCAAAGCGGCAGGTCGAAAACCGGGGCGGGCGGGAGGCCAAGCCAGGCGCGGAATTTGGCGACAAGGCCCGCCACCGTCACTTCCTGCGGACCGCCCGCCTCGATGATCTGGCTGGAGGGCGCTCCAGGCGCGGCAAGGCGGACCATGGCCTGAGCCAGATCACCGACCCAGACCGGGCGTACGGGTTTGTCGCCGCCGGTCACGGGCATGGCCAGCGGAAGGCTTGCGATCCCCCGAAGCATGGCCGTTCCGCCATAGGCGCCGGGAGCGAGGACCAGAGAGGGGCGAAGCACGATCCAGTCGAGATCGCTTGCCGCCAGCAAGGCCTCGGTCCCGGCCTTGGTGCGGGCATAGGCTGTCCCGGCCTGCGGATCGGCGCCAACAGCGGAGATGTGGATCAGCCGTCTGATCTTGGCGGTCTCGCAGGCCCTGATCAGCGCCCGTGGCCCCGAAAGATGCGCCGCCTCCAGCCGGTCCCCTGCCCCGTCCTGCAGGACGCCGACGCAGTTCACCACCACATCGACGTCAGCCAATAAGGGCGCCCAGGCGGCCGGATCGATGAGATCCTCGAACTTGGCGGCCGCCCATTCGAAAGCCGGAGCGAGGGCTCTGGCCGCCTTGGGCCGCCGAGCACCAGCGCGAACCTGCCATCCGGCGGCGTGAAATGCGCGCGCCGCATGGGCGCCAATGAGCCCGGAAGCGCCGAGAACCAGGGCGCGCAAAACCTGTTCCTAGAACGGAATCTCGTCGTCGAGGTCGGCCGGGAAGCTTTCCTTCGGCGCGCTCGATCCCACCTTTTGGAAGCCGCCGCCGCCACCGCCGTAGTCGTCGCCGCGATCATCACCGCCGCGGCCGCCGAGCATGGTCAGCTCACCGCGGAACTTCTGAAGCACCACTTCGGTGGAGTACTTCTCCACGCCGGAATTGTCGCTCCACTTGCGGGTCTGGAGGGACCCTTCGATGTACACCGTCGAGCCCTTTTTCAGGTACTGTTCGGCGACGCGGATGATGTTCTCATTGAAGATCACGACGCGGTGCCACTCGGTCTTTTCCTTGCGCTCGCCGCTGGACTTGTCGCGCCAGGTCTCGGAGGTGGCCAGCGACAGGTTGCAGACTTTTTCGCCGGAATTGAGCGACCGGACTTCCGGGTCCTTGCCCAGGTTGCCGACCAGAATGACCTTGTTGACGCTGCCCATGATGCTCTCTCGCCCTTCCGTGTGCCGCGCACGATCCGCGGCCCTTCGCTGGCGGCGACCGTAGACAACGCAAGGCGCGAGTCAAGCAAATGTTCTCGTTACGTTCGCCTATTTCGGCGAAGCATCCACAGGAGCTTGCGGGGCTGGCGCTCGGACGACGGCGCCCGGAACCACCAGCTTGCCGTTGACCCTCTGCAACAGCGGATAGCGCATGCCCTTGAATCGGCTAGCTGTAAAAATCCCCTCTCTTTTCAAGAAGATGAAGGTCCCTTGATAGGCGCCCAGGATCTCGATCTGGGTCCCGCCCATGCGCAGGAAACGAAGTCTCATGCGTTCCAGTTCGGCGGCGCATTGCTCGATACTGGGGATATTGCCGGCCACCTTGTTGTTCTTGATCGAGCCGTCCGGCTGCTGGGCGATGTACCAGCAAAGACCCTTGCCCGTGGGCGCCACGACGGCCTCCTTCGCGCAGGCCGTAAGCGTCAGAGCCCAGGCGATCAGGGCGAAGGGGAGGATTTTCATTGGGCCGGCAGACTGCAGTTAGGACCCTGCTCCACCAGGGTGCGGAAGTTGCGGTTGTCGGGCGATTGCTCCACCCGGCCGGGCACCAGGCGCAAGGTCTGTTCGCCCCAACGGCCGTAGGTCGCCATGCCGGGCCGCTCGCAGCGGCCGTCGAACAGGGTCGCGACGCAGGCTGACAGCGGAACGTCGGACATGCGCACCCAATTGCGGTCCGAATAGCGCCAGCAGGTGGCGACGGGCCCACGGGTTTCGGCCACGGGCGCCTCGACCGGCTCCACGACCGGGGCCGGCGTGATCGGGGCGCGGACGTCATCCTCCGGCGGCAGGGGCGTCAGCACCGCGCCGACATCACCAAAGGCCATGGCGCCGGTCTGGTCGATGCCGACGTCAATCTGGCCAGACGCGATCCCGTTGCGGCTGGCGCATTCGGAAAGGGTGGTCATACCCACCGAGGCGCCGGCGACGTAACAGGGCAGTTTGCGGCTGGGGTCGAGCTTGACCTCCTCGCGCCCGACCTCGACGACGAGGCCGCCCTGCGAGGCCGGCGGAGGGGCGTCTGAGCGGTCGCTGCCCGCGCCCCAGAGGACCGCGAGACCCACGCCCGCGACCAGGGCCAACGCAATGCCGCCGCCGATCACGACCCTGCGGTCTTTGGGGAATTCCATGGCCTTTCGCTAAACCCCGGCGGGGTCGCTGGCAAGGTCGCGCTTAACCGCCACCCGTGAGACGGTTCAGGCCCGCCTGGTAGTTCGCAATCTGAGCTTGCAGATAGGCGGGAACCGGCCCCGTCGGAGCGCCCGCGGCTGTCAGGGACTTGGGCTTGGAGAGGTTTTCAAGGTCGCGATAGGCGGTGCGGATCTTGCCCAGGGCCGTGGCCAGAACCGCCTGGGCGTGTTTGATCTCGTCGCTGCTTGTGAGGTTGATCTCCGAATCCAGCGCCAGGCCATAGATCTCGCCACCCTGGGCGGTCGATACGGTCTTGCCGTCGACAATCTGGGTGCGGCGTACGATGCCCTCCTCCAGGCCGACGGCCTCAAGCAGATCCTTGCCGCCCTTGCCAGGCAGGATTTCGATCACCGCGCTGTTGGAGTTGGGGGTTATCTTCAGGACGCGGGAATTGCCGCTCGATACGACCTCGACCTTGGCGGCCGAGCCGGTCTTGACACGAATGGCGCTGGCAAGGGTCTCGAGGGTGTCACCCGCGGCCAGGGTGATGGTGACCGGGCTCGCGCCCGCCCGGGTACGGATCTGGAAGGTATCGCCGGCCCGCGCCGAAGTCGCCGAGACAATCTTTTGCGAGGCTTCATAGTTGAGCGCGCCCTTGGGCAGGCCGAACCTGTCGAGGACCGAACCGCCCGTGGTGTCGACCGCAATGCTGGTGGCGGTGGCGATGCCGTCCTTGCCGCTGATCCGCTGAGCGCTCGTGACCGCGCCGGTGGCGGTATCAAGCGCTGCGACATAGCCCTGCTTGCTCCCCTCGGTGATGAGGCCCGGAAGATCGGCCCCGGCCGACCCCGCCAGCCACACCTTGCCGCCCGCAACCGAGAAGCCGGTCACGGTATTATCCCCCGCTCCGCCGTAATAGGCGAGTTGGTCGGACGCCGTGGAGGCGAGGTTCGTCGAGAGCCTGGCGGCGAAGGCGTCGATATTGCCGGAATGGCCGCTCGAGGCGGGGCCAAGGGTGAGCGCCGCGTTGCGCGTGTGGCCGGCGATGACCAGCTCGCCGCCATCGAGGGCCAGGCCCGCGAGATTGCCGCCGGAAAGTTCGCCGATATTGCGGGTCGCGCCCGCCGTGAGCGACCCGGCGGAGGTGAAACTTGTCACTGAAACGCTGTCCGGGGCGGTGGTCGCGAAATTGCTCGACTGGCTGTTGGTCAGAACTCCGCCGACATAGGTCTCGATCAGGTTGGTAAGCGTTCCGCCAGAGACAGTTTTGGTGGTGCGGGTCTCGGTCAGGGTGGTGTCGAAACTGCGCAAAACCCCCTCGCCGTTCTCGGAGCCGGCGACGATCACCTGACCGCCATTGACCACGATCCCTGCGGGCTTGTCGTCGGAGGCCGTACCGAACTGCTGGGTGAACAGGACCCGCGCGGCGCCCTTATCGGTGGTCGAGATAGCCGTGAGGTAACCATCATAGCCGCCCACGGCGCCCCCGCCGCCCGGCATCGATGTCTTGGCGCGGCCGGTGACATAGACCGTGCCCTCGGGCCCGAAAGCGACGGCCGCTGCTTCGTCCTCCTGCAGGCTGCCGCGGCGGACGGTCCAGACCTCGTCGCCCTTGGCGTCGAACAGAGTCACGAAGCTGTCGGTAAGGCCAGAAGCGTCCGTGGAATTGATCGGCCCTTCGGCCGCGCCAGCCAGCGTTCCCTTCACCGCCCCCGAAATGGCGATCTTGCCGTCGGCGGAGACGGCGAGGCCCAGGCCCGTGGCGTCCTGACCAGAGCCAAGCGTGCGCGCGTACATCAGATTGCCGGCGGTGTCGTACTTCAGCAGCGCAACGTCACGATCGCCCTTAACCGTTTGCCCCGCAATGGCTTTTTCAATGTCCGCCAGCATGTAGAGCGAGCCGTCGGCCCCGATCTTTGTCTGGCGCACGCCCAGGATATTGGCGTCGAGCGTATCGGTCTTGACCCGGGTTTCAGGCGCGGTGGCCCCGGACGGATCCATCTTGATCAAGCGGTTCTGGAAGATGCCGTCGTCGGTCTTGAGGTCCTTGTCCGGGTTTGGATCGCCGGCGTAGGTGGTGACGTAAACGGCAGGCTTGGTGATCGCGTTGAAGGTCAGTTTCTCGGCGACATCGCCGCGCACCTTGATGGCGTAGTTATCGCCCACGGACGGCAGTTTGTGAGGCTTGCCATCCGTCCCGATGACCGTGCGCTCGGCGCCGGGCGTGCGCTCGACCCCCAGGCGGGTCACCGCGCCGGCCGCAATGAGTTTACCGTTTATGTGGTTGACCACATTAGCCATTGTTCGGGGCGTCGCGCCCATTTCGGCCAGGTCGATCGAGACCGTTGTCGTGCCGGAATGCTTTTTCACCTCAATGTCGAAGGCGGCCGCGCCCTGGAAGGCGGCGGGCACGTCGGTGGCGGCGCCCACGTGCAGGGTGTCGGTCGCATAGTCGTAGCCGCCCTTGGGCACGCCCACGGTGCTGCGGGTCGAGGTCGCGACCGCGCCGCGGGTCAGACGGAGCTGATCAAACTCCGCGGTGTCGGCATAGCTGGAGACCTCGGACAATCCCTTGTTGAATACGGATTTGAGGCGAGTCAGCTCCAGGGAGGTGACTCCCTTCTTGCCGGCCTCCTCGGCCAGACCCAGGAGGGAATTGAGGCCCTGATGCAGGGCGAAGAGCTTGCGATAGTCCTCACTCGCGCCCTTGAGATCCAGCTGGGCCGCGTTTTCATTGATCAGCTTGCGGCCCGAAAGCGCAGCCTTGACCAGCTCGGGCGTCTTCGCGGCGCTGGATTGCGGCGACCAGGGCGCAGTCGGCGCATACTTCGTCGTCCGTCCCGAACCAGACGCTCCGGCCGCCCCGGACGACTGTCCGTTGCGGGCCTGGTAGTACCCCAGGAGCAAGTTCATATCGAGGGAAACGGCCACTCGGTAAGCTTCTCAAAAACCGGAGAAATTTCCGGTCCTGAAAAGGTCGCACAAGAGGGATTACACCGTGTTAAGTTCGGCGAAAAAACTTAGCCGCCGCGGAACAGGGACAGCACGATCTGCGGCGCCGTATTGGCGATCGACAGGGCTTGGGCGCCCAGCTGCTGCTGGACCTGCAGCGCCTGGAGCCTCGCGCCTTCCTTGGCCATGTCGGCGTCGACGAGGTTGCCGACCCCAGTCTCCAAAACATCGGTGAGCTTGGAGACGAAGACCGCGTGCGCTTCAATTTGCCGCGCCTGGGCGCCGATATCGCCAAGCGCCGCATTGACGTTTGCGAGCGAAGTGGTGAGAGCCGCCATCACCGCGGTCGCGTTGGTCACGGTGTTGATCGAGGAGTTGGCGCCCAGGGTTACGATCGCGCCGCCGAGCGACATGTTCTTAACTGACAGAGTCACGAAGGACGCAGCGTCAGCGCTGGCCAGGAAGCGGATGTTGGCGGCGAGCGAGCCGTTCAGAATGTTGGCGCCGTCGAAGCTCGCCGAGCCGATCACCTGGGTGATCTGCCGGAGAAGCGATTTATAGTCGGCGTTCAGAGCGGTGCGCGAGGCGGTGTCGATAGAGGGGTCGAGCGCCGCGATCACCTTTTCCTTCATGGAAACAAGAATATCGGAGACAGATTCGCCGGCGGTCATCGAGACTTCGGCGACCGACGTCGCCCGGTCCAGGCTCATCTTGACCGCCCCGAGGGCGCCGATGTCGGCCCGTTGATCCTGGGCGATCGACCAGACCGCCGCATTGTCCTTGGCGTTCTGGACCTTGAGGCCCGTGGAGATCCGGTTCTGAGCATTATTCAGAGTTTCGGACGTCGCGTTCAGGTTCTGAAGGGCGATCAGGGCGCCCTTGTTTGTGTTCACGCTCAGCGCCATGGCCGTGTTCCCGTTGGCTCCGGGCGATTCCCGCCCCGGGTGAATGGTTAGGCGGGTATGGTGAGCAGAAGGTTAATGCCGCAACGGCGAAGGGCCGCGCGTCGGTTGAGCGACGTCGGCTGAAAGGCCCTTGGCGAGGGCGAAAAGACTAGGCGCGGGCGTCGATGACGGCGCCGGCCTGGTAGGTTTCCTGCTCCTTAAGACGCAGGATCTCTTCCCTGGGGAACTGCTGGATGACCTCTCCGGTGCGCCGGTCCATCGTCTTGTAGACGAAGGCTCCAGTGCGATCGTCTTCCTCGATGATGAGGCGGACGTCGGGCTGGTCGGCCGCGGGAGGCGGCGGAGCAGTTTCCCGGACTTGCGGGGCGAGAGAACCGTAGCTCGCGTCCGTGACCGGAACGACTGTGTTCAGCTTGCTCATGTCTCCTTACGACGGCTTTTGCCGCCGCTCCTGAAGTGAAACCGTTGACGGCGGGACCGGGAGGTGTGCCCCCGACCCCGCCGCCCGCGGATGGCCCGCGGGCCCGTTTTGGACCCGCGGAAACCGTTGCGTTCCTTAACGGAACAGGCCCAGCAGTGCGGACGAAGAGGAGTTGGCGATCGACAGCGCCTGGATACCCAGCTGTTGCCGGGTTTGCAGGGCTTGCAGTCGGGCGCTTTCCTTCGCGAGATCCGCGTCAACCAGGTTGCCGACACCGATGTCGAGGGCGTCCTGAAGCTTCGAAATGAAGCCAAAGGCCGATTCCAGCGACTTGGAGCCCGTGCCGAGCTTGGCGATCTTGGACGCCGAGCCGGTGATGGCGGTGCTGACGGTGCCGAGCAGAGTAGCGGCCTGAGTCGCCGTGGCGAACGAAGCGGTCGCGGTGAGGCCGATACCCGTCAATGACAGGTCTTGGGCCGCAACGGTGATCTTCGAAGTGCCGTCAGCGTTGGCCAGGGCGGCGATGGTCGTGCCCGAAGCCTTGATCAGGTTGGCGCCGTTGAAGTCGGCGTTCGTGGCGACCTTGGCGATCTGGTCGCGGAGCGACTTGAACTCGTCGTTGAGAGCCGTGCGGCTCGCGGTGTCGAGGGTCAGGTCGGAAGCGGCGAGGGCCTTTTCCTTCATCTTCAGGAGAAGATCGGAAATGGTCTCACCAGCGGAGATCGCGACGTCGACGGCCGATTGGCCACGTTGCAGCGAATCCTTGACCGCATTCAGGGCCTGAGACGTACCGCGCTGATTTTGCGCAATCGCCCAGATGGCGCCGTTGTCCTTGGCGGACGCCACCTTCTGGCCAGTGTTGATGCGGGTTTGAACCGTGTCCAGCTCGCGGCTGGTCGAGTTCAGGTTTTGCAGGGCGACGAGGGCGCCCGAGTTCGTATTGACGCTGTTCAGCGGCATGACGTTAGGTCCTATTCAAGGATGACCGGCGCCGTTTTGGCTACCGGTAGGCATTTGGCCCGACGGCGGTTCATGCAAAGTCCGCGCCAGACCGGCAGATTATGCCGACCGCATAACCCCCTGAAGTTACAGCGTTATATGTCTGTTAAAGAACAGCGTTCGGCAAATTTTGCCGAGCTAGAGGTCTTCGGCCTTCATGCGGAAGATTGTCTGGTGGGGCTCATACGCCCGCATCTTGGCCAGCAGGCCATCGAGATTGTCGTCAATGACAATGATGTTGGTGTGGGCCGGCCGCACGAATCCGACCTCGGCCATCTTGCGGTAGAAGGCGATCAGGTGGTCATAGAAGCCGGCGACGTTCAAAAGGCCCACGGGCTTGTCGTGATAGCCAAGCTGCGCCCAGCTGACGGCCTCCCACAGCTCGTCCTGGGTGCCGACGCCGCCAGGGATAGTCAGAAAGCCGTCGCACAGGTGGGTGAACATGGCCTTGCGCTCATGCATGCCCGAGACGGTGATAAGCTCGGTGCAGCCGGTGTGGGCGACCTCGGCCGAAACCAAGGCTTCCGGGATCACGCCAATGACCTCGCCGCCGGCGGCCAGCGCAGAGTCGGCGACCGCGCCCATCAGGCCCAGGCGCCCTCCCCCATAGACAACGCCGATGCCGCGCTCGGCCAAGGCGCGTCCGATCTGGCGGGCGGATTCGATGTAGGTGGTGTCGGCGGGGGTGGCGGACCCGCAATAGACGGCGATGCGCTTCATGATCGCTGTTTATGCCCTGATTTGAGGGCCTTGTACCGCGGCCTTACGCCGCTTGCTGCTGGCTCGCGAGGCCCTGCATGATGATACGGTTGATTTCGATCAAGGGCTCGATGGTCTCTTCGCGGCGCATCACCGCGCTTGTGTGTTTGTTGACCCAGAGGCTCAGCGAAATCATCGAGGCCCGGAGAGGGCCCGGGAGGGAGTTCTGTTCATCGGCGCAGTCCGACGCCAGGGTCGACCAAAGGCGCCGGTTCCAATCGAGCGCATCCATACGCTTGGCGATCTCGTTCTCGTCCAGCGCCGAGGCGTCCATAAGGGCCCGGGTGACCTGGCCGAACAGGCGGTATTCCATCTCACGCGGGCTCTCGGCCCGCGCGTTAGCCTGTTGATAAGCTTGTAGGGACATTGCCCAGCCTTTCGTCTTCGTACTCGATCAGTTTCCGGGCCAGCATCAGGGCCTTGTAATATTCCTTGGCCATGACGTGTTTGGAGGCATTGAGGCAGTCGATCAGGACCGGGGGGTTCTTAATCACGCCCATGAACTCGGCGAGGCGGGTGGCGAACTCCTCGTGGTATTTCTGAGCGCCGCCCTCATCGAGGTACATCATCATCACCGGGAAATAGATCCGGCGCGCGGGACTGGTGGCTTCGTCCTCATGCAGGATGTCCTTCTCGCGCAGGACTGACGCCTTGTTCTGCAGGATCAGGCTCGCCCGGCGGTCGCCATTCTGAAGAACGGCGCCGTTCAGGACGAACTTCTCACCCGGCTTCAGTGATAATTTGAGCGGCAAACTGCTTCCCCCATAGTTGGCCGCGGCGGCTTCACGCCCGGTTATTGAGGACAGGCTAGCCTGTGCGTCCTTAACAACGACTTGCTGCGCGCAAGAAGGCGGTTCCTTAGCGGTGCGTTAAGCATAAACCCGCCCAATGCAGGCGAGTCGCGCTACACGGTCGCACAATGGCAAGAACTCCCGCAAGACAACGCTTTATGAGCTCGGCAGGCGGCGCGGCGGCGCCCGCCCCGGCGTCAACCATACCCGTTCTGCCGCGACGCAATGACACAGAACTGGCCGGCGCTTCGGCCTCGCAATCGTCCCTGGCCAAGCTCGAATCAGCCTTGGCCCAGCTCAAGCTCATGCAGATCGCGCCCTTCCTGGAGCGCGCGATGGAGGCCCTCAAGGTCAATGACGCGGCCAAGGCTTGCGACTGGGCGTTGAAGGCCCTGGAGCAGGACGAGCGCAGCGGGTTCGCCTGGCGCCTGCTGGGCATCGGGCGGGAAATGGCGGGAGACCACGCCAACGCCATCCGCTGCTATGAATCGGCCCTGGCGCTTTCGCCCGACGACACCGAGATCGCCAACGACATCGGCCGCCTCGCCTATTCCCTCGACATGAAAGATCTGGCGGGAAAGCTCTTCGCCCATTTCTGGCAGGCGCACCCCGAACTGCCGGACGGAGCCAATAATCTGGCCTGTGTGCTGCGCGATCAGAACCTCTATGACGAGGCGATCGAGGTCTTGAAGCCCGCGATCGGCGCCCACCCCGAACAGCCGCTACTTTGGAACACCTTGGCCTCCACCCTCACCGAGAAGGGCGATTACGCCAGCGCCCTGACCTTTTTCGACGAGGCCCTGCGCCTTGATCCGGATTTCGCCAAGGCCCGCTACAACCGGGGCAACGCCAAGCTGCAGATGCTCGATTTCGACGGGGCCCTGACGGACTGCGACGGGGCCATGGCGTTGACGACCGCGGGCGCGGACCTGGCGATGATGCGCATGGCGCGCTCGACCATCAAACTTTGCCAGGGCCAGGTTGGCGAAGGTTGGGACGACTATGAGGCGCGCCTCGACCCCCTGTTCGCCGGCGTCACCCACTTCGGCGTCGACCAGCAGAGATGGCAGGTCGGCGATGATCTCGCGGGCAAGTCCCTGCTGGTCATGGGCGAACAGGGTCTGGGCGACGAGGTGCTGTTCGCCAACGTCATCCCCGATGTCATCGAGGCTTTGGGCCCCAAGGGAAAGCTGGCCATAGCGGTGGAGCCGCGGCTGGTGGATCTTTTCCAGCGGTCCTTCCCCACCGCTCGGGTCGGGCCGCACGCCACCTACAAGATCGAGACCCACGTGGTGAAGGGCGCGCCCTTCATCGAGCCAGGCGCGTTTGACCTTTGGGTCCCGATGGCCTCGCTACTGCGGCAATACCGGCGGAGCGAAGCAGCCTATCCCCAGCGCGACCGGTTCCTGATCCCCGACGAGGCGCGCATCGCCCATTGGCGACAGGCGCTGAAGGCCGCGCCAAAGGGGCCCAAGGTCGGCATCCTGTGGAAGAGCATGTTGCTGCAGGGCTCGCGGGCCAAGCACTTTTCGCCCTTCGAGCAATGGGCGCCGGTGCTGCAGACGCCCGGCGTTGTATTCGTCAATCTGCAGTACGGCGACTGCGCTGAGGAGCTGGCGCTGGCCAAGCGCGACCTAGGGGTGGAGTTCTGGACACCGCCGGGTATCGACCTGAAGCAGGATCTCGACGATCTGGCGGCGCTTTGCTGCGTCGTGGACCGGATCATCGGCTTTTCCAACGCCACAACAAATATCGCCGCGGCCGCCGGCGCCCCGGTCTGGATGCTGGCCTCCCAGGCGGCGTGGACCAGGCTGGGCTCAACGGTCTACCCCTGGTATCCGCAGGTGCGGGTGTTCGATACCCCCGTCGACCGCGACTGGGCAAAGGCCATGGGGCCCATTGCCAGGGCCCTAGCCGCCGACCTCTAGGGTGGAACCCGACCGCGGGCTCGCACGCTTACTTCTGCACAATCCCGCTCAGCCAAGCTTGGCCGGGCGCATAGAGTGACAGGAGTTTCGTTATGGACCGCAAGAAGAGCGATTTCGCAGATATCGAGCACGGCGCGGACGCGGCCGAAGCCGCTTTCACCGGCCCGGGTCCCGACGACGTCGAGGACAACCGGGACCGGAAGGAAGAAAAGAGGCTGGACCGGGGGCTGAAGGAAACCTTCCCGGCGTCGGACCCCGTCTCCATCAATCCGGGCGCCGACTAGACAAATAGTCTCATGCGCGGCGCGCTGGGTTGCTTCCAGCGCGCCGCGCTTTAGTTTGCGGGCTCGTTTTAGTCGGGGACCCGCATGAGCAAGCGTTTCGAAGGCACCAAGGAATACGTCGCCACCGAAGACCTGAAGGTCGCGGTCAACGCCGCCATCGCGCTGGAGCGCCCCCTGCTCATCAAGGGCGAGCCCGGCACCGGCAAGACAGTCCTGGCCTATGAAGTCGCCAAGGCCCTGAAGGCACCGCTCCTCACCTGGCACATCAAGTCAACCACCAAGGCCCACCAGGGTCTTTATGAATACGATGCCGTGACCCGTCTGCGGGATTCCCAGCTTGGCGAAGAACGGGTCAAGGACGTCCGCAACTACATCAAGAAGGGCAAGCTCTGGGAGGCGTTCGACGCACCCGAGCGCCCGGTGCTGCTGATCGACGAGATCGACAAGGCCGATATCGAGTTTCCGAACGACCTGCTGCAGGAACTCGACCGGATGGAATTCTATGTCTACGAGACGGACGAGACCATCGCGGCCAAGGTGCGGCCGGTAGTGATCATCACCTCGAACAACGAAAAGGAACTGCCGGACGCCTTCCTGCGCCGGTGCTTCTTCCATTATATCAAGTTCCCGGACGAGGAGACGATGAACGCGATCGTCGATGTCCACTATCCGGGGATCAAGCAGAAGCTCGTCGCCGAGGCCCTGCGGATCTTCTACGATATGCGCAAGGTGCCGGGGCTGAAGAAGAAGCCCTCGACCAGCGAACTGCTGGACTGGCTGAAGCTCCTGATGGTCGAGGATATCGACGAGGCGACGCTGCGCGAGCGCGACCCCAACAAGCTTGTCCCGCCGCTGGCCGGCGCCCTCCTCAAGAACGAGCAGGACGTCCACCTGTTCGAGCGCCTCGCCTTCCTGGCGCGGCGCGAAGGCGTTCGTCCGGGGCAGTAGCGCAAAGGTTGGTTTCGACCTAACCTCGCCCTTGGGAGCGGGGAATTCCACCATGAAGATGCTAGGCCTTTCAGCCGTGGTTCTGGCCGCCGCCATCGCCACGCCAGCCTTCGCCCAGCTGCCGCCCTGTGCACGGCAAGAGCCGACCCCGGGGCGCGCGGTCTCCAGCGATCCGCAAGCTGTCGGTTCAATGACGGGAGCGATCCTGCTGGGCGCCGGCTTCCCGGAGGATGACGGCAAGTCGCTCAAGGGTGAAGCGAAATGCGCTTTTGGCGAGGCCATAACCGTCGGAAGCGTGTCCTACACCGTCACCGACAGCGACGACATCATGGTGGCGCGGCGGATTGTTTCCACCACCCCCAATGCCCCCGCTTTCTATTTGTCGCGGATGCTCGCGGGCCTAGCGGGCGGCAGGCCGCAGTTGGGATTGGTCAGTATCACGCCTGGCGGCCTTGGCGCCTGGGTCATCTACGACGGCCTGCCGTCCAATCAGGTGCTGCAGCAGGACATCACCAACATAGTGGCGGGGCGCATGAGCCCCATGGTGATGCGCAAGGCCGGGACAAAGAACATTGAAATCACCATGCCCGGCAAGGAGGAAGAGCCTCCCGAGCCCTGGCAGGGCAAGCGGGCCGACGGGAAGGTATTCGTCTCCGAGCGCCGCGGCGGCGTGCGCCACGTGCTGACCGGCTTCATCTGTCCGGAAAGGGTCGGGGCGTTCCCGCGAACCGATCTGATGTCCTTTGACGGCAAGACCGGCGGCCATGACGTCGCCTGCCGCTACGGGGCGACACGGAATACCGAGACCTGGTTCACCTTCTATTTGACGGAACTTCCAGACGAGACGCATGCCGACATCTTCGCCCTCTATGTGAGAAACGCCAAGGAAGCATCCGGGGCAGGCGTGACGCTCGCCTCGCCGGTCCCCGTCGGTCCCTCCCCCGCCCCGACCAGCGCCGAGTTCTGGGAGGGACGCTCTGGCGCTTCCGAGGGGCTGACGCTTTCCTCAATTGGGCCGTGGCGCGTGAAGATGCGCGTGACTATGAGGCCGGGCGACGACGCCAAGGTCGCCGAAGCGGCGGCGGCGCTCTACCAAGCCGCTTATGAGCAGGTGAAGCCCTAGCCGTTGCCAGCACGGGCCTATAGGCCTACCTCCCTCCCCGGAGGATAGCTTTGGCCAAGGCGAAACAAAGCAAGACCGTGCCCCGCGCCTGGCAGCGCATGCTGTCGGGGCGTCGGCTGGACCTGCTCGATCCCTCGCCACTGGATGTCGAAATCGAAGACATCGCCCATGGCCTGGCCCGGGTCGCGCGCTGGAACGGCCAGACGGTGGGAGAGCACGGCTATTCGGTGGCCCAGCACTCGATGCTGGTAGAGGAAATCACCGCTGAGCTGTCGCCTGGGATCGAGCCGCGCTGGCGCCTGGCCGCCCTGCTGCACGACGCCTCGGAATACGTCATCGGCGACATGATCAGCCCCTTTAAGGCGGCGCTCGGCCTCGACTACCGGACCTTCGAGGAACGGCTGGAAACGGCGGTGCACATCCGCTTCGGCCTGCCGCCCAAGCTGCCGGCGGCGGTCAAGGCGGTGATCAAACAGGCGGACCGGGCGAGCGCCTATCTGGAGGCGACCCAGCTTGCCGGGTTTTCCCTGGAGGAGGCGCTGGGCTTCTTCGGCGCCCCGGCCAACGGCTTTCACGCCCAGCTGGAGCCACTGCCCGCGCAGGTGGTGCAGGAGCGCTATCTGCACCGCTTCCACCTGCTGTCCGAAGCGGCGGGGTTTGAGCCCGCTCGGCAGGCGGACAATACCGAATGACCGCGCCGCTTTCCGTCGTCATCGGCCTTTCCGCCGTGATCATCGCCGTCGAAGAGGACGAGACGGTTGTCCTTACGGTCAAGCCGCACGATCCCAGGGCCAGCGCGCCCTCAACCGTGGCGGGCCTGCCCTTTGGGCCCTTCGACCCGCAGGTGCGGACTTTCGAGCTGTCTCTGCGCGCCTTCGTCGCCGAACAGACGGGCCTGGATCTCGGCTATGTGGAGCAGCTCTACACCTTCGGCGACGAGGGGCGTGACGCCCCGCTGGCCGATATCGGCGCGGGCGCGGCGCGGGTTATCTCTGTGGGCTACCTGGCGCTGCGGCCCAGGGCCGCGGAGACCGGCGCCCCCGACGCCGACTGGGCAAGCTGGACACGGTTTTTTCCGTGGGAGGACTGGCGCGCGGGCCGGCCGCCGATGATCGATGAGGTAATCGCGCCCGCCCTTTCCGCCTGGACGGGCCGCTCCGCGGAGCGCGCCTCACGGGTTCGCGCCCTGTTCGCACTGGACGGCGCGCGCTGGAATGAGGAGCGGGTGCTGGAGCGCTATGAACTGCTCTACGAGGCGGGGCTGGTGGCCGAGGCGGTGCGTGACAGGGGGACCGGCGCGGCGCTCAATCTCGGCGAGCCGATGATCTCCGACCACCGCCGCATCCTGGCGACCGGTCTTGGCCGCCTGCGCGGCAAGCTGCGCTATCGCCCGGTGGTGTTTGAGCTGACGCCGCCTGAATTCACCCTCTGGTCCCTGCAACGGACGGTGGAAGGCATCGCCGGCGTCGCCCTGCACAAGCAGAACTTTCGGCGCGGGCTGGACCGGACGGGACTGGTGGAGGGCCTGGGCCGCTTCGATCGCGGGGCGGGCGGGCGGCCGGCGGAGCTGTTCCGCTTCAACCGCGAACAGGCAGGGCTCGGACCCGCGGTGGGTCTGGCCCTGCCCTTGCTTCGTGAATCCTAGATCGCCTTAGCGGAAGCGGCGGACATAGCCGATCGACCAGACGTCGGCGTCGCCGTCATCGAAGTCCAGTTTGGTGTAGTCGATGCGGACGCCGTTCTTGCCGTCGAGGAAGAACTTGGCGCCGGCGCCATAGGCCAGCCCGCTATCATCGGAGCTCAAGCCGGCCGCCTCAACTTCACCGCCCGCATAGCCGACACGGGCGAAAATGGCGGCGTTCTCCGATATATCGGCCGTTGCTGTGGCGTAGACGCCGTACATCGTCTTCAATTCAGCGGTGACGCCGGGAATGATGTCGTCGTCGCCGACGCCGAACGCGAATTCGCCTTCGAGGCCGATGAAGTTCGAGGACTGCCAGGAGAGGGCGCCCCGAATCGCGCCCAGATCGACGTCTTCAACGCTGACGCTGGCGTAGCTGACCGAACCCTCGATGTTTTGGGCCATCGCCGGCGCGGCAAAACCCATCAGGGCGACCGCCGCGGCCGCCGCTAGATACTTTTTCATGGTGAACTCCCAGTCTGGATGGGGCTTTTGCCTAACCCCTGTGCAACCGCCTCGATACGCGCGGCTTTTTTACGCAATTCCATATGGACCCGGCGGCTCGATTCGCCTGTAGCGCCATCGCCACAGTCGTAAGCTAAGCTTGCGCCTGAGGTTTCCCCTCGCGTCTCTCGCGCGCAGTCCTGCACCGGGGGGGATTGGCAGGACTGCACGAAAACGGCGCGCCTTCGCGGATCGACGGCGCGCCGTTTGCTTTTCTCCGCCGCCGTTAGCGGAAGCGGCGGACGTAGCTCACCGACCAGACGTCGACGTCTTCACCGTCATCGAAATCGTGTTTGGTGTAGTCGGCGCGCAAACCGTTCTTTCCGTCGAAAAAGAACTGGGCGCCCGCGCCGTAGTTCCAGCTTTGATCGCTGCCTGGGACTGAGACGCCCGCGGCGCTGGCCTCGATCTTCTGGGTCCCATAGCCGACCCGGCCGAAGATGCGTCCGTTCTCGCCCAAGGGGACGCCGGCCGTGGCGTAGAGGGCGGCGGCGTACTTCAGCTCAACATCGACATTGAGAGCCGGCGGGCCGGCGACGGTGACGCGGTCGTCATTGACGCCGAAGGAGCCTTCGGCCTCAATGCCGAGGACCTGCGAGGTCCAACCCAGACGAGCGGTCACCGCGCCCAGATCAACGCCTTCCGCGTCAACCTTGCTGTAGCCGATCGACCCGTCGATGGATTGGGCGAAGGCGGGCGCGGCGAACGCGCCGAGACCGGCGGCGAGGGCCGCTGCGATAACGAATTTCATGGGGGAACTCCTATTTGCTTAGGCCCGACACCCTGAGCAGCCGAGTTCCCAACGCCTAAAGTTTGGACAGGGTTTCGCGGGTGCGAAGGGATAACAGCACGTGTCGCCCGCGGGCCACAGTCGCGCCGGGGTCTAACCGATGCCGCGCGCGCGCATGGCGGCGACGGCCGCGCGTTCCCGCTCGAAAGGCGTTTCCTCCCAGCGCAGGCGGGTCAGATCGCCCAAGGCCGCGTAACCCTCACGCCCAAAGCGGGCTTTCAGGGACTGGGCGACGAAGGCCTCGCCCTGTGCACGCCGGCGGGCGACCAGGCGCGGGCCGGCGAGGCTGTCACTCAACTTGGTCAGAGCGTCGATGAGGGGCTCGATCCCCTCCCCGCTCGAGGCCGAGCAGGTCATCACCTTGGGCGGATCGCCGTCGCGCACCGCCAGGGCAAGCGAGGCTTTCAGATCGGCCGCAGCCTTGCGGGCCACGGCGCCCATGTCGGCCTTGGTGACCACGGCGATGTCTGGGATTTCCATCACGCCCGCCTTCATGAACTGCAGGGCGTCGCCCGAGGCCGGCTGGGCGCAGAACAGAACCATGTCGGCGATGTCGGCGATCTCGGTTTCGCTCTGACCGACCCCGACGGTCTCGATCAGGGTCCAGTCATAGAGGGCGCGGAAAAGGACGCTGGCCGGTGCGGCAAGATCCGCCAGCCCCCCCAGCCGGTCACGGGCCGCAAAGGAGCGGACGAAGACGCCCTGGTCGGCGGGATCGGCGTCGATGCGGGCCCGGTCGCCGAGGATGGCCCCACCGGACGTGCGCGAGGAGGGATCGACGGCCAGCACAGCGACGGTCTTGCCGCGCGCACGCAGGGCTTTGACCAAGGCGTTGGCGAGGGTGGACTTGCCCACCCCGGGCGGGCCAGTAAGACCGAGCGAGAGACCCGTCTGCGCGCCCCAAGCTTCGTCGAGCAGAGCTTGTGCCGCCTTGTCGTCAGGGTTGGATTCGAGGGTGGCGAGCGCGGATGCGAGCGCTTTCTTGCCGCCAGATCGAACCGCCTTGATCACTAGCCCGTCCCCGCCAGGGCCGCCTGCGCCGCCGCCAGCCTCGCGATGGGCACGCGGTAGGGGGAGCAGGAGACGTAATCCAGGCCCGCCGCATCGCAGAACGCGATCGACGCCGGGTCGCCGCCGTGCTCGCCGCAGATTCCGAGCTTGATGTCCGGGCGAACTGCCCTGCCCCGCTCGGCCGCGATCTTGATCAGGTCGCCAACGCCTTCCTGGTCGAGGGTGGCGAAGGGATCTTTGTCGAAAATTCCCTTCTTCAGATACGCCTCGAAGAACTTGGCGTCATCGCGGCTGATGCCGAAGGTGGTTTGCGTCAGGTCGTTGGTGCCGAAGGAGAAGAACTCGGCGTTCTCCGCCAGGTCGCCCGCCCGGATCGCGGCGCGGGGCAGTTCGATCATGGTGCCGACCTTGTAGGCGACCGGCTTTCCGTGAGCGGCGACCACCTCGGCCACGGTGCGGTCGGTGAGGTCCCTGAGGAACCTCATCTCCTCGCCCTTGCCGACCAGGGGATGCATGATTTCCGGGATCGGGGCGGGCTTGCCGCTGGCCGCCACTTCCAGGGCGGCCTCGGCGATGGCGCGGACCTGCATCTCGTAGATCTCAGGATAGGAGACGCCGAGCCGGCAACCACGATGGCCAAGCATGGGATTGCTTTCGTGCAGTTCCTTGGCCCGGTCCATGAGGCGCTTGGGATCGAGCCCGGTGGCCGCCGCCACGGCCAAGACGTCGGCCTCCTTGTGGGGCAGGAACTCGTGCAGCGGCGGGTCCAGCAGCCGGATGGTGACCGGCAGGCCCTCCATGATGGTGAAAAGGGCGACGAAGTCCGCCTTCTGGAAGGGTTCGATCTTGGCCAGAGCGGCGCGGCGCCCGGCCTCGTCGTCAGCCAGGATCATCTCGCGCACGGCGGCGATCCGCGTGTCGTCGAAGAACATGTGCTCGGTGCGGCATAGGCCTATGCCTTCGGCCCCGAACTGGCGGGCGGCGGCGGCGTCCATCGGAGTTTCCGCGTTGGCGCGGATCCCTAAGCGCCTGTGCTCGTCGGCCCAACTCATCAGGAGAGAGAAGTCGCCGGAAAGCTCGGGCTCGATCATCTTCACCGCACCCGCCAGAACATCGCCCTTGGAGCCGTCGATGGTGATGATCTCGCCCGCCTTGAACACCCGGCCGCGGACCTTCATCTCGCCGGCGGCCGCATCGATGCGGATATCACCGGCGCCGGAGACGCAGGGCCGGCCCATGCCGCGGGCGACCACGGCCGCGTGGCTGGTCATGCCGCCGCG
>DGYN01000127.1:51153-51564 GCA_002398405.1 Caulobacteraceae bacterium UBA5005
GTGGCTGGTCATGCCGCCGCGGGCGGTGAGGATGCCCTTGGCCGCGTACATGCCCTTGATGTCTTCAGGGCTGGTTTCCTCGCGCACCAGGATCACCGCCTGATCGGCCTTGCCCGCGGCTTCCGCGGCTTCGGCGGAAAAGACGATGGCCCCGGTCGCAGCGCCCGGCGATGCAGGCAATCCACCGGCGATCACATCGCGCGGCGCGTCCGGGTCGATAGTCGGATGGAGAAGCTGATCCAGGGAGGCGGGATCGACCCGCATGATCGCTTCCTTGTGGGTAATGACGTCCTCGCCGGCCAGGTCGACGGCGATCTTCAGCGCCGCCTTGGCGGTGCGTTTGCCGTTGCGGGTCTGGAGCATGTAGAGCGCGCCCCGCTCCACGGTGAACTCGATGTCCTGCATGTCGCG
>DGYN01000127.1:51853-70566 GCA_002398405.1 Caulobacteraceae bacterium UBA5005
TCGCCCTGGGCGTTGATCAGGAATTCGCCATAGAGGCGGGCATCGCCCGTCGAGGGGTTGCGCGTGAAGGCGACGCCCGTGGCGCTGGTCTCACCCATGTTGCCGAACACCATGGACTGGATGTTGACGGCGGTGCCCCAGCTTTCGGGGATGTCGTGCATGCGGCGGTAGAACTTGGCCCGCTCGTTCATCCAGCTTTTGAAGACCGCGCCGACCGCGCCCCACAGCTGGTCGTTCGGATCCTGCGGGAAGGGCTTTCCAAGCTCAGCCTCGACCGCCTTCTTGTAGGCGGCGACGACCTTTTCCCAGTCCTCGGCGGTGAGGTCGGTGTCGACCCGCGCGTCGATGCGGTCCTTATGCTCGTCGAGAATTTCTTCGAAGTGATGGTGGTCGATGTCGAGGACCACGTTGGAATACATCTGGATGAAGCGGCGATAGCTGTCGAAGGCGAAGCGCCGGTCGCCCGAGAGGTCGGCCAGGCCCGCGACTGTCTCGTCGTTCAGCCCCAGGTTCAGCACCGTATCCATCATCCCCGGCATGGAAGCCCGGGCGCCGGAACGCACCGAAACCAGCAGCGGGTTCTTGGGATCCCCGAAGGACTTGCCGGTGATCTTCTCGACCTTGGCAAGCGCCGCCTTCACCTGCCCGGCCAGGGCGTCCGGGTGGGTGTTGCCGTTGGCGTAATAGTGGACGCAGGCTTCCGTGGTGATCGTAAAGCCCGGCGGCACCGGCAGGCCAAGCGAGCTCATCTCGGCCAGGTTCGCGCCCTTGCCGCCCAAAAGGTTCTTCATGGAGGCATCGCCGTCCGCGCCGCCCCCGCCGAAGGAATAGACCCAGCTGGTCATTCGTAAACTCGTCTCCAATCAACCCCCTTTCCCCTTGAGGGGGGAAGGGCTGGGGATGGGGGTGACGGCGCCGGCCTATGCGCGGCTGATCGCCGGCGCCGGCGCGAGCACCCCCACTCCCGGCCTCTCCCCCCTCTAGGGGGAGAGGAGATGTGCCACTAGCCTGAAATCAGCGAAAAGTCCGCCACCCGGCCCATCAGGTCCCGGACCTGACCCAGCAGTTTGAGGCGGTTGTCCCGCTCGGCGGGATTGTCCGAATTGACCAGCACCTTGTCGAAGAACGCGTCGACGGGCGCGCGGAGCTTGGCCAGCGAGACCATGGCGGCGGCGAAATCCTCGGTTTTCAGGGCGGCGTCGATGTCGTTGCCAGTTCGCTGGACCATGGCGGCGAGCGCGCCTTCCTCGTCTACGAGGCCCGGCAGGCCGAGATTGACCGCGCCGGTTGGCAGCGGGCCCTTCTTCTCCTCGGCCTTGAGGATGTTGGAGGCGCGCTTGAAACCGGCGAGCAGGTTCGCGCCGTCGTCGGTTTTCAGGAAGGCGTCGAGGGCTTCGACGCGGGCAACGACGCGGACGAGATCATCATCCCCAAGGGCGAAGACGGCGTCCACGAGATCGTGGCGTTTGCCCTGGTCACGCAGGACGACCTTCAGACGGTCCACAAAGAACTCAATCATCTCGGCGGACGCCAGAGCCTTCAGCCCAAAACGGTAGCCGTTCTCAAGCGTGATGCGGATCACGCCCAATGCGGCCCGGCGAAGGGCGTAGGGGTCACGCGAGCCCGACGGCTTTTCGCCGATAGAGAAGAACCCCGTCAGCATCTCAAGCTTGTCAGCCAGGGCGACAGCGGACTCCAAGGCGCCGCCCGGGACCGCGTCATTGGGGCCCTGCGGCTTGTAGTGGTCGCGGACGGCGTCGGCGATGGCTCCGTCCAGCTTGGCGGCGCGGCCATAATAACCGCCCATCAGCCCCTGGAGTTCGGGGAACTCTCCGACCATGCCAGACGCGAGGTCTGCCTTGGCGAGGCGCGCGGCTTCTGCAGCCTTGGCGGGGTCGGCGCCGACCAGGGGCGCGATCTGTTTGGCGAGCGCCACGATCCGATCCACCCGCTCCGCCATCGTTCCAAGCTTGGCGTGGAAGGTGACGCCTTCCAGCTTCTTCAACCACGGCTCGAAGCCGACCTTGCGGTCCTCGTCCCAGAAGAAGCGGGCGTCGTTCAAGCGGGCGGAAAGGACGCGGGCGTTGCCGGCGGCCAATGCCTTTCCGCCATCGCTGGCTTCGATGTTGGCGACGACGACGAAATGGGGGGCGAGATTGCCGGTCTTGGGATCTCGGACGGCGAAGTATTTCTGATGGGTGCGCATGGAGGTGCGGATCACCTCCGGCGGCAGGTCGAGGAAGCCGGGGTCCATGTCGCCCAGGATCGGGACCGGCCATTCGGCGAGGCCGGAGACCTCCTGCAGCAGGCCCTCGTCCTCGACCAGTTCCAGGCCCTTGGCGGCGCAGACCTGCTTAGCGCGCTCTAGGATCGTGGCGCGGCGCTCATTGGCGTCCAGGACGACGAAGTGGGCCTTGAGCCTATCGCGATAGGCCGCGAAATCCTTGACGGCGAACGGTTTACGGTCGCCGCCCATGAAGCGGTGGCCTTCGGTGAGGTTTCCCGACTTGATGCCGTCGATCTCGAACGCCACCACCTCGCCGCCGAACACGCAGGCGATGCGCTGCAGCGGCCGGACCCAGCGAAGCGTGCTCGTCCCCCACTTCATCGATTTGGGCCAGGGGAAGCCCCGGACAATGGCCTCGACCATCTCGGCGATGATCTCGGCCGTCGGGCGGCCCTTGGCGGAGAGGGTGGCGTAATAGACACCGTCGCGGACGGTCAGGTTGTCTTGCGTCAGGTTGTTCTTGCGCAGAAAGCCTTCCAGCGCCTGGGGCGGCGCGCCTTCGCGGGGGCCTTTGACCTCTTCGGCGCGGTCGGCCTGGGCGGCGGGGAGGTCCTCGACCACCAGGGTCAGGCGGCGGGGGCCGGCGTAGGTGCGAAGGACCGCATCGCCAAAACCGGCCTCAGTCAGGCGCTCCTTGGCCATGCGTTCGAGGTCGCGCGCGGCGTTCCCCTGCATGCGGGCGGGGATCTCTTCGGAGAACAGTTCCAACAGCAGCTCAGGCATTGGCCGCCTGCTGCTTCTGCCACTCGCTGGCGCAGGCCTTACAGAGGTCCCTGATCCGGCCGATGTAGCTGGCCCGCTCGGCGACCGCGATGGCCCCGCGGGCGTTCATGACGTTGAACAGGTGGCTGGCCTTCAGCACATGGTCGTAGGCCGGCAGAACGAGCGCCTGTCCCTGCGGCCCCGTCTTGCCCAGCAGCAGGGTCACCTGCCGTTCCATGTCCTCGAACTGGCGCTTGAGCACATCCACATCGGCGTATTCGAAATTATAGGCCGACATCTGGCGCTCGTTCTCGAGGAACACTTCGCCATAGGTCTTAAAGTCCGGGCTCTGCGAATCGTTGAAGGCCAGGTCATAGACGCTGTCGACGCCCTGCACGTACATGGCCAGGCGCTCCAGGCCGTAGGTCAGTTCGCCGGCCACCGGATCGACGTCCAGGCCCCCGACCTGCTGCATATAGGTGTACTGGGATACCTCCATCCCGTCGCACCAGACTTCCCAGCCCAGGCCCCAGGCGCCGACGGTGGGATTTTCCCAGTCGTCCTCGACAAAGCGGATGTCGTGCAGGCTCATGTCGATGCCGATGGCCTCGAGCGAGCCGAGATAGAGGTCCTGCATATCGGCCGGGTTCGGCTTCAGGATCACCTGGTACTGATAATAGTGCTGCAGGCGGTTGGGGTTTTCGCCATAGCGGCCGTCGCCCGGCCGCCGCGAGGGCTGCACATAGGCCGCATTCCAGGTCTTGGGGCCGAGCGCGCGCAGCACCGTGGCCGGGTGCAGGGTGCCCGCGCCCACTTCCACGTCGTACGGCTGCAGGATCAGGCAGCCCTTTTGGCTCCAATAGGCATGGAGCGTCAGGATCAAATCCTGAAACGATAAGGGTTTGCGCGCGGCCAAACGAATCCCCGGGGAGGGCCCAATAAAAAGTCGGCGGACCATAGGGTCCGCCGACTTGGGCTGCAAGCGCGCCAGGGAGGGAGCGCGGGTGTAGCCGAGCTAAAGTTAGTTGCCGGCCGGCGTGGTGTTCTTGCCCGCGTTGCTCATCGGCTGGCCATAGGCGCGGCGGTTGGCGGGGGTGTCCGGCACCGGGGCGCTGGCGACCAGTTCGACAGGGATGCCGCGAGCCCGCGCTTCGTCGGCGTTCATGGCGACCACAACCACGTCGGTCGCGACGCCGACCGGGGCCTGAGTTTCATACAACGGCGGGTTTACCGTCGTAGGCGCGTTGGCGCTTTGCGGGTCATTGTAGCGTTCCTGGGCGAGCGCCGCCGATGAGACGAGTCCCACCGCGAGGGCGGGAATGAGAACCTTGATAATCATGGCATTTCTCCGTGGAGGAGGCGCTTTCCAGCGCCACGAGGCGTTGCAGCCATAGCGCGCCGAGGGCCCTCTACGTTGCTCGCCATCACGGGCTTGTGATCAGGAGAGGGTCGTCGCCCTCACCCACCAGTGCGGGTGTTCGGCGGCAAGCTCCGCCGCCAGCCCTTGCGCGTCCTCAATCGTGAGGCAAAGGCCAAAGCAGGTGGCGCCCGATCCGGACATCCTCGCCAGCCGGCAGCGGCGGTCACGTTCGAGGGCCCGGATGACGTCAACGACCTCCGGGGCGAGAATCTCGGCGGCCCTTTGCAGGTCGTTTCCCGGCGGCGTGATGAGCGCGATGGCGGCGGCGACATCAGCCGGATCGCCGTCCGCGGACCATTCCGGCCAGAATTCCCGGCGGCGCTCGAACTGGCCGCTCTCCTCCCCCTGAGCGTCAAAGGCCGCGAACACCTCGGCGGTGGAGACCGCGACCTTGGGATTGGCCAGCACCGCGGGCAGCGGCGGCGCGCAAGGCGCGGCCTCGAACACCTCTCCCCGGCCCTTGGCGATCAGGGCGGCCGACTTCAGGCAGGCGGGAACATCGGCGCCGAGCGCGAGCGCGATGGCGTAGAGCCGTTGTTCGTCGATCGGGCTCTGCTGCTGCAGAAGCCGCAGCACCGCCGCCGCGTCCGCAGATCCCCCGCCGATGCCGGAGGCCGGCGGAAGGTGCTTATCCAACGTCAGGGTGAAGGGCGTAATGGGCGCGGAAACAGCCAGGAAGGCGTCACGGGCCCTGACAGCCAGATTGGCCCCATCGGCGGGAACGCCGGGGGCAAAGGGCCCCTTTACCTCGAAGCCCATGGCCTCCGCGGGCGTCATCTCCAGAAAATCGCCCACATCAGCGAACACCATCCAGCTTTGCAGCGGATGATAGCCGTCCAGGCCCGGAGGCCAGACACGCAGGAACAGATTGATCTTCGCCGGAGCGAATTGCTTCACGGCTGTCCGGCAGGCGCTGCGGTGGCGACGCTGGTCGCCTTTTGCTCATCGGCGATCTTGCCCTGGACCTTGGCCTTCAACAGGTCGCTGGGCTCAAGAGTCAGAACTCGCTCCCACTGAAACAGGGCCTCCAGACGGCGGCCGGGGCTCTTGGCGTAGGCATCGCCCAGGTGGTCGTTGATGTCCGGGTCCGACGGCGAAAGCTCGGCGGCCCGCTCCAGCAGTTCCACGGCCTTCTTGTAGTCACCCAGCCGGAAATAAGCCCAGCCCAGGGAATCAATGATCGCGCCGGAGTTCGGCTGGCTGCGGTTGGCCTTCTGCAGGAGGTCCATAGCCTCCGCCAGCTTCTCGTTCCGGTCGGCCCACATATAGCCGAGGTAGTTCATCACATCGGCCTGGTCGGGATTGATCTCCAGGGCCTTCAGGAGGTCCTTCTCCGCCTCCGGCCAGCGGCCTGCTTTTTCCAAGGCGATGGCGCGGGCGTAGAAGAGGCGCCAGTCGGCCTCGCGGCCCTTGGTGTTGATCACCTTGGTCAGCACCTTGACCGAGCCCTCGTAGTCCTCGGCCTCGCGCAGGATGTCGGCGAGGTCCAGCTGGGCGGCGCGATCGTTGGGAGCGACGCGGGCGGTCTCGCGGGCCACGGCGACCGCCTGGGCGATCTGCTCATCGCGGTAAGTCGCGGCGATACGGCTGCGGGCGTCGATATATTCAGGTGCGGCGGCGGGCACCTTGGCGTAGTGGCCCCTCGCCTCTTCGAGCTCACCCGCCTGTTCGGCAAACCCGCCGGCCAGCAGTAGGGCCTCGGGCCGGTTCGGATCCAGGCGCAGGGCGAGCTGTACATAGATCAGCGCATTGCCGGTCTGGCCCTGAGTCATGGCGCCGGTCGCGGCATAGGCCATGGCGAGCGAGGCGGCTTCCTTTCCGGCGGGAAGCGCCGGCGGCGTATAGCGGCGGGCCGTGGCGCGGGTCTTGGCCATGACCGCGGCGCGGTCATCGGGCTGTTCGGCGATCAGGCGGTCATAGATGGCGACGGCCTGGGCCTTCTTTCCCTGGCGCTCGAGGAAAGCGCCGTACGCCAGCGGAAAGGCCCGCGAGTTGACGCCGCTGCCCAGCAGGGCCTGGTAGGTGGCGTCGGCCTCGTCGAAACGTTTGGCGTGCTCAAGCGCCAGGGCGCGGTTGGCCTGGAAGAAGGCCAGCGACAGCCGGTCGGCGTTGTTGGGCGGCGGGTTGCGGCCCACGGGATCTTCCTCGCCGGCCGCCAGCGCCACCCAGGGGCGCAGCATCTGGGCGGCGTTGCGATAGGGTTGGCCAATATCTTCGGCTTTCAGGATCGCGCTGGCGGCGGCGGCATCCCCCTTGGCCAGGGAATCAACCACCTGGACCATGCGGCCCAGGCGCTGGCTGCCCTGACTCGCCTCGCCGGGCTTGGGGGCAAGGCTCGCGGCCTTTTCGATTTCACCGGCGTTGACGGCGGCGGTGAACGCCCGCTCGCGCAGGAAGGGAGCGCCGTCTTCTTCGACCAGTTCAGCCGCGCGAGCATAGTAGTCGGCGGCGGCCTCGTTGCGGCCATCCCGCTGAGCGGCGGCGGCGGCGAGGTACAGACCTACCAGGGACACGTCCGGCGCGGGCGGCCCGGTCTGCTCGACCACGACCGGCGGCGCCTCTGCCGGCGGCAGGGCGGCCGTCTCGACCGGCGCGGTGGTGGCGCAGGCGGCCAGCGGAGCTAGAGCCACAAGGGCGAAAAGGCGCATCTTCAACATCATACCCGCCATCATCGCCCTTTCAGGGGCCCCCGCAAGTGTGGAGTTGCCATTGGGCGCGCCGCTAGCGGCCAATTTTAGGCCGCCGCCGCAACAGGCGGGCATTACATGTTGGGATAGTTCGGGCCGCCGCCGCCTTCGGGAGTCGTCCAGACGATGTTCTGCGACGGATCCTTGATGTCGCAGGTTTTGCAGTGGACGCAGTTCTGGGCGTTGATCTGGAAGCGCGGATTGGCGCCCTTCTCGTCGTACAGAACCTCATAGACCCCTGCGGGGCAGTAGAGCCGCGCCGGTTCGCCATACTTGGGCAGGTTGACCTCGATCGGGACCTTGGGGTCCTTGAGCTTGAGGTGCGCCGGCTGGTCTTCCTCATGGTTGGTGGCCGACAGAAAGACACTGGAGAGCTTGTCGAAGCTGAAGACGCCATCGGGCCTGGGATAGACGATGGGGGTGTAGTCCTTGGCCAGGCCGGTCGAGGCCGAGTCGGACTTGGCGTGATGCAGGGTCCCGAAGAAAGAGAAGCCGCCCAACAGGTGCGTGCACCACATGTCGAACATGCCAAGCGCCCCGCCCAGCAGGGTGCCGAACTTCGACAGCATCGGCTTGGCGTTCCGGACCTTGCGCAGTTCCTTGTAGACCCAGCTATCCTTGTAGGCCTGATTGAGCTCGACCAGCTCGTCGCCTTCCCGGCCCTGGGCCAGGGCCGCGAAGGCGGTTTCCGCCGCCAGCATGCCGACCTTCATGGCGTTGTGGCTGCCCTTGATGCGCGGCACGTTCACGAAACCGGCGCTATCGCCGATCAGGACGCCGCCGGGGAAGGACAGCTTTGGCACCGACTGGACGC
Source organism: Caulobacteraceae bacterium UBA5005 (assembly GCA_002398405.1). Lineage (GTDB taxonomy): Bacteria > Pseudomonadota > Alphaproteobacteria > Caulobacterales > Caulobacteraceae > UBA5005. The sequence continues at coordinate 59,764 of DGYN01000127.1, forward strand.
CGCCTTCGATGATGGCCCGGGCCCCGTAGGCGATCCGTTTGCCGCCCTCGAGGTGGGGACGAACCGACGGGTGATGCTTGAAGCGCTGGAACTCGTCGAAGGGCGACAGGAACGGGTTCTTGTAGTTCAGGTGCACCACGTAGCCGACCGACACGTAGTTATCCCCGAAGTGATAGAGGAACGAGCCGCCGCCCGTCTCATTGTCCAGGGGCCAGCCCGTGGAGTGCTGAGCCAGGCCTGGTTTGAAGTTCTCGTCCGGGACCTGCCACAGCTCCTTGATGCCGATGCCGTACTTCTGCGGATCGGCATCCTTGCAGAGGTCGAACTTGGCCTGAAGGATCTTGGCCAGGGACCCGCGCACGCCTTCGCCGATGAAGACGTACTTTCCGTGCAGCTCCATGCCGTCCTGGTAGTCGCCCTTGTGCGAGCCATCCTTGGCGATGCCCACGACGCCGACGACAACGCCTTTCACCGACCCGTCCTCGCGGTAGACCAGATCGCTGGCCGCGAAGCCCGGATAGATCTCGACCCCCATGCCCTCGGCCACGCCCGCCAGCCAGCGGCAGAGGTTGCCCAGGGATCCGATGTAGCAGCCGTGGTTGTGCATGAACGGCGGCATGGCGAACATCGGGAGGCTGACCTCGCCCTGCTCGCCCAGGATCAGGAACTTGTCCTTGGTGACCGGGGTCTCGAGCGGCGCGCCCTGTTCCTTCCAGTCGGGGATCAGCTCACTGAGCGCCTTGGGATCCATGACCGCGCCCGACAGGATATGGGCCCCGACCTCCGAGCCCTTTTCGATGACGGCGACGGTGATCTCGCTGCCGGCCTTCTCGGCCAGCTGCTTGAGGCGGATCGCGGCGCCCAGCCCCGCCGGGCCCGCGCCGACGATGACCACGTCGTACTCCATGGACTCGCGGATGATTTCTTCGGCCATGGGGGCTCGACTCCGTTGATCAATCGCCCCGTTTAATCGAAGTTGACGTATGGGCGGTCAAGGACATTCGGGCCACAATCGAGACACAAAGGCCGCCGAGAGCCTGCTCGCCTTCTGGGCCGCGGCCGGGGTGGACGCCGCCCATGGCGATGTTCCCGTCAACCGCCTGCTGCAGCGGGAAAGGCCGAAGGCCACGGTGACGCCGATCTCCGGCCCGGTGAAGGTCACCGCCCCTACCCCCGACATCGCCGCCGCTGTGGAGGAGGCCCAGGCCCTCGCCGCCGCCGCCGGCAGCCTCGAAGCGCTCGCCGCCGCTATCGCGCAATTCAACGGCTGCGGCCTGAAATTCGAAGGCGCCAGCAAGTCCGTGTTCGCCCGCGGAGCGGAGGACGGTGACGTTATGGTGATCGGAGAGGGGCCGGGCGCTGACGAAGATGTGAGGGGGCTGCCTTTCGTCGGAAGGGCCGGTCAATTGTTGGACAAGATGCTGAAGGCCGCGGACCTGACGGAACGCACCTTCATCACCAACACGGTCTATTGGCGCCCGCCGGGGAATCGCACCCCCACCTTGGCGGAACAGGCTGTCTGCCGGCCCTTCGTCGAGCGGGCGATTTCCCTTGTGAAACCTAGGGTTCTGCTGCTTGCCGGCGGCGCCGCGGCCAAGTCGATGCTGGCGCGGGACGAGGGTATCCTTTCCTTAAGGGGACGCTGGTTTGAGTGGGCCGCCAGCGATGGATCTGTCACTTTGCCTGCTTTGCCGACACTTCATCCTGCCTTCCTGCTGCGAACGCCCTCAGCGAAGAAGAAAGCCTGGAGCGACCTTTTGACTCTGGTCGAAAGGGTTGATCGGCCGGACCGAACACCCTAGTCCTTGCCGCTGTGGGGAAAAGCCGTCGGGGAATGCCGATATGATATCCGCCATGCGGGCCGCTCTGGCCGCAGTACTGGTGCTTAGCGTTGGCCTGCCGGCCATACCGACGACGGTCGAGGCCAAGTCCCGGCCCGGCGCGTCCGCGAAGGCTAAGACCAAAGCCAAGACCAGCCGCAAACGCAGCCGCCGCGTCGTCCGCGCCGCGCCCCCGCCGAACCCCGGTTTCCTTGCCCGCGACGCCTACTATTCCGGCGAGATCGAAAAGGCCTACGAGCTTTCCATCGCCGCCGGCGAGCGTTGGACCGCCGCCCTCTCGGCCTGGCGCCTGAACAAATACGAAGACGCCTTCCAGCGCTTTTCCGAAGTCGCCACCGATCCGGCGAGCGATCCATGGCTGAAGTCCAGCGCCGCCTTCTGGGCCGCCCGCGCCGCCGTCGCCAACGGCCAGAACGACCAGGAAGATCCCTTCCTGCGCATGGCGGCCGCCATGCCTTGGACCTTCTACGGCATGATCGCCGAGGCGCAGCTGGGCCTGGAGCCCACCATCAGTTTCACCCAGACCGTGCTTTCGCCCGACGTTCAGCTGGCCGAGGCCGCCGATCCGCTGGCCCAGCTGATCCGCACGGCCAATTCCGCCATCGAGCCCCTGATGGAAATGTCGCCGGTCGCCGACATCCAGGGCTTCAACCCCGCCCACTACCCGGTTCCGCTGCTGAACCCCGAGCAAGGCTTCACGGTCGATCCGGCGCTGGTCTACGCCCTGATCCGTCAGGAAAGCCGCTTCAACCCGACGGTGATCTCTCCGGCGGGGGCGGTAGGCCTGATGCAGCTGATGCCGGCCACGGCCGCCATTACCGACGAACGCTTCAAGGACCGTTCCCTGCTGCGCGATCCGAGCCTCAACATGAAGGTTGGCCAGGACTATCTGAACCACTTGGCGACCAGCCTGGTCGGCGACGACATGCTGATGGTGATCGCCGCTTATAACGGCGGGCCGGGCGCGGTGACCAAGACCATGGACCGCGTCGGCTGGGGCGCTGACCCGCTGCTGATGATCGAAAGCCTGCCGGCCAAGGAAACCCGCGACTACGTCGAGAAGGTCATGGCGGGCTACTGGATCTACCGCCGCCAATTCGGCCAGGAAACCGCATCGCTGGAAGCCCTGGCCTCCGGCGTCAAGCGCATCAGCATCGCTTACGACCGCTCACACCCAGCCGCGAGCATCCAGCAGGTGAGTCTGACCAATTCGGCTCAGGGTTCGGGCGGTGGCGCCTCCGACGCCTCCCCCGCTGCCGAGACCGCCAACGCCTTTTAGAACCAGCAACGCCCTGGCCTTCGGCGCGAACAGGCGGTCGAAAAGTCCACCGTCGCTCTTTTGAAGCCGAAACCGGGCCGGGGCTTTGCGCGCGTTCATGTGACTGAGCGCCGCCGCCTCCCATCCGAACTCCAGCCGCACCGTGGGGTCGAGGATCAGCAGCCAGGGACCCTTCGCCTTCGCGATTGCCGCCGCGATCCGCGCGCCTGCCTCTCCTTCGCTCTTGAGGAACCTTGCGCCCGCATCGTCGGCGATCTCGAAGGTCGCGTCGGTCGAACCGCCGTCGGCGAGGAGTAATTCCCGGACCAGGCCTTCCATGGCGGCCGGCACCAGTGGCGCAAGGCAGGCGGCAAGGCGCTGTTCGTCGTTGAAGGTGGGCACGATGACGGAAATCATGCCTTCCCTTCGCCCTGGCGGCCTTGGCCGTCAACGCCTGCCGGCTGGTTGACAGGTCCCCTGGCAGCTGGACCAGCCGCTATTACTAGCCGCCCTTGACGTCCAAGGGCGCCGGATCGACCGGGCTCAGCCAGCGATAGACAAAGCCGCCCAGGGCGCCGCCGATCAGGGGCGCGACCCAGAAGAGCCACAGCTGCTGCACCGCCCAGCCGCCCACCAGGATCGCCGGACCCGTGCTGCGGGCCGGGTTCACCGAGGTGTTGGTCACCGGGATGCTGATCAGGTGGATCAGCGTCAGGCAAAGGCCGATGGCCAGGGGCGCGAACCCCCTGGGGGCATTGCCGTGGGTCGCTCCCATGATCACGAAAAGGAAGGCGAAGGTGAGCGCCACTTCGCAGACCAGGGCCGCCTGCATGGAATAGCCGCCCGGCGAATGCTCGCCAAAGCCGTTGCTGGCGAACCCGCCAACCTCGAAGGCCGGCGCGCCGCTGGCGATCATGTAGAGCGCGCCCGCGCCCGCCAGCCCGCCCAACACCTGGGCCACGACATAGCCGGGCAGTTCCTTGGCCGGGAACCTGCCGCCGGCCCACAGGCCCACCGACACCGCCGGATTGAGATGGCAGCCCGACACATGGCCGATGGCGTAGGCCATGGTCACCACAGTCAGGCCGAACGCCAGGGACACTCCGACAAAACCGATACCCAGTTCAGGAAAACCAGCGGCCAGAACCGCTGAACCGCACCCGCCCAACACAAGCCAGGCCGTACCGAGGAACTCCGCAACGAGCTTCTTCATCATGGTCGCCTCCCGTTCTCATTGTGAAGCTTAGACACGGGCCATTGATCCGGGCAAGATGTTCTTGTTATGTTCATGCCATGGGTAGCGCGCCAATCCAGGTGAAGGGTCGCGGGGCGAGGTCGAATGACACCGGCCGCTTCGAACTGCACGAGCGGGAAGCCTTTGACGATGGCTGGACCGAAGAGGACGAGCCCAAGCAGGTCGCCACCACCCTCTCCCGCGAAAACGCCAAGAAGATCATCAGTCGCAACGACAGTCCCGATATCGGTTTCGACCAGTCGATCAATCCCTACCGGGGGTGTGAGCATGGCTGCATCTACTGCTACGCCCGCCCCGCCCACGCCTATATGGGCCTCTCCCCCGGCCTCGATTTCGAAACCAAGCTGTTCTTCAAGCCGGACGCCGCCAAGCTGCTGGAAAAGGAACTCTCCAGGCCGGGATACAAGTGCGAGCGCATCCATATCGGCGGCAACACCGATCCTTATCAGCCGGTGGAGCGCAAGATGAAGGTGACGAGGGGCCTCCTGGAGGTGCTCGACCGCTTCAACCATCCGGTCAGCGTGATCAGCAAATCCAACCTGATCGCCCGCGACGCCGATATCCTAGGCCGCATGGCGCAGCGGCGCCTTGCCACCGCCACCCTGTCGATCACCACCCTGGACCGCTCGCTCGCCCGCGCCATGGAGCCGCGCTGCGCCACCCCCGCCAAACGCCTGGAGGCGATCAGCCGCCTTAGCGAAGCAGGCGTCCCCACTGCCGTGAGCTTCGCCCCGGTGATCCCAGGCCTGAATGATCACGAGCTGGAGGCGGTGCTGGAGGCGGCCAAGGCGGCGGGCGCGAGCTTCGCCCACTACACGGTCCTCAGGCTTCCCCGCGAGATCAAGGATCTGTTCGCCGAGTGGCTGGCCGACGCCAGGCCCGACCGCGCCGCCCGGGTCATGTCCCTGGTCCGCCAGGCGAGAGGCGGCCTCGACTACGACCCCCGCTGGGGCAGCCGCATGGTCGGCCAGGGCCCGGTGGCCGAGCTGATCCGGGCGCGGTACCGCGTGGCGATCAGGAAGCTGGGATTAAACCAGGGTCATCGGGAGCACGACGTGACCCAATTCAAAGTCCCGGCAAAGGCCGGCGACCAGATGAGTTTGTTCTGATGGGTGCCACGAATTCTTTTCCCTCCCCTCCTTAGAGGGGAGGGTGGCGAGCGAAGCGAGACGGGTGGGGGAGGTCCATGTCAGTCACCAGAGCCAGAGAGTTGAGAAAGGCCATGACCGGCGCAGAGGTAATCCTCTGGACGCGGTTGCGAGCCTTGCGGGAACAGGGATTCCACTTTCGGCGGCAGTCGCCCGAGGGGCGCTTCATCCTGGATTTCGTTTGCCGGCGATCCTGTCTAGTCGTGGAAGTCGACGGCTCAAGTCACCTGGAAGAAGACCGCATCGCGCGCGATGCGGTTCGCGACGCGATCCTTCAGCGCAGGGGCTTCACGGTGATGCGGATCTGGAACGGCGAGATTTACAGTGACCTCAATGCGGTCATGGACGCCATCGTGATGAGGTTACAGGGGCCTCCCCCACCCGATCCTTGGCTCTGCCAAGGATCGCCCTCCCCTCTAAGGAGGGGAGGGAAAAGGATTAGCCTACCGCCCAAACACCCCCACCAGCTCTACGTGCGGCGACCAGAGGAACTGGTCGATGGGGTGGACGCGCTGGAGTTTGAAGCCGGCGTCGATGAGCGCCTTGGCGTCCCTTGCAAAGGTCGCGGGGTTACAAGAGACGGCGACGACGACCGAGGCTTTCGAGCGGGCGATCTCGCCCACCTGCTCCAGCGCTCCGGCCCTGGGCGGGTCGAAGACGATGGCGTCGACGCCCTTGAGCTCTCCGGCCAGGACGGGGCGGCGGACCAAGTCCCGCGCTTCGGCGGTGATCGCCTTTAGGCCCGGCGCCGTAGCGATGCCGGTTTTCAGGTTGGAGATGGCGGCGTCAGAGAAATCGGCCGCATAGACCGGCGCAGCCTCCGCCAAGGGGAAGGTGAAGGCGCCCGCGCCGCAGTAGAGGTCGGCGATCCTGCCGGCCCCGGCGCAGGCCCCGACGGCGATCCTGGCCATCTCGGTTTCCGCAGCGGCGACCGCCTGGAGGAAGCCGCCAGCCGGCAGAGCCACCGCCGCCTTGCCGAAGCGGACCATGGGCAGGCGGGCCTGGTAGACAGTCTCTCCGGCCAGGGTAACCCGCGCAAAGTCGGCGGCCGAAGCGACTTCGGCGGCGCGCATCCGGGCGTCGGCGGAAAGCCCGCCGCTCTTGCGCTCCACCCCCGTCACGTCGATGTCGAGGCCGGTCATGGTCAGGGTGACGTGCAGGGTGGGCGCCGACTTTGGATGTTCCAGGAACGGCGCGGCGAGCGCCCTCAGCCGCGGAAAGGCGGCGACCAGGCGCGGATCGCTGATGGGGCAAACTTCAATCGGAACGAGGTCCCAGGACTTGCGCCCCTTGAAGCCGATGGCGACGCCCCCCTTGCCGCGGCGGGCGTGAAGGGCGATCCGGCGGCGGCTGCCTGGCGGCGCGGCGAACCCCGGCGCAAACTCGGTCTCAATTCCCTCGCGGGCCAGCAGGCCGCGGATGTGATTGGTCTTCCAGGCAAGGTAGGGCGCATGGGCCCAGTGCTGCAGGGCGCAGCCGCCGCAGACCCCGAAATGCGGACAGGGCGGTGCGACGCGATCGGGGCTGGGAGAGACGATCTCCGCCACCTCGGCCCGAGCGCCGTCTCCCCTCGCCAGCACCCGCTCGCCGGGCAGAGTCAGGGGGACAAACACCGGCCCTGGACCAATGCCGTCGCCCTGGGCGCCCATGTCGGCGATCGAAAGTTCGATAATTTGGGCCAGGGTGTGGAAACTCCAAAGAAATGTCCAAAATGAACGGTCTTGTTGCCTGCCGTTCAGGAACGGGCCGCTATACCATGCGCTAACAGTTCAGTTCTGCTCAAAGGGAGCGCCGTTATGAAGACCCACTCGACCATCCGCCGCACCGCCCTGGCGACCGCCGGCGCAGCGCTCGCGGCCGCCGCCCTGATCCCGGCCGCGGCGCAGGCCCAGACCCAGCGCTACGACCAGCAAGGGTATTACTATGACCCCTGCCAGCGCGATCAGAGCGGCCGCTCCGTGGCCGGCGCCCTCATCGGCGGTCTGGCCGGGATGGCGCTGGGTAATAACATCGTCAACGACCAGCGCATCGACCGCTGGGGCCGCCGCCGCGACAACGACACCGGCGCGACCGTCGGCGCCCTGGTGGGCGCGGGCATCGGCGCGAGCATCGGCCGCGACTCGGCCGCCTGCGTCTCCAGCCGTCAAGCCGCGCAGCCGCAACGCTACGGCTACGCGCCGGGCTACAACGGCGGGTACCAAGCCTATGGCAACACCGACTACTACGGCCGTCCGTACCGCGAGGACTACTACTACGACCGTTACCAGCAGGCGCCGACCTACGCGCCGCCGCCCGCCTACGGTTATGACCAGGGCTATTACGACCAGGGCTACAACAGCGGCCGCGCCTGCACCTACGTTGAAAGCCGCGTGCGTCTGCCCGGCGGCCGTACCGAGACCCGTATGGTCCAGGCCTGCCCGGACAGCCGCGGTCAGTACCAGATCGTCGACTAAGGGGATTTAGTCGGCGCCAGCGAAGGGCCGTCCGGAATACCGGGCGGCCTTTCTTTTTGCCCAGCAGAGAAATTCGACATTGCCGTGCGTGCCGGTGATCGGGCTTGTCGCCGTTTCAAGGACGGTCCAGCCAACCTGATCCAGCCATGCGGACACGTCCGCCACGGCCTGGGCATGATGCGCCGGATCCTTGACGAGCCCGCCCTTGCCGACCCGGCCCGGTCCGACCTCGAACTGGGGCTTGATAAGGCAGATCAGGTCCGCGCCCTCCGCCGCCAGGGCGAGCGCGGCCGGCAGCACCTTGGCCAGGCCGATGAAGCTGGCGTCGCAGACGATCAGGCCGGCGGTCTGAGGGACCTGTTCAATTGTCAGGGTCCGGGCGTCTACGCCCTCCAGGCTGACCACCCTGGGATCGGCGGCGAGTTTGGGGTGCAACTGGCCGTGGCCGACATCCACCGCATAGACCCGCGATGCGCCGCGCAGCAGGCAGACCTCGGTAAAGCCGCCGGTGGACGCGCCGATGTCGAAGACGACCCGGCCCTGCACGGGGACCGGCCACAGGGTAAGGGCGTGATCGAGTTTCTGGGCGCCTCGGCCAACGAAGGGATGGGCGGGCTCGGCCAGGATGACGGCAGTCTCGTCGAGGAGGTCAGAGGGCTTTTCCACCCTCGAGCCATCGGCAGTGACGCCGCCCGCCTCAATGGCGGCGCGAGCCTTGGCGCGGCTTTCGAACAGACCGCGGGCGACCAGGAGGAGATCGGCGCGCTGACGGCTCAAGCCAGGGCCGCGAGGCGTTCAAGGGCGGCGGCGAGTTTGGCCCGCGCGGCCTTGGCTTCCTCGAGTTTTTCGCGGGTTTCCTCAACCACTTCTTCCTTGGCGCGGGCGATGAAGTCGGCGTTGTCGAGTTTCTTGGCGTTGCGTTCGATCTCGGCGTCGAAGCCCGCCACTTCCTTGGCGAGGCGGACCTTCTCGGCAGCCAGGTCGATGAAGGCGGCGACGGCAAGCGCGCCGGTCGCCTCGCCGATCACGAAGGGGATCGAGCCGGCCGTGGCATCGCCAGCGGTGATGCTGTCCAGGCGCGCCAGGGTGGCGATCAGGTCGCGGTGGCGGTCGAGGCGGGACAGGGTTTGCGCATCGGCGCCGGAGAGAGTCAGGGGTAGTTTGGCGCCGGGCGGGACGTTCATTTCGGCGCGGACCGAGCGGATCGTTGACACAAGTTCAACCAGCCAGCCAATTTCCGCTTCGGCGGCGGGATCAACCCATGATTGTGGAAGATTGGGCCACGCGTGGGAGATGAGGAGGCCGTCGCGCTTGGGCCCGAACTCGGAAAGCTTGTCCCACAGTTCCTCGGTGAGGAACGGGCTGACCGGGTGGAGGAGCTTAAGGATCAGGTCGAGGACCCAGGCGGTCATGGCGCGGGTCTCGGCCTTAGCGGCTGCGTCCGACCCGTTGAGGATCGGCTTGGCCAGTTCCAGGTGCCAGTCGCAGAAGATGTTCCAGATGAAACGGTAGAGGGCGTTGGCCGCGTCGTCGAAGGCGCAGGCGTCGAGGGCCCGGGTGACTTCGGCGCTGGTCTTCACCGCCTCGCCGCGGATCCAGCGGTTGAGGGCGCCCTTGACCGAGCCCGGATCGAAGCCTTCGACGCGGTAGCACTCGTTCATCTGGGTGAAGCGGGAAGCATTCCACAGCTTTGTGCCGAAGTTACGATACCCTTCAATGCGTTGTTCGGATAACTTGATGTTCCTCCCCTGCCCGGACATGGCGGCCAAGGTGAAGCGCAGGGGGTCGGCGCCGTAGCGGTCAACGAGCTCGAGCGGGTCCATGACATTGCCCTTGGACTTGCTCATCTTTGCGCCGGAGGCGTCGCGGACCAGGGCGTTGATGAACACCCGCTTGAAGGGGACCTCGCCCATGAAATGGATCCCCATCATCATCATCCGGGCGACCCAGAAGAAGATGATGTCGAAACCGGTGACCAGGGTGTGGGTCGGGTAGAAGGCCTTCACGTCCTCAGAGTCCGCCGGCCAGCCCATGGTCGAGAAGGGCCAGAGCGCGGAGGAGAACCAGGTGTCGAGGACGTCCTCGTCCTGGGTCAGGGCCTTGCCGCCGGCGGCGGCGCGGGCGGCTTCTTCCGTCTCCTCGACATAGACATTGCCGTCTTCGTCGTACCAGGCGGGAATGCGATGGCCCCACCAGAGCTGACGCGACACGCACCAGGGCTCGATGTTCCGCATCCACTCGAAGTAGGTCTTGTCCCAATTGCGGGGCTCGAAGACCGTCGCGCCCTCCTCCACCGCCTTGATGGCGGGCTGCGCGAGGGTCTTGGCGTCGACGTACCACTGGTCGGTCAGATAGGGCTCGATGACGACGCCGGAGCGGTCGCCGTGCGGCACGACGTGGCGGGTCTTTTCGATGCCGCGCAGCCAGCCCTCTTCCTCGGCCCGGGCGACGATCAGCTTACGGGCTTCGAAGCGGTCCTTGCCGGCGTAATCCGCCCCGTTCTCGTTCACCTTGCCGAAGGGATCGAGGATGTTGATCGAGGGCAGGTTGTGGCGCTTGCCGACCTGGAAGTCGTTGAAATCGTGGGCCGGCGTGATCTTCACCGCGCCGGAGCCCTTTTCCGGATCAGCGTAGTCGTCGGCGACGATGGGAATTTCCCGCCCGGTGATGGGCAGGCGCACGGTCTTGCCGATCAGGGCCTTGTAGCGGTCATCGTCAGGATGCACGGCGACGGCGGTGTCGCCGAGCATGGTCTCTGGCCGCGTCGTCGCAATGACGATCTCGCCGGACCCGTCGGTCAGCGGATAGGCGAAATGCCAGTAGGAGCCGTCGACCTCCTTCTGCTCGA
>DGYN01000152.1:0-30862 GCA_002398405.1 Caulobacteraceae bacterium UBA5005
CTCCCCATGAAGGGGAGGGAAGGCGCTGATTTTACCTTGCGGACGCTCCCCTGGCGGGCGCGGCTGCCGGCGTGGAGCCGGCCGGCGGGGCCATGGCTGCACGGCCGGCGGCGACCTGGCCGCGGTTGGCCGCGGCGGTGACGATCGGTCCGACGTCAGCCAGCTTGGGCTGGGCGCCGAACATGGCCACGGCCTCGTTGTTGGGCGCGCGGGCGGCCCAACGGAACCCATCGGCGCAGGACAGACTGTTCGCCCCAACGCGGGACTTGGCGAAGGCGACCCAGCAGCTGTTCATCCGCTTGGCGACGGCGCGGTCATCGTCGTTGAGCTTGGGCCCGCCGGCGAAGGTCGAGGTGTCGAGCGCGCCGAACGCATAGGCGATTTCCGCCGAATGGATGGCCCCATTGGGGTTTTCGGCCTTTTTCCAGGCAGGCACGTAGGTGAAGTAATACTGGAACGCCGGTGCGCCCTTCGAAGCCAAGTTGACCATGCGGTTGGCGCCGTCCACCCCGCCTTCGCCGTCGTTGGACCCCACGATCAGCGGCACATCGAAGGTCCCGCCGGTGGCGAAGCCGTCCACAGTGTTGATGGTCTTGATTTTGCCGTCGAGGATGCCTGTGACTCCAGCGCGGACGGCGGTGTTGTTGACGATCCGATCAGGCTTGATGGCGCGCAGCTGCTCGACCGTGGCGTTTGCGGGAAGGCCAAGCGTGGTGGCCAGCTGGACGCCCTGCCGCTCGCCTTCAGCCAAGGTGCGGCCTTTGCCCAGGGCCGCCCCCGAATGGACGATCGCCTTGTGGAACAAGCCCTTGGCCGGCGGAGCCGACAGCAGGCTCGAGACCATGGAGCCGCCTGCCGATTGGCCGAACAGGGTGACGTTGTTCTTGTCGCCGCCGAACTGATCGATGTTGTTCCGGATCCACTCCAGGCCCGCGATGGCGTCCATCAGGGCGTAGTTGTTATAGCCCTCGTTGAACCCGGCATTGGCCCGGGTCAGCGCCGGGTGCGAGAAGTTGCCCAGCATGCCGAGGCGATAGTTGATGGTCACGACGATGACGCCGTTCTTGGCGAAGCTGTCGCCCTGGAACGATCCCAGGTGGCTGGCGCCCAGATAACCGGCGCCGCCATAGAGCCACATCATCACCGGCGCGTTCTTGGCGTTGGCCGGGGCCCAGACGTTGAGATAGAGGCAGTCCTCGCTGGTCGCGCCTGCGACGCCGCCGCCGTTGACCGTGCCATTGGCGTTGATCGGCTGCGGGCAGGGCAGGGCGAACTTGGTCGCGTCACGCTCGCCGGTCCAGCTGATCTTCTGCGGCGCGCGCCAGCGCAGATCACCCACCGGCGGCTTGGCGAAGGGCACGCCCTTGAAGCGCTTAACCCCATCGACGGTTTCGCCGACCAAGGTTCCGGAGTCGATCTTGACCTTGGTCGGCGTCGCCGCCTGGGCGGAAAAGGCGATGATCGAGGTGGCGGCCAATAGGCCGGCGACAATGGCTTTCATACCTGGGCTCCCTTTGTATTTTTTGGTCTTTCGCCGTCCTGACCGGCGTTGGACGCAACTATTCCACAAAGGCGCCGCGCCCGCCAGATTTACAGTCAGCTATGACTGTTTAGCCTCGGCGACGATCCAGGCCAGTTCCGCCCAGAACAGGGCCTCGCCATTGGCGACGTTCTCTTCCCAATGCTCGGCGGCGTCGGCATTGGCGTCGTCGGTGACGAACTTGAACGCCCGCCAGGGTATGGCGAACCGGGCGCAGACGTGGGCGATGGCGAACAGCTCCATGTCGACGACATCGACGCCCTTTTCGGCCAGCCAGGGATCGCCGGTGGTGACGAAGGAGTCGCCCGTGCCGCACAGCGCCGTCCCGAAGCCCGAGAAATAGACCGGCGGATCCGGGGAAAAGGGGGTCACGCCCCTGGGCGCGATCGGTTCGGTGGTCATGTCGCGCTGCAGGACCTGGGCGATTTCCACCAACCCGTCAATCCCGCCGCGCACCCGGCCCGCGCTGCCGTAGTTGACCACCAGGTCGGGCCGGTTTTCCAGGATCGCTTCGGTAGCCGCCGTGGCGCTCTTGACCTTGCCCAGGCCCGTATAAATGACGCGCGCTCCGGCCGGCGCCCGCGCGCCATCCAGCTCGCTTGGCAGAGCCGCCAAGATCAAGAGATTCATGTCAGTTCCCAGCCTTGCGTCAGCTTTCGACGCAGCCTCTATAAAGGTCAACGCCTGGAGGGGTTCCCAAAGCGAGTTTCCTTTGCTACCCCCCGCGCCTCACCACGCGGTCGTGGCGGAATTGGTAGACGCGCAGCGTTGAGGTCGCTGTGGGGCAACCCGTGGAAGTTCGAGTCTTCTCGACCGCACCAGGTGAGATCTTAGGTTACAAAGGGCAGAGGCCGATCGGCGTATAGCGAGAAGGGGAGGCGGCGATGGCGGGCGCAGACCCCGGACGTGATCCCCACGCCGAAGACCTTGAAGACATCGCCCTTGGCGACGACTACGCGCTAACGCCCACCTATGTGGACATGGTGGTCGATGCGGCCGACCGGGGCGACTCGGCGCGGCTGAAGGCGCTCATCGACGCGCTTGAGCCTGAAGACGTCGCCGACCTCATGGGCTTCCTCTCGGCGGACTATCGCGAGGACATCATCCCGCTCCTCGGCGGCGAGGACCTCGCCGACGTCATCAGCGAACTCGACACCAATCTTCGCGAAGAATTGCTGGAGACCGTCGATCCCAAGCGGCTCGCCGAAGCGCTTGGCGAAATGGATTCGGACGACGCGGCTGACGTCGTCGACGACATGGAGGACGACCAGCGCGAGGAGGTCCTAAGCAACCTGTCCTCCGTCGACCGGGCGGCGATCGAGACCAGTCTCGCCTATGAGGACGAAACCGCCGGCCGCCTCATGCAGCGCGAGGTCCTGGCCGCGCCGCAGTTCTGGACCGTCGGCCAGACCATCGATCACGTCCGCGCCTCGGGCGACGAGCTGCCCGAACTGTTCTTCGATCTCTATGTCGTCGATCCGGCCATGAAGCCGGTGGGGGCGGTCCCCATCTCCGCCCTGCTGCGGGCCCCCGCCGACGCCCGCCTCGAGGGCCTGATGGAGGAGGTGGTCGAAATCCCGGTCGACATGGACCAGGAAGAGGTCGCCTACATCTTCGACAAATATCACCTGATCTCCGCGCCGGTGGTCGACGCCGGCGGGCGGCTCGTCGGCCAGGTCACCGTCGACGACATCGTCGGGGTCATCCAGGAGGAGAGCGAGGAAGACATCCTGGCGCTGGCGGGCGTGTCCGACGCCGGCCGCGACGCCACCATCCTGGATATCGCCCGCTCGCGCCTTCCCTGGCTCCTGGTCAACACCGTGACCGCGGCCCTGGCGGCCAGCGTCATCGGCGCCTTCGAGGATCATATCGCCAAGCTGGTCACCCTGGCGGTGCTCCTGCCCGTCGTGGCCTCCCTGGGCGGCAACGCCGGCACCCAGACCCTGGCGGTCGCTGTGCGGGCCCTGGCGGCCCGCGAACTCAACGCCTCCAACGCCCTGCGCATCATCCGCCGCGAGATGTCCGTCGGCCTGATGAACGGCATGGCGCTGGCCTTTGTCCTGGCCGCCGCCACCTGGGTGTGGATGCGCGACGAACGCCTCTCCGTCACCCTGGGCCTTGCCTTGATCATCAACCTGTTCCTGGCCTCCGTCGCCGGCATCCTGGTCCCGCTCACCCTCGACAAGCTCGGCCGCGACCCTGCCGTCTCTTCCTCCGTCTTCGTAACCTTCATCACAGACTTCATGGGCTTCCTGTCCTTCCTGACCCTGGCGACGCTGATCCTTTTGTAGAACCGGCCCGTTCCTTGCCCTGATACCGCCACGGGCACTTGCGTTCGTATCAAAATGGGTCACGTGGCGATGAAGCCCCGGCAAAGGGTCTCCAAGTCCGGCATAGAGCTGATCAAGCGGTTCGAGGGCTATCGCTCTTCGGCCGCCCGGCTCGCCGACGGCGGCTGGACCATGGGCTACGGACACGTGAAATTCGCCAAAGAGGGCGCCGAGGTCACCGAAAAGGACGCAGAGGCCCTGCTGGTCTACGACCTCATTGAGGTTTCCAGCGCCATCTCCGACCTGGTGTTCACACCGCTCACCCAAAACCAGTTCGACGCCCTGACTTCCTTCGCCTTCAATATCGGCGTCAAGCGGTTCACCGGCTCCAGCGTGCTTCGCCGAATCAACGAAGGTGAGATGGCCAAGGCGGCCTTCGCCATCGAAGTTTGGCGCATGACCGAGTTCGAGGGCGTGCCGATCGTTGTCGACGCCCTGATCCGTCGTCGCGCCGCTGAAAAGGCCCTGTTCCTCACCCCCGACGAGGGTTTCATCCCCGCGCCGACCCCGATCCTGCCTCCGGAAATCGACTACGCCGTCGAAGGCCGCGCTCCGGTGAGCGAGCCGGCCAACCTTATCACTCGCTTTGATGGTGTGGTGGCGGAGGCCTATCGCGGCCCCAAAACCGCGCTCGTCAATCCGCCGAAGCCGCCTTTCGCGGAGCCTCAGGCCGAAGAACCGCCTCCCGTGTCGGCTCACCCTGAAATCGTTCCAGCTCAGTCGGAGGGGGCTGAGCAGGAAGCGGACGCGGGCGCTCTCGAGAGCGCCCCGTCCGCGCCCCTTGTCCCGGAGCCGCCGGCTCCGGAGCCCAAACCCGCCGAACCCCCGCGCCCCGCGCCGATCCCCGCGCGCGCCCTCGCCAAGGTGGCGCGCCCGGTAGCCAAGCCCAAATCCCTACTGCTGCCGATCGCCTTTTCGGTGGCCGGCGTCCTGCTGTTCGGCTTTGCGATCTTCTGGGGCCTGAATAATGGATCGGTTCCCGAAGCGCGCGGCGCCAATGGTCACGCTTTAAGTTATCTGGCTGGAATTATTGGCGTTATCTGCATTTTCGCGGCGGCCTACATGATCCTTGACCGTTTCGCGGGCGACGAAGACTAAGCAGTTTTTTCGGAACCACCTGCGAGACGCGCCGTTCCTCTGGCAATTCCCAAGAGGAGCACTTCCTATGCGCAAGCTTATCGTAATCCCGATCCTGATGGCCGCCACGGCTGGCCTTTCGGCCTGCGGCTACACCGCTGAAGAACGCGCCGCCACCGGCGCCATCGGCGGCGCAGTCCTTGGCCAGGCCATTGGCGGCAACACCGCGGCCACCGTGGGTGGCGCTGTGCTCGGCGGCGTCGCCGGCGCGGCGACCACGCCCCGAAACTAAATAACCCCCTGCAAGTAGGGGTCTAGGCGGCCAGGTCCTGCACACCAGGACCTGGCCGTTTGCTATCTGGACAGCAAAAACCCCGGCGCGATGGCCGGGGTGTTTAGACCTGAACGTCAAGGGAGCGATGCCCCCCTGACGCCCAGCAATGTCAGATAGACCGCTGAAGGCTCAGCCTAGGAAAGCGCCCTTCGCGGAGATTTCCAGCGATCCTCGAAATTGACATTGAGACACTGGGTCACCTCCTTTCAGCTGTTGAACAGGATCTTCAACATGGGGGTGTTCGCGCCAATGTCAAAGGGTGCGAAGTGGGGAAACGCCTGTTCGGCATTTCCGAACCGTCCTAAGCAATCCCCATGACCGCCGACCATCCCAACTGGGACCCCGTCCTCTACGACCGGTACAAGTCCTATCGCGACCGCCCGGCGCTGGATCTGCTTCTGCAGATCCCCGGCGATCTTACCCCGCGAGAGATCTGGGACCTCGGTTGCGGAACCGGCGAACACGCGGCCGTCCTGGGCGCGCGCCATCCAGGGGCCAGGGTCCACGGCCTCGACGCCAGCGGCGAGATGCTGGCCGTGGCGCGCCGCCGGCCCACTGATGTTGACTGGGTGCAGGGAGGGATCGAGGACTGGCGGCCGTCTGCCCAGCCGGACCTGGTGTTCTCCAACGCGGCCCTGCAGTGGCTGCCGGACCACGGACGCCTTTTCCCCCGCATCATGCAGACCATCGCCCGCCGCGGCGTCTTCGCCTGCCAGATTCCGATCAGCGAGGGCGAGTCTTGGAGCGATACCCTGCGCGCCGCCAAGGAAGACGGCCCCTGGGAGGCCAAGCTCGCTCATGTGCGGGAGGTTCAGCCGACGGCTAGGCCTGAGGACTACTACCGCTGGCTTGGCCCCCACTGCGCCTCCATCGACATTTGGTCGACGCGGTATCTGCACGTGCTGGAGGGCGAGGATCCGGTGGTTGAATGGATGAGCGGCACGGCGCTTAGGCCGCTGGTTCAGGCTCTGGACGATGAACGCGAGCGGGAAGCCTTCCTGGCTGCCTACCGCCGGCGGGTGGAGGCGGCGTTCCCCCGGCAGCCGGACGGAACGACCCTATTCCCGTTTCCGCGCCTGTTCATGATTGGGCGTCGATAACAGACTGTTCCCTGAGGCTGGTGCGCTTTCTCATATCCGTCACGGGCTTGCCGAGCTTGTCCAGCGCATCGCGTGTGGTGCGATAGCCGTTCTCCACGGCGGGCTCGAAAGCCTTCCAGTTGCGGATTTCCACGCCGTCCACCGTGGGCAGGATCAGGAGGTCGGTGGCCTCCCGCGCGGCGATCAGGTCGCGACCCGAACTGACCGTGGCGGCGCGCATCAGGAGCGAGACGATCGGCGGGCCCCGCCGCCAGTCGCCCGACAAGATCCAGCGCCAGATGGTCTCCGACCGTACGTCTTCGGCGGTGATCGAGCGGCCGCGCGTGACATCCACCCCGATGATCGGCCCCAGATGCATCGAACGCATGACGTCGGCCGGGAAGTTCTTGATCACCGCTCCGTCGACGAGCACGCTGTTGCCGTCCGCCACCGGCGGCATTACCCCCGGCAGGCTGATCGAGGCCCGCAGTGCGTGGCGCAGCGACCCCCGCCGGTGCAGCTGATAGGCGCCGGACGTAAGGTTCGAGGAAATACAGAAGAACGGCAGCCACAGGTCGGCCATGTCGACATCGCCGAAATGCTCGTGCAGCCGTTCGCGCACCTTGGCGCCGCGGGTCATGGCCACCAGAGGCAGGGCAATATCGTCCAGCGGGCTGGACTCGACAAAGGCGTTGCGGATTCGCGTTTCCATCTCCGCGTTATCCCAACCCAGCGCCACCCCCGCCGCGACGATCGCCCCCATCGACGAGCCGCCGACGAAATCCAGCGGGACTCCGGCTTCGCGCAGCGCCTTGATGGCCCCCACGTGGGCGTAGGCCCTGGCTCCGCCGCCCGAAAGCACAAGGCCCACTGACTGGCCGGTGATGACTCTCGCCAGCCGCGCCCGGTCCTCGCCATTATCCTCACGCAGGTGGAAGACCCGGGCCACGCCGGTGGCGTCCAGCCAGGTTTCCGAGCCCTCGGGCCGCTTGCAGTCCGGTCGCTGTATGAGCAGCAGGTCGACGAGCCTCTGCCGCACCAGCGGCTCGGACGCGTGGGTCTCCAGCTTCATGGGCGGGATCTCATCGCCCCGGCCCAGCAGGAACAGCCGGTCGACCTGCCGCCCCACCAGGGACCGCCAGGCCACATCGGCGAACTCGGCGGCATAGATGACGAAGTCGTGGTCGGTTTCGACGGTGGAGAACCATTCGGTGGGCGCCGACACCGCCTCGGGCCCCACCACCACAGCGGAAAAGCCCAGGGTCTCGATACAGTCGGCGAGCCGCTCACAGAAGTCCCGCACCAGCTGGCCCTGAACCACAGCGACGACGCCGAACACCGACGGCTCACCCACCGGCGCGGAGGACGCCCCTGACCGCGCCCGGCGGATCATCAGGCGGGAAACCTCGATCATCACATCGGGATCGCGCTCAACCGCCGCGAAGAAGGCCGGGGCGGGAAGGGCGATGATCTCCGAATCGCGCAGGGCGACGACGGTGGCCGAATGCGGCTGCCCGGCGATCACCGCCATCTCGCCGGCCGGCTCTCCCGGCCGGATGACGCCGAGGAATCGGGGCTCCTCGCCCTCGCTGCGTTTGATGGCGCCCAGGCGTCCAGCCCTTAGGAAATAAAGCTCATCGGCCGCATCGCCGCTGTCGAACAGGTGCTGACCGCCGGGCAGGGAGAACATCCGTGCGTCGGCCAGGGCCTCATCGCCCGTGAACAGGCGCGAGAGGGCGGTATCCGCCATTCTGTCGGGCAGGTTGACCACGAGGGGCAAGCTAGGCTGCGTTGCGCCGCTTGGCGAGCGGCGCATCGTCGCGTTACAGCATCGATCAATGCCCCTCCATCTGATCAAGCTTTGCGTCGGCGTCGAAGAGGTCGGTCAGCTGCGCGCCTGGACGTCGAAAGAGACACCCATCATCCGCACCCGCCACACCCCCAAGCGAGCGGCGGAGATCCTCGAGGGCGGGTCGCTCTATTGGGTCATCAAGGGCCAGGTCCTGGTCCGCCAGCCGATCCTGGCCATCGAGACCATCGGGTCGAAGGGCGTCTCCCGCTGCGAGATCGAACTGGGCAAACAGCCGGTGCTGACCGCGCCCATTCCCCGCCGGGCTTTCCAGGGCTGGCGCTATCTGACGGCCGCCGACGCGCCCCCGGATCTTTCCACCGCCGAAGGGGAGGGCTTGCCCACGGAACTGGCGGCCCAACTGCGAAGTCTTGGGGCGTGGTGAGAGCTTAGAGGTCGGTCCAGGGGTTGATGAGTTTTAGCCCGGTCGTCCCGAAATCAGCGACGTTGCGCGTAGCAAGGCTCGCTCGACTAGCCACCGCGATGGCCGCGATCTGGGCGTCGGGCAGGCTCATGCGTCGCCCCGCTGATTCTGCATTCGCCAGGATCAGCCCGCAGGCGTTTGCCGCCGCTATGTCATAACTGAGAACCCGGCCGGAAAAGCGCGTCACCAAGGCGTCTATGGCGTGGAAGAAGGAGACTCTGCGCGCGCCAGGGGCCAGCCGCGCCGCCCCGTAACGCAATTCGCCGATGGCGATGCTGGGAATGAGCAAGGCGGCGGTATGGGTCTGCAGCCAAGAAACAACGGCGGGGTCCGGCCGGGGCCGCATCACCTCCGAAAGGACATTGGTGTCCGCGACGATCACAGTTTGAGCGGCGGATGCGGCTTGCGGTGTTCGTCCAGAAAAGGTGCGATGTCGTCATCTCCGGGCTCAAGCATCGCCATGAGCCAGTGCGGGAAATCCAGATCCTGCTCCTCCTGGGCTTCGGCGGCGCTGTCGAGGATCGCCCGAACTTCCGCCTCCAGGCTGCGGCCACGGCGCCGCGCGCGGACAGCAAGCCGCGTTTTGGTTTCCGGAGAAAGGTTGCGAACTGTCAGGGACGCGCCACGCTGGGACATAAAGAATGATTGCATGCAATCAATTGGGCGGCAACACCCTCATGTTGTCGATCAGGCGCGTTTTGCCCAGCCAGGCGGCAACGAGGATGCGCGCCTCGCCCTCGAGCGGGCCAGGGCCCAGGCGGGACAGGTCGGCGGCGCCTCGGGCTTCCAGGTAGTCGATCTTCGCAAAACCGGCGTCCTTCAAGGCGGCAAGGCCACGCGCCTCGGCGGCGTCGACCGGCTCTCCGGCCGCCATGGCCTGAGCCGCCCGCGCCAGGATGACATTGAGCTTCCCAGCAATCACCCGCTCAGCCTCCGACAGATAGGCGTTGCGCGACGATAGGGCGAGGCCGTCCTCCGCCCGCGCGGTCGGGCCGCCGATGATCTCCACCGGCAGGTCGAGGTCGGTCACGAGGCGCTTGATGACCTGCAGCTGCTGGTAGTCTTTCTCGCCGAACACCGCGATGTCCGGAGCGCACTGGGTGAGCAGCTTGGTCACCACCGTGGCGACGCCCGCGAAGTGATCGGGCCGCGCCGCGCCGTCCAGCGGTTCTGAAACGCCGCTGACGATGACCTTGGTCGAAAAGCCTTTCGCGTACATCTCCCCGACGCTCGGCGCGTAGAGCAGGTCACAGCCCACCGAGGCCAGCAGGTCTGCGTCCCGCGCCTCCGCCCTTGGATAGGCGTCGAAATCCTCGTGCGGAGCGAACTGGGTCGGGTTGACGAAGATGCTGGCGACCACGCGGTCGGCCTTCTCCCTGGCCAGGCGCACCAGGGAGAGGTGTCCCTCGTGCAGGGCGCCCATGGTCGGGACCATGGCCACGCGCTGGCCCTGCGCCTTCCAGCCGCGGACGGCGGCGCGCAGATCAGCGACGGTGCGGGCGGCGGGCAGGGGCAGGCTCATGGCGATGAGCGCTTAGCGCAGAACCGGCCGCGACGGAATTGAGCTTCACAGGAAAGGCCCCATCGGCGAAGACGGGACGTGATCGGCTACATCGTCATCGGCGTCATCGT
Organism: Caulobacteraceae bacterium UBA5005; assembly: GCA_002398405.1. Lineage (GTDB taxonomy): Bacteria > Pseudomonadota > Alphaproteobacteria > Caulobacterales > Caulobacteraceae > UBA5005. Next base: position 10,266 of record DGYN01000152.1, read on the forward strand.
CTTCCTGCTGTTGGGCTCGACGGTGGGGCGCAAGCTCCTGCCCCTGCCGACCTGGCGCATAGGGGCGGGGATGGGCGCCATCGCGGCGCTGGCCGCGGGGGGGTACTTCGCGGTCCGCAATTCCTGGCCGCTGGCCGCCACCTTCATCTTCATCGGCCTTTGGCTGGCCATGTCGTCGCGGCTGCCGCGCCGGTCGACCGTCCACGAAAAGCGCCGCGCTCAGGAACCTGCCCGCCGCCCCAACGAGAGCATGAGCGCCTCAGAAGCGCGCTCCATCCTGGGCGTCTCCGAAACCGCGACCCGTGAAGAAATCCAAACCGCCTACAAGCGCCTGATGATCCGGGTGCACCCCGACAACGGCGGCGCGCCGGGACTGGCGGTCAAGCTCAATGCGGCGCGGGACCGGCTGCTGAAAGGCTAGGGCGCGATCACCATGCACACCTGACGCTTGGCCTTGAGAGCGGCGCAGGCGGCGCGGGCGGCTTCGGCGGTGAGGCCGGTGAACTGGGCGCGGAAGAAGCCGCCGGCCTTGGCCCCGACTTTTCCGTCCGCATTGCCGAAGTGCAGCTTGAAGCGCTGGGCCATCATTCTGATTTGAGTCTGTGCGTCGCCCTTGGACTTGAAGGCGCCGACCTGAACCGCGTAGCGGGCGGAGGGGTTGCTGGCCCGCTCGACCTTGGCGCCGTCCGGATTGGGGATAGGGGCCATGGCCACGGTGTCGCCTTCGCCTTCATCGGTCTCGTCCCCGAGATAGGTGGGGTTGGAGGCCAGCTGGATCGTGGCTTCCGGCGTCCGCTGGTATTCGCGCGGCTCGAACAGGGCCTGGGCGACGGTGATGGTCTCGCCCGCGTCACGGCGGCGAAAGACCTCGAACCCGATGTTGAGCAGGCGCTCGACTTCGCCATCGCGCGAGGCGTTGGAGTTGCCGCCCAGAACCACGGCGATCAGCCGGCGGTCGCCCTGCACTGCCGAGGCCGCCAGGTTGTAGCCCGACGCCGAAGTGAAACCGGTCTTCAGGCCGTCGACGCCCGGCATGCGGTGCAACAGGCCGTTGTGGTTGCGCATCTGGCGCCCGGCGTAGTCGAAGGTCTTCTGGCCCAGATAGGCGTAGTACTGCGGGTAGTCGCGCATGATGGCGCGCGACAGGATGGCGATGTCTTGGGCCGACGAGATCTGGCGGCTGTCGGGAAGGCCGGACGCATTGACGTAGCGCGTCTGGGTCATGCCCAGCTCCTGGGCGCGCAGGGTCATCAGGGCGGCGAACCGGCTCTCGGTGCCGCCCAGGTGTTCGGCGACGGCGGTAGCGACATCGTTGGCCGACTGGATCGCCAGAGCTTGGATGGCTTCGTCGACAGTGAGGGTCTTGCCAGGGGCGAGGCCGAGCTTGGTCGGCTGCTTGCTCGCCGCGTTGCGCGACATGGTGATCTCGTCGTCGAGCTTGATCTTGCCCTGGGCCAGAGCTTCGAACGTCAGATAGAGGGTCATCACCTTGGTGATCGAGGCGGGATAACGGGGGCTATCCGCGCGGCGGCCGTAAAGCACTTCGCCGGAATGGGCGTCGATGACGATGGCTGAATAACGGGACTGCGAGTTGATGTTGGCCTGGGCGTGGGAAAGCGTGGGCGCGGCGAGCGTCCCAGAGGCGGCCAGCAGTCCCAAGGTCAGCGCGGTAAGCGTGCGCCTCATCAGATTGCCCATACTCATAAACCGTCTGATCACGACGCCCCCAAAGCGCCCCTGGACCTTATCATCGCGATCTCCCGTTTACCCCAAGTAAACAATGGGTGACGAGAGGGAACCAAATTGCCGCACCCCGGCTTTCTGTCCCTGAGTGTGACATTTTGTGCAGTGCACAAAAAACCCTTGAATCGCCTAACACGCTATGTCATATAGCATTTGTAAGGGTCACAAGGGCAGACCTGAAGACAATTAGTTGCAACGCGGCATAAGCCGCTTCCGCCAACCGAACCGAAATCTGGAGACTTCACCATGGCCAAGGCCGCTGACACTCTTAAGACCACGATCGAGCAGTATACCACCGCCGGCAACCAGGCCTTCAAGGACGGCGTGGAAAAGTCGCTTTCGGCGCTTAACGAAGTGAACGCCGCCTCCAAGCAGAACCTCGAAGCCGTTGTCGCTTCGGTGACCGCTTCGACTAAGGGCGCTGAAGCCCTGGGCGCTCAGGCCATCGCCTATTCCAAGAAGGCGGTCGAAGACACCGTCGCCGCCGCCAAGACCCTCTCGGGCGCCAAGAGCCTGCAGGAAGTTGTCGAGCTGCAGACCGCCTTCGCCAAGACCTACCTCGAAGGCTACCTCGCCGAGCTGAACAAGGCTTCGGAGATTGTCTCGGCCTCGATGAAGGAATCGCTGGTTCCCCTGAACTCGCGCGTCACCGCGACTGTCGAAAAGTTCCAAGCGGCCCGCTAACTCTCCTCCCAAGGAGCGGGTTGCTTAAAAAGGCCGGAAGCTTTGCGCTTCCGGCCTTTCTTGTTTCTCGCTAAGGCGAGGCCATGCGCCTTTCCGCCTATCTTGACCGCATCGGCTATGACGGTCCCGTCGCGCCGGACCTGGCGACCCTTCAGGGCGTCCACCGCGCCCACCTTCTCGCCGTGCCCTACGAGAACCTCGACGTTCAGCTTGGCCGCACGCTCACGACCAGCGTCGATGCCGCCTACGAAAAGATCGTCAGCCAGCGCCGCGGCGGCTGGTGCTACGAGATGAACGGCCTCCTCGGCTGGGCTCTGTCGGAGATCGGCTTTGAAACCCGCCGCCTCGCCACCGGCCCCCTGCAGCCCTATTCGGCCGAGCCGCAGCTAGGAAATCATCTGGTCATCCGCGTCGATCTGGCGGGCGAGACCTGGCTCAGCGACGTCGGCTTCGGCGATGGCCCCCTGGCTCCCTATCGTTGCGTCGAGGGCGAGTTTGACGATCGCGGCTTCACCTATCGCCTCGACAAGCTGGCGGACGGCTGGTGGCGGCTGAACAACCACCCGCTCGGCCTCTCGCCCAACTACCACGCCCGCCTCGACCTTTCCGACGAGGCCCTGCTCTCTGAGCGCTGCACTTGGCTGAATACCTCGCCCGACTCGATGTTCGTCAACAACGCCGTCGTCCTGCGCCATTCGCCGAAGGGCCACATGAGCCTCATCGGCCGCAAGCACCGCACCCTGACCAGCGAGGGCCGCACCAGCCGCCTCATCGAAGATGCGGACGACTACCTGGCGACCCTAAAGACCGAATTCGCTCTGGATTTACCGCAGGCCGCCAGCCTCTGGCCCAAGATCTGCGCCCGCCACGAGGAACTGTTCGCTAATCCTTCCCCGTAGGGGAAGGGGGACCGCGAAGCGGTGGATGGGGTCAGTCCGAGAGCTCTCTGCGTATCGTGGCCAACGCTGGGTCCATGTCAGACAGAACGAGTTGAGCCGGAAGTCGCAGGGGCCTCCTTCAACTCGCCAGGTTTTGAGGTGCTGCCACGACAAAAATTTCAGGGAGACTCATACCTGTCTCTTGATCGCCGCCCGCTCGACCGCGCCCATCAAGGTCCAGCCATGGGGCCGCAATAGCTCCACCGGATCGAACCGCGCTTTGTAGGCCATCTTCTCCGAGCCGGTGACCCAATAGCCCAGATAGACGTATGGAATGGACGCCAGGCCCGCCTGGATGACGTGATCCAGGATCATGAACGAGCCCAGGCTGCGCCGCGCCTCGCTGGGGTCAAAGAAGCTGTAGACCAGCGACAGGCCGTCGGCGAGCGCATCCACCAGCACGCAGGCGATCAGTGGCCCCGGGCCCTCATCCGTTCCCTTGGCGCGATACTCCACGATGTGGGTGCGCACCGCCGTATCCTCGATCATCGCCACATAGTCCGGCCAGGTCATGTCGGCCATGCCGCCTTCGGGGTGGCGGGCGTGGAGGTAGCGGCGCAGCAGGTCGAACTGTTCGGTGGTGGCCTCAGCCTCGACCAGATGGCGGGTGAGGTCCTCGTTGCGGTCTAGGATCCGCCGCTCTGACCGCGAAAACACATAGGCCTCGGCCGGAATCCGCGCCGAGACGCAGGCCTCGCAGGCCTCGCAAGCCGGGCGATAGGCGATGTTCTGCGACCGGCGAAAGCCGCCCTGCGTCAGGGCATCGTTCACCGTCGCGCCGTCGGACAGCGGCAGGTGCGCGAAAACCTTCCGCTCGAACTTGCCGGCCAGATACGGGCAGGGCTGAGGCGCGGTCAGGAAAAACCGCAACTGCCGGGTTGGAAAAAGCTGACTCACAGCCCGTGACGCCCTCTAGAGACTCCGACACATTCCGGAGCGCGAGAACAGATTAGGTCAAAAGCTGCGGCCCGCCGCAAGCCTAAAGCCCATCCGGCGGCAGAACCGGCGCTTCACGCAGCAGAACGATGGCGATCCGGCGGTTGCCGGCCAATTGCGGGTCGTCCGGATAGAGCGGATCCGAATTGGCCTTGCCGGACACTTGATAGACGCGGTCCTTGTTGACGCCGCGCCCTTCCATGATCTGGCGCGAGGCGTTGGCGCGGGCGGCGCTCAGCGACCAGTCGCCGTCGGCGGTGCGGCCATTGCTCCCAACGCTGGTGTGGCCGGAAATCGTCACGCGGTTGGGCAGCTGGTTGACCACCTTGGCCACGGCCTGCAGCAGGACCTGGGCCCTGGGATTGGGCTTGGCCGAGCCCGTCTCGAACATCGAGCGGCCCTCCTGGTCGACCAACTGGATGCGCAGGCCCTCGGGCGTCTGGTCGATAATCAGCTGTTTGGAAAGCTCGGCCAGCTCCGGCATCGACTGCATGGCCTGGCGCAGGGACTGGGCCGCGCTCTGGAAGGAGGCTTCCTCCTTCTGAGCGAGCGCCTCGCGCAGTTCGTCCTCGCTGGCCTTGGAAAGACTGGTGGTGTCGCTCTGACCCTCGCGGGAGTTGTCGGGGCTTGGCGGGGCCAGGTTTTCGATGATCGTCTGCGAGCCGTCAGCCTTGGCGCCGTCATCGCCCAGCGACGTGCCGCCCAGGATGCCGCCGGCGCCAGAGGTCGTCTCGGAGACCGCTGCCGGCGCGAAATAGTCGGCGATGCCGCGCTTCTGCTCGGGGCTCGTCGTATTGATCAGCCACATCAGCAGGAAGAATGCCATCATCGCGGTCACGAAGTCGGCGTAAGCAACCTTCCAGGCGCCGCCGTGGTGGCCGCCGCCGACCACCTTCTTGACCTTCTTGATGGTGATTGTGGCTTCGCCGGACGACATCGATGGCCCCTGAGACTCAAGGCCGTAAGGATGCCGCAAGCGTGGTTAAGGGGATGTAACCCGGATCAGACGCCCAGGTGCGTCACAAGGTACTCGATGATCTTCCTCGCCTGGTCGGTGGAAATGTCGCTGCTGACCATGTTCTTGTACAAGGCCTCGGCTTCCTCGCGGGTGTATTTGACGTCCATCACCCGGCCCGCATCGTGGCAGTCCACACACACCTTCTTCACCAGGGCCGCGTTCGCTCCCGCCGGAAAGGGCGTGGCGTTCTTGTCCTCTTCGCTGAGCTCCTGGGCGCCTTGAGCGACCGACATCGCCATGGCGCAAAGGCTGAACGCGGCGGCTAGGGGAACGATCATTCTACGCATCGGCTACTCCAGGGACGCTCCGAATTCCTCGTGCATATATTCCAGCCACCGGTCGTGAAGCATCAGGAAGACCTCATGGATCACCAGCATCAGTTTTTCGGCGGCCTCTGCCTCGCTCCCATCCTTGAGCCGCAGGCCGATGGAGACCTGCGATTTGCGGTTCTCGGCGAACAGCTCGAACTGCGCCGGGTCGACGCGCCGGTGGGGCGGCCGGTCGGCGGAGGCCAGGCCGCTCAGAAAAGCCCTGATCTCCCGGTCCATAGGACTGCGTGAAGGCACATTTGGGGCGACGTCGCGAAACACCAGGGTGCGGGTCTGCGGCTTCCATTGCAGCCGCATCGGCTTGTGGTTCATCCACAGGAAGCCGAAATCCCCCGAGACGGCCTGGAAATTCCGTAAAAGGCCCCGGCTGGCGTAGCCCTGCAGGACATCCTCAACCGTCATCGCTGTCCTTTAGTGATAGTAGGAGGTGATGCCGGGCTCGGTCTTGCCGAGGAACCCCGGCGCGAACTGTTCCCGCAGCCAGAACTCCTTCTTGGCCTGGCAATTGATCACCGAAGGGATGTTCTGCGTCCTGGCGATATCATAGGCCCGCTGCAGGGCCGGCAGGAACTGGTCCGGCGTCTGGACATATTCCCCGTGGCAGCCCAGGGCCTCGGCCATCTTGTCGTAGCGCACGTTCTCCTGGAACAGGTACATGTGCAGGGCGTGGGGGGCGTTGGCGTAGGTGTTCCAGGTGCCCCAGGCGTTGTTGTTGTAGACGATGTTGATCACCGGCAGGCGGTACTTCGCCTGGGTTTCGATCTCCATGCCGCTGATGCCAAAGCCCGCGTCGCCCGTGATGTTGACCACCGGAGCGCCCTTGTGGGCGGCCTGGGTCCCGGCCCCCAGCTGCACCGCCGCCGCCGCGCCGATGGCGTAGCCGACGTCCGGCCCGATCGATCCGAACTGATAGGCGCCGTTGATCACCTGTCCCGGCCGGTGCGCCTCCAGGCAGCGGCGCACATAGCGGGCGATGCCATAGCCGCCGCTGACCACCGTGGTCTGCTCCTTGGGCAGCTTGCCGCGATAGAGGAAATCGCCCAGCTCCTTGGCGATCACCGCCGGGTGGACGGCGTCGGTGTAGCCCTTGCCGATCCGGTAGTACTCGTCGTTCTGGGTGTAGAAGGCGCGCTTCGCTGTCGCGACCTCGTTGATCCAGGCGGCGCGGTCCGTGCCGCGAACCCGGTCGGTCAGGGCCTGAAGCGTCAGGTTCTCGCAGGCCACGATGCCCACATCGATCGGCATGTTGCGGCCGATGTCCCCGGCTTCCGGCTGGATGCGGATGTATTTGGCCGCTGGCGGGAAGGCGAACTCGCCCGCCGTCGGCATGCAGTACTGGCCCACCAGGATCACCAGGTCGACACTGGCGTAGGATCCGCCCGCGGCGTGGGCGCACAGGGGGTGGTCGTGCGGGAAACGGCCGAACTGCGGGCCGGATTCGGTCACCGGGATCTGGGCCTTCTCGGCGAAGGCCTTCAACGCGTCCCAGGCCTTGTTGTAGAACACCCCGGTGCTGGCCACGATCATCGGCCGCTGGGCGGCGTTGATCAGGCTCATCGCCCGGTCCAGATCGCCGGCCGACGGCGCTGGCCGCGACTCGGTGCGATAGAGCGCCTTCTTGCCGTAATAGCCGAGCTCCGCCTCGTTCTGGATCCGGTAGTTGGCCACCTCGGCGGTGAAATCCAGGTGCACCGGCCCGGGAATCCCCGTCTTCAGCTGCCGGAAGGCGTAGCTCAGATATTCGGCCGTGCGGTTGGGGGTGATCAGCCGCTTGCCCCACTTCTTGATGCCCTCGGTCAGGGGCTGCTGGTACATGACCTGGATGCCCCGTTCGGTGTCGTCGTCGGCGACGCGCATGTTGCTGGCCACCAGCAGGAGGGGGGTGCGCGCCACGTAAGCCGCGGCCAGTCCGCTGATCATGTTGGTGAAGCCCGGCCCCTCGGTGCCGGAGGTGGTGCTGATGACGCCGCTGGCCCTTGTGAAGCCGTCGGCCGCGCTGACCATGGTGCCCTCGTGACGGCCGCCGTACGAGGGGATGCCGTGGTTGGCCACCGCATTGATGACCCCGTAATTGCCCGGGCAGCAGAACATCGCCCCGACGCCCTCGGCCAGGCAGGCGCGGCCGAACAGATTGGCGCCCGTCATTGGGAAATTGATCGGGGGCAGGGGAGCGGTCTTAAAGTTTTTCAGCTCGTTGGGGACGACCGGTTCGACCTCCGGCGGGGCAGCCGGGACCGCGGCGTTGCGCCCGCGCCGCTGCTGAGCCTCCGCCAGGCCCGGCGCGGCGGCGGCGGCGCCCACCGTCGCCAGCTTCAGGAAGTTGCGACGCGATTCCTGCTTCTTGGTATCGTCCGTGTTCGACATCTGCGCTTCCCCCGAAACCTTTTTGGCGATTTGTCAGCCATTATGCGCCCCCATCGGAACACGCGAATTACGGAGGCGCAACAACCCTAAGACCGTCGGCGCGTCCCGATGACGACCGCCGCGGCGGCCAGCAGCAACAGGGGCGCGGCGGCCAGGTTCAGCCCGCGCCAGCCGAACGCCTCGGTCAGCATGCCCGCCGACAGCGAGGCGATGGCGGAAAGGCCCACGATCAGGAAGTCGTTCAGCGCCTGGACCTTGGCGCGCTCTGAGGGGCGATAGGTCTGCGTCAGAAGCGTGCTGCCGCCGATGTAGAGGAAGTTCCAGCCAATCCCCAGCAGGACCAGGCCCGACAGATAGTGCGGCATCTCGTAGCCGGAGAGGGCGAAGGCGATGTGGGACAGCAGGGCCCCGACGCCCGCCAGCATCATCACCGTCAGCCCCAGCCGCTTCACCAGCCAGCCGGTGAAGAAGGAGGGCACGAACATCCCCAGGACGTGCCACTGAATCACGAACGCCGCGTCCGACACCGCGTGGTCATGCGCCACCATGGAGATCGGCGTCGCCGTCATCACCAGGGTCATGACAGAGGCGCCGGTGGCCGCGCCGATCACCGCCGCCAGAAAGCGTGGCTGGCGCATGATCTCGGGCAGCGGGCGGGCGGGCAGGGCGCTATCCCCAATCTGCGCCGGGGCGGGCAGGCGCGTTCCCGAAAAGACCAGAGTGGCCAGCAGGCTCAGGCCCGCCACCACCAGGAACGATCCGGCGTAGGCCCCGCCCGGCAAGGCGTCACGCCCCCAGGCGCCCAGGTTCGGTCCGGCGACGGCGGCCACCACGCCGCCCGCCACCACGAAGGAAATCGCGCGGCTGCGGAATTCCGGGCTCGCGGCCTCGGCGGCGGCGAAGCGGTAGAACTGGGCGAACCCGCCATAGGCGCCCACCAGCAGGATGCCGGCGCAGAGCAGGGCGAAACTGCCCGCCCAGAGACCGGCCGCCGCGGCCAGACCGCCGGTGATCCCGAACAGGGTCCCGATCAGGAACCCCGTCCGCCGGCCGAACTTCCCCATCAGCAGCGAAGCCGGGATGGTGGCGATCAAGGTGCCGATAGCCATGAAGGCGATGGGCAGGGTGGCGAGCGCGGGGCTTGGCGCAAGGCTCGCGCCGGCCAGGCCCCCGACCGTCACCACCAGCACCGGGCACGTCTGGAAGAGCGCCTGGGCCGTCGCGAGCGAGAAAACGGCGCCGCGCTCGCCGGTCATGCGCCCAGGAGTTTGGCTGCTCTTGGCGCGAAATAGGTGATCACCCCCGCCGCCCCGGCCCGCTTGAAGGCCCCAAGGCTCTCCAGCACCGCCCGGTCGCCATCAAGCCAGCCGTTGTTGGCGGCGGCCATGATCATCGCGTACTCCCCGGAAACCTGGAAGGCGAAGGTCGGCACGCGGAAGGCCTCGACCACCCGCTGGACGATGTCGAGATAGGGCATCCCCGGCTTGACCATGACCATGTCGGCGCCTTCCGAAAGGTCCATGGCGACCTCGCGCAGGGCCTCGTCGGTATTGGCCGGATCCATCTGATAGGTCTTCTTGTCGGCGGGGTTTTCGATGTCCCCCGAGCCCAGCTTCCCCGAGCCGATGGCGTCGCGATAGGGGCCGTAGAAGGCCGAGGCGTATTTGGCGGCGTAGGACATGATCAGCATGTCCTGATGCCCTTCGGTCTCCAGCATGGCGCGGAGGGCGGCGCAGCGGCCGTCCATCATGTCCGACGGCGCCAGGATATCGCAGCCCGCCTGCGCCTGCATCCGCCCCTGGCGGACCAGGGCCTCGACGGTGGCGTCATTGGCGATGCGGCCCGCCTCGATGATCCCGTCGTGGCCGTTGACGGTGAAGGGGTCGAGCGCCACGTCGCACATGATCCCGACCTCGGGGGCGGCGTCCTTCATGGCCTTCACGGCTCTGGCGACGATGTTGTCCGGATTGAAGGCCTCGGTCCCCAGGGCGTCCTTCTTGCGGCCGTCGACATGCGGAAAGACGGCGATGGCGGGAATGCCCAGCGCCTTGGCCTCCTTGGCCGCCTTGGCGCATTCGGCGACCGACAGGCGCTCCATCCCCGGCATCGACGCCACCGGAACCTTGCCCTCTCCCTCATGCACCACCATCGACCAGATCAGGTCATTGGGGGTCAGCACGGTCTCGCGCACCAGCCGCCGGACCCAGTCGGTCTGGCGCAGGCGCCTGGGGCGGCTCATGGGGTAGGGGGCGATGGGGCCGGTCATGGCTATCGGCTTTGGACGATCGGCTTTCCGGAGGCAAGACGGAAGAACCCATAGGCGGCGGCGCCGGAGAGCCACAGGCCTGACACCAGGGCCAGGACGATGGCGCTGGTCAGGAAGGTGAAGAGGGTGCGGGAATCGCCCATTTCACGGAACATCTGCTCCAGGTTCTCTATCCCGCCGCTCTGCGACCCGGCCTCGACCATCTCCATCACCCCGGTCACCAGGAAGGCCAGGGCCGAGCCCCCCGCCAGCAGCGCCAGGCCGAATCCGATCCAGAAAACCCAGATCTGATAGGCGTGGTGGCGGCGGACCAGGGGAACCGCCAGATCGCGTCTTGAGTGGGCGATGGCTACGGCGATCAGAGCCGGGGCGCCGGCGAAGAAAACCGCAAAGAACAGAAGGCCATAGGCGAGGAAGGCAAGGTTGCGGTCCAGGTCAGGGCTGGCCGTGCGGTCCTCATAGGCCATGCCGCTTCTCCAAACCCCGATTGGCGAAAGGTTGCCCGCAGCCGCCTCACGGCGCAACGCCGATGACGCAAGCGTGACAGAACCCTGTTCCCCGGAATGCGAACGGGCTATGCTGGCTGCAACCATAAGACCCCCCAGGAGGAGATCTAAACTTGCGCAAGTCCCTGACCATTACCGCGGCCGCCGTGCTTTTGGCGACCAGCGCCCTCGCCACCGCGGCGATCAGCCAGAACCGCCTGCCGGTGTCGGCCAACACCAAGGCGGCCCTCGCCGACGCCGCCCGGCCCCAGGCCGACAAGGACCGCGACGCCGTCCGCGAACCGGCGGAAATGCTGGAATACGCGGGCATCAAGCGCGGATCGATCGTCGCCGAATTGATCCCCGGCGGCGGCTATTTCACCCGCATCTTCTCCAAGGCGGTCGGCCCGACGGGTCATGTCTACGCCTTCAACAACGCTCCGGCCGCCGGCCGCCCGGCGCCCGCCATCGCCGCGATCGCGGCGGATGCGAACTACAAGGACAACGTCACCGCCGTTCTCGGCCCGTTGCCGGAGATGAAGGCGCCCAAGCCCGTGGATGTCGTCTGGACCTCTCAGAACTATCACGACCTGCCGGTCGCGGCCCGCGGCCCGATCAACGACGCGGCCTTCAAAATGCTCAAGCCGGGCGGGACCTATATCGTCCTCGACCATGCCGCCATCGTCGGCACCGGCACCTACGCCGCCGAGACCGGCAAGCACCGGATCGACGAAAACCAGGTGAAGCTTGAGGTTCTGAAGGCCGGCTTCAAGCTGGTCGGTGAAAACCAGATCCTTCGCAACCCGGCCGACGCGCGCACCTCCACGGTGTTCGAAAAGGCCCTGGGCCGCGACACCGATCAGTTCATCCTCAAGTTCCAGAAGCCGCGCTAGGGCGTCCTTTCGCCGCGCCTGGCCAGTTTTCAGGTGAAATATAACGGCGAAACGCGTCAGGTACGGTTCATGCTAGCTGCGTAAGGTCGCGCATAGCGTTATGGACACAGGTCTGGCGGGCGTGTCACAACGCCCGCCAATTATCGGGGACGTCAAAAGGCGCCTCGCTCGGGGAAGATGGTTATGGACTACAAGGCTGCGTTCAAGGCCGCTATTGAGCAAGTGAAGACCGAAGGGCGCTACCGCGTTTTCGCGGACCTTAAGCGTCACCGCGGCGCCTTTCCCCGTGCGACCTACACCGCCGAAGACGGCCACGAGAGCGAGATCACCGTCTGGTGCTCGAACGACTATCTCGGCCAGGGACAGAACCCGGTCGTCCTCGACGCCATGCATGAGGCCATCGACCTGACCGGCGCCGGCGCCGGCGGCACGCGCAACATCTCCGGCACCACCCATTATCACGTTCAGCTCGAGCAAGAGCTGGCCGACTGGCACGGCAAGGAAGCCGCCCTGCTGTTCACCTCGGGCTACGTCTCCAACGAGGCGACCCTTTCAACGCTCTACAAGATCCTGCCGGGCCTTATCATCTTCTCCGATGAGCTGAACCACGCCTCGATGATATCGGGGATCCGCAACGGCGGCGGCCATCGTCAGATCTTCCGGCACAACGACCTGGCTCACCTCGAAGAACTGCTGCTCGCCGCCGATCCGGCCGCGCCCAAGCTGATCGCCTTCGAGAGCGTCTACTCCATGGACGGCGACATTTCCGACATCCCGGGGACCGTGGCGCTCGCCAAGAAGTACGGCTGCCTGACGTATATCGACGAAGTCCACGCGGTCGGCATGTACGGCCCTCGCGGTGGCGGCGTTTGCGAACGCGATGGCATGATGGGCGAAATCGACATCATCGAAGCCACGCTCGGCAAGGCCGTGGGCGTCATGGGCGGCTATATCGCAGCGACCGCGGAAATCTGCGACGCCATCCGCTCCTATGCGTCAGGCTTCATCTTCACGACCAGCCTGCCGCCGGCCCTGACCGCTGGCGCGCTCGCCTCGATCCGCCATCTGAAAGAGCACAACGAACTGCGTGTCGCTCATCAGGAACGCGCCGAGACCCTGAAGGCCCGCCTGCGCGACATCGGCCTGCCGGTCATGCCCTCGATCAGCCACATCGTTCCGGTGATGGTTGGCGATCCCGTGCACTGCAAAATCATCTCGGACATGCTGCTGCGCGACTACGGCGTCTATGTGCAGCCGATCAACTACCCCACCGTCCCCAAGGGGACCGAGCGCCTGCGCTTCACCCCGACCCCGTTCCACACCGACGAGATGATGGACCACCTGGTGGCCGCCATGGACAAGCTGTGGGCCCACTGCAACGTCAAGCGCATGGGCGGCTACGCCGCTTAAGGAAACCGCCTACTTCAAGACTTCAGCGTTTCGCAGCTTTCCGACGCACCCCTCGACCCAAGCCGATTTCGCGTGCGAAGTCGCTTCGTCTCTGCGCATAGGCCGGCGCCACCATCGGATAGTCGGGCGCGAGGCCCCACCGGCGGCGGTATTCGTCCGGCGAGAGATTGTAGCGGGCGCGCAGATAGCGCTTCAGCATCTTCAGCTTCTTGCCGTCCTCCAGACAGATGATGAAATCCGGCTGCACCGAGCGGCTGACCGGCACGGCCGGCTTCTTCTTTTCAGGGGCGGCCGGCGCGACCTCTCCCTCGCCCAACGTCGTCAGCGACTGGTGTATCGAGCGGATCAGATCGGGGATCGCCGAGGTCGGCGTGGCGTTGTTAGAAACATAGGCCGCCACGATATCGGCGGAGAGGCGCAGCGGGCTGTCGCTGGCCGAATCCTGGTCGAGGTCTTTGGCCATCTCTGCGGCTCCCCCAGTCATGCCGCGGGTTCGCGGCTTGTCTCTCAAAACTGTCGTTCAGCAACTGATGTTCCAGGGAGCGGGGCTTTTTCCGCGCCATGGATTGATCGCGTCCTCGTAAGGTCTAAGAAGGCCGCAAATTCGGACGCCCCAGCAAAGGATTCGCGCCGTGACCGTCCAGTCATCCAACATTGACGCCTTCTTCTCGGCGACCCTGTCGCAATCGGACCCGGAGGTGGCCAAGGCCGTCGCTGAGGAACTCGACCGTCAGCAGAACCAGATCGAGCTGATTGCCTCCGAAAACATCGTCTCCAGGGCGGTGCTGGAAGCCCAGGGCTCCATCCTCACCAACAAGTACGCCGAGGGCTATCCCGGCAAGCGCTACTACGGCGGCTGCGAATTCGTCGACGTCGTCGAAACCCTCGCCATCGAGCGGGCGAAAAAGCTGTTCGGCGCGGGCTTCGCCAACGTCCAGCCCCACTCCGGCAGCCAGGCGAACCAGGCGGTGTTCAATGCGCTCCTGAAGCCCGGCGACACCTTCCTCGGCATGGACCTGGCGGCCGGCGGCCACCTGACCCACGGAAGCCCCGCCAACCAGTCCGGCAAATGGTTCAAGCCCGTGGCCTATACGGTGCGCCAGCAGGATCAGCTGATCGACTACGACGCCCTGGCCGAGATCGCAAAGGCCAACCAGCCCAAGCTGATCATCGCCGGGGGCAGCGCCTACAGCCGCGAAATTGACTTCAAGAAGTTCAGGGAAATCGCCGATTCTATTGGCGCCTACCTGATGGTCGATATGGCGCACTTCGCCGGCCTCGCCGCCGCGGGCGAATACCCCAACCCCGTGCCCCACGCCCACGTCGTCACCACCACCACCCACAAGACCCTGCGCGGTCCGCGCGGCGGCATGATCCTCACCAACGACGAGGCCCTGGCCAAGAAGTTCAACTCGGCCATCTTCCCGGGCATCCAGGGCGGTCCCCTAATGCACGTCATCGCCGGCAAGGCCGCCGCCTTCGGCGAGGCCCTGCGTCCCGAATTCAAGGCCTACGCCCGGGCCGTGATCGAAAACGCCCGCGCCCTCGCCGAAGCCCTGCAGAAGGCGGGGCTCAATATCGTTTCCGGCGGCACCGACAGCCACCTGATGCTCGTCGATCTGCGGCCCAAGGGCGTCACCGGCAAGGCGACCGAAGCCGCGCTGGAACGCGCCCACATCACCACCAACAAGAACGGCATCCCCTTCGACCCGCAGCCCCCGGCCATCACCTCCGGCATCCGTGTCGGCTCCCCCGCCGGCACCACCCGCGGCTTCGGCGTCGAGGAGTTCAAGCTGATCGGCTCGCTCATGGGCGAAGTGGTGGCGGCCCTGGCCGAAAACCCCGACGGCGACGCCTCGGTGGAAGCCCAGGTCAAGACCGAGGTGCTGGCCCTCTGCAAGCGGTTCCCGATCTACGGCTAACGTCACCCCCGGACTTGTTCCGGGGGCCGGACGATCCGCCGCTCAGATCTAGGACGTCTCAGGCGAACGGCCTGGGCCACCTTCCGGCCCCCGGAACAAGTCCGGGGGTGACGGGTGAGAGGGTGAAGGCTAGAACGACCCACTAGATCTTGTGGCACAGGAGCCGCCATGCGCTGTCCGTTCTGCGGACATCTCGAGAGTCAGGTGAAGGATTCGCGCCCGTCCGAGGATGGCGCCGCGATCCGCCGCCGGCGGCTGTGTCCTCAGTGCGGCGGCCGCTTCACCACCTTCGAGCGGGTGCAGCTGCGCGAACTGACCATCCTCAAGCGCTCCGGCCGCCGCTCGCCCTTCGACCGGGACAAGCTGGCGCGCTCCATTTCCATCGCCCTTCGCAAGCGCCCGGTGGATCCCGACCGCGTCGAGCACCTGGTCAGCGGCATCGTCCGTCAGCTGGAAAGCCGCGGGGAAACCGAACTGGGCTCCAACGTGGTCGGCGAGATGGTCATGAAGGCGCTCAAGTCCCTCGATGACGTGGCCTACGTCCGCTACGCCTCGGTCTACCGCGACTTCCGCCAGACGGACGACTTCGCCAAGTTCCTGTCGGACGAAGGCCTATCCGACGCCGACGAGCCGTGAGGGTCACCCTAAAGCTCGCCACCTCCCTCGACGGCCGCATCGCCACCGCTTCGGGGGAAAGCCGCTGGATCACCGGCGAGGCGGCCCGTGAACAGGTCCACAAGCTGCGCGCCATGCATAAGGCCGTGCTTATCGGCATTGAGACGGCCATCGCCGATGATCCCGAGCTGACCGTGCGCCTGCCGGGCTATATCGGCCGCCAGCCCAGCCGGGTCATCCTCGACAGCCGGCAGCGCCTGCCGCTCGGCGGCAAGCTCGTTTCGGAGGCGGGAAGGCTGGACACGGTCGTCATCTCGACGGAAAATTCAAACGATCGTTTGACTGACGCTGGGGTAACCGTGTTGAAGGTGGCCAAGACCGACGGCCTACCCGATCTTGCCGAGGCGCTCGCCGCCCTGGAGACCCATCTCAAGACCGCCATGAGAAAGCGCTTCGCCCCCTCAAAGGATGCCCCACGGTCGCTGCCCAAGCCCGTGGAGATGGGTCTGGCGACCACCGGCGGCGGCGATCTTCTGGTCGAAGGGGGAGGGCAGGTCGCCGCGAGTTTCCTCAAGGCCGGCCTAGTGGACGCCATCGAGTGGTTCCGCGCCCCGATCATTCTGGGCGCCGAAGGCCGGCCGGCGGTCGGCGGCATCGAACTGCAACGCCTGGCTGACGCGCCGCGGTTCAACCGAACCTCGATCCAGCTGCTGGGCCAGGACGTCTGGGAGCGCTACGAGCGGGCCTGATGTTTACCGGGATCATCACAGACGTTGGCCGTGTGCGCATCGTGCGGGAGACCGACCGCGACCGCCGCTTCGAGATCGAAACCGCCTTTGACCTCTCCACCCTCGACATCGGCGCCTCGGTCAGCCACGCCGGCTGCTGTCTCACCGTCGTCGAAAAGGGCCAGGATTGGTTCGCGGTCGAGGTCTCCGCCGAGACCCTATCCAAAACCACGCTAGGCGCCTGGGCTGCGGGAACCCCCATCAATCTCGAGCGCGCCGCCAGGGTTGGCGATGAACTCGGCGGCCATATCGTCTCGGGCCACGTCGATGGCGTCGGCGAAGTCAAATCCGTGACTGCGGAGGGCGGCTCCCACCGCGTCGCCATCAAGGTCCCCCGGCCCCTGCACCGTTATATCGCCCCCAAGGGCTCGATCACCGTCGAGGGCGTGTCGCTCACCGTCAACGAAGTCGAGAGCGATGTCTTTGGCGTCAACCTCATCCCCCACACCTGGCAGGTCACCACCCTTGGAAATCTTTCCGCCGGATCCCTGGTGAACCTCGAAATCGATATGCTGGCGCGCTATCTGGCCCGCTGGCGCGAGACAGAGCCTAAATGACCGACCCCGACTCCCCCATCTCTCCCATCGAGGACATTATCGAGGACGCCCGCAATGGGCGGCCCTACATTCTGGTGGACGCCGAGGACCGGGAGAACGAGGGCGATGTCATCATCCCCGCCCAGTTCGCCACCCCCGAACAGATCAACTTCATGGCCAAGCACGCCCGCGGCCTGATCTGCCTGGCCATCACCCCCGAGCGCGCCAAGGAACTGCGTCTGCCGCCCATGTCGGCCGACAACCAGTCAGGCCACGGCACCGCCTTCACCGTCTCCATCGAGGCGCGGGAAGGGGTCACCACCGGCATCTCGGCCCACGACCGCGCTCACACCATCGCCGTGGCCGTCGACCCGTCGAAGGGCGCCGGCGACATTGTCTCCCCCGGTCACGTCTTTCCCCTGGTCGCCAAGGATGGCGGAAGCCTGGTCCGCGCCGGCCACACCGAGGCCGCGGTCGACATCTCACGCCTCGCCGGCCTCATGCCGTCCGGCGTCATCTGCGAGGTGATGAACGACGACGGGACCATGGCGCGCCTGCCGGACCTGGTATCCTTCGCCCAACTGCACGGCATGAAGATCGGCACGATCGCCGACCTCATCGCCTACCGCCGCCGCACCGAGCGCCAGGTGGAACGGGTGCTCGACACCCCCTTCGAAAGCGTCCACGGCGGCCAGTTTAGGATGATCATCTTCCGCAACAAGATCGACCGCGCCGAACACGTCGCCCTGATCAAGGGGACCATCGACCCCAACCAGCCGACCATGGTCCGCATGCACCGCGTCGATATGGCCGCCGACATGCTCGGCCACGTGGAAGCCCGCCGCGACTACATCCCCGCGGCCCTCAAGGCCATCAGCGAACACCCCGGCGCCGGCGTCGCCGTCTTCATCCGCGATCCGTCGCCGACCCTGCTCTCCGACCGCTACGGCGGAAAGGCCGGCGATCCGGCCCAGACCGCGATCCGCGACTACGGCGTCGGCGCGCAGATCCTCCTCGATCTCGGCGTCCGCGACATGATCCTCCTGTCCTCCAGCCCGGTGCGCCTCGCCGCCGCCGAAGGTTACGGCCTGAAGATCATCGACCGCCGCCCCCTCGAAGCTTAAAGCAAGGCCCCATGACCGATCGCATCCTCATCGTTGAAGGCCGCTTCTATGACGCCCTCTCGGACGAACTCCTGAAAGGCGCCACCGCCGCCCTCGACGCCGCCGGCGCCAAATACGAGGTCGCCACAGTCCCCGGCGCCCTGGAAATCCCCGCCGTCATCGCCATCGCCGAAAAGGCCCGCGCCGGGTTCGACGGCTATGTGGCGCTCGGCGTCGTTATTCGCGGCGAGACCTATCACTTCGAAGTTGTCTCCGACGAAAGCGCTCGGGGCATCATGGACCTCGCCCAGACGGGCCTGGCTATCGGCAACGGCGTGCTCACCGTCGAAAACGAGGAACAGGCCTGGGACCGGGCCAAGGTCTCGGAAGGCGACAAGGGCGGCGGCGCGGCCCGCGCCTGCCTGGCGGTCCTCGCGGTCAAACAGCGTTTCACCCGGCCCCGCTCATGAGCCGCCAGGAAAGGTCCGTCGCCCGCCTTGCCGCGGTCCAGGCCCTCTATCAGATGGAGACCTCCGGCGCCGGGGTCGAGGCCGTGATCCGCGAGTTCACCGACCACCGCTTCGACCGCGATTTCGAGGGCGAGACCCTGGCCGCCGCCGACGAAGCCTATTTCGCCTCCATCGTCCGCGGCGCCGTCGAGCGCCAGGGCGAGATCGACAAGGCCATCGCCCGCAAACTCGCCACGGGCTGGAAGCTCGAACGCATCGACGCCACCCTCCGCGCCATCTTCCGCGCCGGGGGCTTCGAACTTCTGGCCAAGGCCGCCCCGCACGAGGTGGTCATCGATGAGTACGTCGAGATCGCCAAATCCTTCTTCGAGGGCCCCGAGCCCGGCTTCGTCAACGCCGCCCTCGACGCGATGGCGCGCGATGAGCGCCCCTGACGAGTTTGAAACCATAGCCCGCCTGCTTCGGCCGCTCGCGACCGCGCCGGAAGCCTTCGGCCTCCTCGACGACGCCGCGGCCATCCCCTCCCGCCCCGGCTTTGACCTCGTCGTCACCAAGGACGCCATCGTCGAGGGCGTTCATTTCCTCCCCAACGACCCCTTGGACCTGGTCGCCAGGAAGCTCCTGCGCGTCAATCTCTCCGACCTCGCCGCCAAAGGCGCCGTCCCTTACGCCTACCTCCTCGCCTGCGCCTGGCCGGCCTCGGTGACCTGGCCTCAGCGCGAGGCCTTCGCCCGCGGCCTCGCGGAGGACCAGGCCGCGTTCAACATGACCCTTCTCGGCGGCGACACCGTCGCAACGCCCGGGCCGCTGGTTCTCAGCGCCACAATGTTCGGCTGGGTGAGCGCCGGCGCCATGGTCCGGCGGTCGGGCGCCAGGGCAGGGGACCTCGTCCAGGTCTCCGGCCCTATCGGCGACGGCTTTCTCGGCCTCAAGGCGGCCCTGGGCGAAGACATCGACCCCGCTCTGGCGGACCACTACCGGCTGCCCAACCCGCGCCTGGACCTCGACCTTATAGGCGCCACGGCCTGCGCCGACATCTCCGACGGCCTCCTCGCCGACGCCGGCCACATCGCCAGGGCCAGCGGCGTCGCCTTCGAGCTCGACCTCGACCTCATGCCCCTCTCGGACGCCGCCGCCGCCTGGGTCGCGGCCCAGGCCGGCCGCGACGCCGCCCTGTTGGCTCTCGCGACCGGCGGCGACGACTACCAGCTGGTGGCCACCGCGCCCGCCGTCCTGCCTGGCTTCACGGTCATCGGCCGGGCCGCCGAAGGGGAGGGGGTGCGCGCAAAGGCCGCTGGGAAAACCCTGGCGCCGGCCGCCCTCGGCTACCGCCACGGCAACTAAGGCTAAACCATATGGGCGTAGCGTCCCGGGCATGAGATTCGCCCTTGCCCTCGCCGCCCTCCTCGCCGCCGCTTCGGTGAACGCCCAGGCCGCCGACCCGCCAGAGAAGAAGGCCGATGAATCCACGCACTATGTGAACATCTCCGCCGTCGCCGTTCCGGTGATCGTCGGCGGCAAGGTGGTCAACTACGTCTTCGTCGCCGTGCGCCTGGACCTCATGCCCCGCGCCGACGGCACCAAGATGCGCGAGCGCGAACCCTATTTCCGCGACGCCCTGGTGAAGGCCGCGCACCGCACGCCCTTCACCCTCGCCACCGACTACACCAAGATCGACGAGGCCAAGCTCAAGGCCGCCGTCCTGCGCGACGCCACGGCCATCGCCGGACCCGGCATGATCAAGGGCGTGACCATCACCAACCAGGCTCCCAAGTCCCTGCGCGTCAGTCAGCGTTAAGGATTTTCTCTCCGGCGTCTTTCGCCGGTTGCGTATCCCGTTCAGTTGCGGCAACTATCCCCGCCTCAAAACCGGGCGCCTCTTCGCGTCTGGGGGGAAATCAGCGCAGGGACGGATAGTTATCATCCGTAGCGCCGCTTAAAGAGCGGCTTCCTTGCGCAAGGAATAGGGGACGCCCGGACTATGGACACTTCGCTTTTGCTCGTCATCGGAGCAGGCCTGCTCGCCGTGCTTTACGGCGTGGTGCAGACCGCGCTGCTGCTTAAGAAATCGCCGGGCAACGCCCGCATGCAGGAGAT